>PKWH01000160.1:377-4444 GCA_003131985.1 Acidobacteriota bacterium | reverse complement strand
ATGACGAGGCGCGAAAAGACGAGCGCGGTTTGGTTCAAAGTTCTCGATTAGAACGGGTCGCTTTTTTTTGTTATCAGCGAGTTGGGAACTGTTCTGATTCGAAGAGTTCTCGATTAGAAATGCGAGGGATTTCGATCGTAGGGGCACTGCCAGTCTCCTGAGGATTTTTGGATTGCTCGTTGTTTCGAGCGGATGAGGACAGGGGGATTGGGGCGGTATTGGTCAGCGGCGAGGCGAGGTTCTTTTCCAGGTCTGCCAGAAACTCGGCCGCACGCCTAAGTTCGGCGTCGTCAAACATGTCGCCTCCTTCGGGGACTCAACTACTCCCAAAGCTATGTTAACACATCGGTTAATATAAGTCAAGAGCAATCCAACGGTGCCCATTCGCAATTTCCCTTCGCTAATTCACTGAGGGTGAATTCCTACAAGACTACGGCGTGATGTGGAAGGGTGCGCTGCCCGCCCTCGAGCGCTTCACTGGCGGTGGTCTGAATCTAAAGTTTCATTTCACGGCAGGTGAGTGATCAGCACGATATCCGAGGTGACCGTGTTGCGTGCGAACACCACCTGCTTCCCGTCGGGCGAAATTGCAAATCGCGATACGCCGTTCTCGGAGAAGTGCGTCCACTGCCGCGGCGGAGCCGGCTTTCCCTGCGGTGCGCCGAGCGGCTGGATCCAAAGGTTCACCGCACCTTTTTCATAATTCGCGAAGATGATGGCGTCGCCATCCGCCGTCCATGCCAGACCTATCTGCCGGGTAACACCTTTTGGCATGTCGATGGTGCGCGTCGGCTCTCCGCCTTCGGCGGGCATCAACGCCAGCTTGGGCACTGCCGTCGGATCTGTGAAGTAGTACGCCGCAATTTCCCGGCCGTCGGGCGAGAGCGCGGGTTCCTGCATGTTCAGGTCGTTAAGTTTCTGCGCCGTTCCGCCGGTTGCCGGCACACGCATCAGGCGGGCGATGTCGCTCCCTACGTACGTCTGAAAAACCACGAACCGGCCGTCCGCCGTGCACAGTGGAACACCGCTCGACGGGTTGGGATCGATCTCCCTCGGCGTCCCGCCGTTCAGGTCCGCGCTCCAAATCGAAAATTTCTTTTTGTCCACTTGCACATAGACCACGCCGCCATTGCAAGGTGCCGGCGACAGCTGCGCTTCGCCGGGCAGCGCCAAATCCGTGGGCTGACCTCCAGGAACCTCCAGCCTTGCCAATCGGATGTTGGCCCCTCCGATGTAGCCGTAAACAATTTGGGTATTTCCGACCCAGGACAGCCCCATTCCATCTTGCCGGCCGGTCCCCGGCGTGATTTGCCGTGCGGAGTCCGGGTTGGAGACGGGTGCCAGCCACAAGCCGCCGCGGAACAGCCTTTGCGTAGCCACAAGCTTCCTGCCATCGGCCGTCAGTCCGGTAGAGTCGTAACTGTTCAGGTCGTTCGAAATCTTTCGTAGTTGGCCGCTCGGATAGAGCACTTCCCAAAGTTGCTGGCGGAAATCCGCCAAATTCTCGAATCCTGCGAATACGATTGCGTCCGGGTTGGATCGCCACGACAAGCGGCCAATTGAAATCCAATTTAGATTTGCCAGCGGTGTTGACGCTCCCGTTCCCAAATCCACGACCTCTAAACGTACGCCCGGACGGGCGACATTTTCCTGGGACACGGCCGCCACATGTTGGCCATCGGGCATCCAGGCGGGCCCGACCTCCGTGAAAGCTTGTGGCTCCTTCTTAGTCGCCGCGACATGTACGTTCGAGCCGTCCGCTTCCGACGTTACTAGATAGCTCTCGTGTTTCGCGGCGTCCTGCCGAATGAAAGCAAATTGCTTTCCGTCCGGCGAAAACGAGATGGTGGAAAACACATCGTCCAATACCGTCTTCGGCGTGCCGCCAAGCGACGCCACGCGATACAACGTAGCCTTGGGGGCGCCGAGTGGCTGGGTGCCGAAATAGATGTAATTCCCGTCCGGCGAAAACCGTGGGCCCCCGGCGAGTCCGTTCGACACTTGCGCGATCTGCGCCGTGCTCCCCGTGGCCAGTTGCAGCATCCACATGCTGTTCTCTCCGTGCTGCTCCCGCACGTAGGCCACCAGCCTCCCGTCAGGAGAGATCCCGCTCACGATAAGATCGCCCGTTGTGGTGAGCTGGGAAATTTGCATCGGGCCTGACTCAGTCTCGCCCGCGGAGCCGGCAGGGGCGCGCAATTTCCACACTGCTAACGCAGCGATCAACACCACGGCTACGGCTGCGGCCAGCAGCCATTGACTTCGCCACACCGGGCGAGCTGGCGCGGGGATCATCGTTCCACTCGTTGCCGCAGCCGAAAACCCGCTCGCTGGCGTCACCCCTGGCGCCGAACCCGGCGCTCCGCTTGCCGGAACCACATCGCTGCCATCGGCGACGACTCTGCGATCAGAACTCGTATCACGCTTCAGCCGCTTCAAATCTGAACGCAAATCGGACGCGTGCTGATAACGCAGGTCGCGCTCTTTCTCCAGCGCCTTGTTGATGACGTCCTCTAGCTTCGCCGGAATTTCCGGATTCA
Organism: Acidobacteriota bacterium; assembly: GCA_003131985.1. GTDB lineage: Bacteria > Acidobacteriota > Terriglobia > Acidiferrales > UBA7541 > Palsa-295. The sequence continues at coordinate 1,904 of PKWH01000160.1, read as the reverse complement.
GCCGAACCGGCGCCACCGGCGCGCGATTCAAAATGGCATCGAAAATTTCCGCCGAAGTGCTCCCGGAAAACGCTTGTTTGCCCGTCGCCATTTCATAGAGCACCATGCCGAAAGAAAAAATGTCGGTGCGCGCGTCGAGTTCTTTCCCTCGTGCCTGCTCCGGCGACATATAAGCAACGGTGCCCACCGCCGTACCGGGGCTGGTGAGCAGCTCATTGCCTAAAGCCGTCGGCATTGCAGAAGCGCCAACGCCCGTAGCCGTAGGGGTGAGCTTGGCAAGCCCGAAATCGAGAATCTTCGCGTGGCCGCGCTTGGTGACGAAGATGTTGGTCGGTTTGATGTCGCGGTGAACGATGCCCTGTGTGTGGGCGGCGTCCAGCGCATCGGCAAGTTCGATGCCGAAGTCGAGAAGAAATTCCAATTCAAATGGCCGATTCGCAATGTGATGCTTCAGCGTATTGCCGTCGAGGAATTCCATCACAATGTAAGTCTGGCCATTTTCCTCGCCCACATCGTGAATCGTACAAATGTTGGGGTGATTTAACGCCGAGGCCGCGCGCGCTTCGCGTCGAAGACGTTCAAGCGCCTGCAGATCTTTGGCCAATTCCTGCGGAAGAAATTTCAGCGCAACACGCCGGCCAAGATTCGTATCCTCGGCTTCGTAAACCACACCCATCCCGCCCCCGCCAAGTTTTTCGAGGATGCGATAGTGCGAGATGGTTTGGCCAATCATGCCGGCAATCGCGCAATCTTAGGTTGGGCTGCTCAGCAAGTCAACGAAGACGAACTACTGACGGGCCAGTCCACACCGAGATCAGCGCAGCCGAACCGCGATGTAGATCATCGCGGCGAGGGCGATTATCCACAGGATAATTTGTAGCCAGCGCGGGACGTATTTCCAGCCGTCGNNGTGCTAATTGCGTCGACAAAGGAAACAGCAGGTCCCTCGTCGGCAAAAAAGGCCTCGCTCGGGATGACAACGTACAGGGACAAGGCGAAAAGAGCCGGCGAGACGCCGGCGCTACGAAAGGCAATGCGTCCTCGATTATTTGGGTTTTAGGGTCTTGACGTAGTCGTAGCTTACTTCGAGGTGCTGCTTTAGTTCTTTTGTGTTTTTCAATAAGGAGGCGGGGACGGTGGCCCAGTCTTTTTTGATGACGCCGTAGGAGCGGAAGAGAGTGGTTTTGTATTTCTTCAAGAAGGCGGCGAGTGCGTCGGGCGGGAGGCGGAGGCCGAGGGTGCCGGTCTGGTCGAGGTAGGTGAACATGTGGCCGTTGAGCGAGGTGTAGGGGTGGACGGCGCCTTTGCGTTCGATCTGCGGGACGGATTTGATTAGGGCTTCATACAAAGCGAGTTTATCGGCGGGGATGGCGGATTTTTTTGGCGAGGGCATGGGCGGATAGTAACACGAGGGCGGCTCACTACTAAGAAGACGCGCCCCGCCTGCGCGAGCCCAAGCTAGTAGCGAGGAGCAAGGCTCGGCGAAAAGTTCGCCAAGTCAGAAGCAAGATGCCGGGCTGAAGGCCC
>PKWH01000160.1:0-200 GCA_003131985.1 Acidobacteriota bacterium | reverse complement strand
TTCTCGACCGCTTCGCCGCCGTCGATGTTCTTGGAGAAAATCGTCCAGTTGCCTCGGACGTCGTCGAACGGGGCTTCGTCTTGGGGTCGCGGCTGCGCCAGAGAGATGCCGGTTAGGACAAGCATCGCGACGATCGACGCAAGGAACAGCAAATGCGGGCGGGTGCGCGAGAGAGACGTGTGTCGCACGGCGCTCAATTC
>PKWH01000067.1 GCA_003131985.1 Acidobacteriota bacterium | reverse complement strand
GCGCGCGCTTTGGCGCACAATCCAAAATTTTTAATTCTCGACGAAGCTACCTCCAGCGTGGACACCAAGACCGAGCTCCTGATCCGCGAAGCCCTGGACCGGCTCTTGCAGGGCCGCACAGCCGTCGTGATCGCGCACCGCCTGAGCACGATTCAGCACGCTCACCGCATCCTGGTGTTTCACAAAGGCCGCCTCCGGGAACAAGGGTCACATCAGGAGCTTCTGGCACTGCGCGGAATTTACTACCGTCTCTATCAGCTGCAATACAAAGAGCAGGAATTCGCGGCTCCAGTGCCCGGCGGTGGGGCTGGATTTTCGCATCCACTCCCTGCCGATGATTAGAAAATATTCGGCGAGCTTCAGCTTTCAGTTGGGCTGCTTCACGAACTTCCGGCGTAGCGGCGCACTCGCAGCCCGATTCCCCTCGCGTTTCCCATGAGTGAAAAGAACATTCTGATTTCCGCGGGAGAAGCATCGAGTGACATGTATGCTGCGCGGCTGGCCACTGCCTTGCGCGCGCGCACCGGTGCGAAGTTTTTCGGAATGGGTGGTCCTCGCATGGCCGAGGCGGGCGTAGAACTTGTCGCCGACTATCACGAAGTTGCGGTCGTTGGCATCGCAGAAGTCCTTCACAAAATTCCGGCCGTGATCGGTGTGCAGAACCGTCTGAAGCGCGAAGCCAAGCGGCGGAACGCCGTGCTCGCGATCCTCGTCGACTCGCCTGGCACTCATTTGGGCGTCGCGCGCCGCCTGAAAGAGATCGGTGTACCCGTCGGCTATTTCATCGGTCCGCAGATTTGGGCTTGGCGCGCGGGACGAGTACGCGTGGTCAAAAGACGCGTGAACCGAATGGTGGTAATATTTCCGTTTGAAGAAAAAATCTACCGCGACGCGGGCGTGCCTGTAAATTTTGTAGGCCATCCGTTGGTGGACGTAGTGCACGCTCACACGACCCGCGCGGAATTCGCGGCCCTGCACGATCTGAATCCGAACAAACCCATTGTCACTATTCTGCCGGGTAGCCGCCGAAACGAGATTAGGCAAAATTACGGACGCATCGTCGAGGCGTGCGAGAGTCTGCGCCGCTCAGACGGCAACCTACAGTTCGTCCTGGCAGCAGCACCGAACCTTACTCGGGATATTTTCGCCTCGTACGCTGGCTCTCTTTTGGATATAAAGCTAGTCCAGGGAGCCACTTACGACGCACTGGCCGCGGCCGACTGTGCCATCGTAGCTAGCGGAACGGCTACAATTGAAGCTGCGCTTCTGGGCACGCCCATGGTTGTCGTTTATCGCGTTAGCCGGCTTTCCGCATTTATCCTTCGGCGCATGATTCGGACACCCTTCTTCAGTATGGTGAATCTAATAGCGGGAAGAAGTGTGGTTCGGGAGTTAATTCAGGATGATTTCACGCCGGCCGCTGTCGAAACTGAAGTTCGCCGCCTGCTGGATTCGCCGGCCGCTCGTGACGAGATGAAATCAAGTCTGGCTGAAGTGCGAGCGAAGCTCGGGCCGGGCGGGGCAATAGAGCGCGCAGCGGACATTTTCGCGCAGATGTTGTAACCTTTTCTGCGTACAACTTGCGGGCAACTTTGTGCGGGCCTGCTGTATCTTAAATAAAAGCAGATAGTTCGCTCATCGCGAGAGGGTTTCTTGCACAAAACTTATCGGCTGCTAATCCCCCTGGCTCTGTCGCTTCTCGCGGCCGTCGTCGCATCGGCTCAAACCCCTCGTCGCTTCCCTTTTCGAGCGGATCATTACGACGTGCAAGTCTTGATACATCCCGAAGATCAGACGATCTCAGGCTTGGCTCGCGTGGATTTTATCGCCAACGAAGTTGCCCGCACGGTAGTCGTAGAGCTGCATCAGGACTTGAAACTGAATTCGGTCCGCATTCCAGGTTCAAAAAAGCCGCTGGAATTCGAGCGTGATAGAACTTATCCGCTCCTGCTGACTGTCGGACTTCCTGACTCCGTAGCCCCCGGGCAGCCAGTGTCCCTCGAGTTCGATTACACCGGGCCGATTTCCAGCGAGGATGATAGTCCGACGAGAGGTGTCCGCTTTGCTTCGATTGACAAGACCTCGGCGTATTTGCTGCTTCCCGCGCGCTGGTTTCCGCTTACAAACTATCCCGCGAATCGTTACACCGGCACCTTCAAAATAATCACTCCCGACACGATGTACGTCACCGGCACAGGCAAAGCGGATCCGCCGACGATGCAGCCCGGAATCGGGAAGGGTGCCGGACAGGCGTCATACGTTTTCCATTGCGATCACCCGGCTCCGTTTGGCACTTTCGTTGCGGGGCCGCTGCAGCTCAACCCGGTGCAAACGGAAGGAATTACGGTTTCCGTGTTTACACCGCCGGTGCAGGCGTCCAGCGCTACCGCCTACGGAACTTCGCTGGCGCATATTATTTTGTACTATTCCGATGCTTTTGGTGCGCTTCAAGAGAATGCGCCTCCGCCGTTTACTATCGCGCAGATGCCCGATGGCAGTTTGCCTGGATATTCCGCTCCCGGACTGTTGCTGATCAGCGCCCGCCAATGGACTACGAAAGCCAACGATCGCCTGCTTTCGGAACTTGCTTCCCAACAATGGTGGGGCGACCGCGTTCTTCCCTCAACTTCGTCCGATACNNCTCGAGGATTTCGCAGTCGGCGCGCTGATGTATGAGGATACCGCGCCCATTTCTCAGGCCGGCCGCTTGCAGACATTCTCGAACGAGTATCGCTCGGTTGTCGCCGACAAGGGCGCTCTGGTTTTTCACATGCTCCGCACCGAAATTGGAGACGATGCCTTCACCGCGCTTCTGCACGAGTTCTACAAGAAATACGAAGGCAAAAACGCAAATATCGCCGACTTCGAAAAGATGGCTTACACCAAAGTTCCCGCGCCGAAAAAGGGCGAGCCACCCATCAATCTTGTTTCTTTCTTTTCCCAGTGGGTAAATTCAACGGGCATTCCGGAGTTCAAGCTCGAATTCATCGTCTATCGCACGAGAAAAGGTTTCAAAGTGGTGGGCAAGATTCACCAGGATCTCGACACATTTCGCATGCCGGTTGAACTTCGCGTGGATACCGAAGGAAATCCCGAATACAAGAAAATCTTGGTGACCGGAACAACGCAGCAATTCGAGATCGACACTTTCGGCCGCCCCAAGCCCAATGGAATCGTGATCGATCCGAACAACAACATGCTGAAATCCAGCGCCCGCTTGCGAATCCGAGCGTTCGTCGCGCGCGGGGAAGGCTTCGCCGAAAACGGCCAATACTACGAGGCCATTCAGGAATATCAGCATGCTCTGGATCTGCAGTCCACCAACTCGCTCGCTCATTTCCGCATGGGCGAGGCCATGTTTAACCAGAAGAACTACCAGTCCGCCGCAAATGCGTTTCGCGCCGCGCTCGGCGGCGACCTGGACCCCAAATGGGTTGATGTCTGGTGCCACATTTACATCGGAAAAATTTACGACATTCTTGGCCAGCGCGAACGCGCCGTCAACGAGTACAGTTTGGCGCAGCACTTGGGAGACGATACCGCGGGGGCGCAGGAAGAAGCTGGAAAGTATTTGCAGCGGCCGTACACTGGTGACGCGGTCGCAGACGCCGCTCCCGCCGGCGCAACACCCCCTGGAACCACAAATGCGCCCGCTTCTGCTGCGGACCCGGACAAGCCGGTCCTCAAGAAACGTCCATAGAAACCGGAGTCTTCGGAGTTGGTGGATCAGAGAGGTTGAAGTCCGGCCAGATTTACGGGCTCGATGCCCTTATGTTGAACGAGAACTTGAAACGTCTCGCCCATTCCTTCCGGGTTGATCAAAGTCTTGAAGAGTAGCCGTCTCTGCGTTTGTTCTGCTTCGCTCATCTCGTCCGATTGCAAGTCTGCAAAATTTCCGTGCCGCGCCAGCGCCAGCAAAAAGTTGCTTTGCGACGTAAATCCGGCGCGAACGAGTCCGCATCTTCGCCCATATAAATCCAACGCGCTGAAATTCACGTGGGCCGTCAAGTCCTGTTTGCCCGGCGCGCGAAACCAATCCTCGCCGGCGCGGTGACGCTCGTAGGCGAGCAGAGTTCCTTTCATGTGCCGCTCGTCGTAAAGCTCTTTCGCTTCATGTCCATAATCGATTGTTAAAACGAATCCGCGCTTAAGTTTTTTCCCGGCTTCTTCGATCCACCGGCAAGCGGCGAGATTCACTTCCGCCTGCTGTTCGTCTAGTAAGGCGATCTGCTGTTCCGAAATATATTCGTCCAGAGCGTTGGAAGATAATCGCCCAATTTCATCGCACAGACCGTTCTTGCCGAGCCCGACATACATTTCGCGCAGTTCATTGCCTTCACGCACCACACGATGAACCGGCATCGCGTCGATAAGTTCATTTGAGAAAATGCAGCCACGCGTGATTTCGTTGCGCAATTCTTCTTGAGACGCAAATTTTCCGCGCGCGATATGCGTCCCCATCCATTTCGATTGCAACGTCCGGCGCGCAGCAGATCGTTCCACGGCCAGAAATCGCAGCGCCTCATAAAAATCAGGCCATGCCTCGGCCGCAAAATCGAGAATCTGCTTCGCTAGTTGGCCCGTTCCCGCCCCGGCTTCGACGAGCCAGAAAGCATCTGGCCGCCCGACCGCGCACCACATTTCCTGAAATTGCCGCGCCAAGAGCCGCGCAAAAAGCGGGCTTGCGTCCACGCTCGTAAAATAGTCGCGCCTGGGCTCCTGCTCCGCCTTGGTGTAGTACCCGTGCACCGGGTGATAAAGGCATGCCTCCATATATTCAGCGAAGGTAATTGGGCCGTGCGAACGCATGCGTTCCGCCAGGATGAGTGCGAGGGGCGTCGGCTCGCTGCGCGAAGCCATCAATTCACGCGCTGCGGGTTCCGCGTAAACATCTCGATGATGTAATCGTGCAGGCAATCGTAGAGTTGTTTCTGGAATGTCCATGGAAATTGCGCGTGTTCAATTTCACGCGGGTGCAGCTTGAAAGTATAATTGTGCACTTCCGCGTTCGTCGGTTTGTAGCGGATCTCGACTTCTACGCCCCCTTCTGCGGGACGCGCTTCGAAATCAAAAAGCGGATGCTCGTAGTGGGCAAGCTGATGACGGACCTTTTCAGCGAGCAATTCGCTCATTTGAAGCTCTTCGCCTGCAATTCCGTCCATACACTTGAAAAACTTGCCAGCGCCTCTTTGTCGAACAGGACGAAATCAACCTTCTCGAGCGAGGTAGGTTGCTCGAAGTGTTTGGCTACTTCACGGAACATGATCTCGGCGCACTCGCGCAGGGGAAATCCCGCGATGCCCGTCCCAACTGCCGGAAACGCGATGGTCTTCAGCCCCTTTTGCGCCGCGATTCGGAGCGAATGTGCCGTCGAGCTGCGCAAGGAGTGCGGGGAAGTTTTTCCGCCAAGTTGCATGCTGGCGGCGTGTATCACGAAGCGCGCTTTCAATTTTCCGCCCGTCGTGATCGCCGCTCCGCCTACTGGAACCTGGCCGATGTCATCACATTCCTTCTGGATTTCCGGGCCGCCCTTTCGCCGAATTGCTCCCGCCACTCCGCCCCCAAGCTGCAAATCATTGTTCGCAGCATTCACGATGGCGTCCACGTCCATCTCGGTCAGGTCGCCCTCGATAATTTTAACCCGATCGGCAAAATTCATCTTCAAGAGGATCCTTCCCGTACGATCGTCACTTTAAAAACCGCCGAACTATTTCTTTGCCACTTCTTTTCCGTAATCATACACGCCGCGACCTGACTTCCGCCCTGTACGCCCTGCCTTCACATATTGCGCCAGAAGCGGGCAGGGCCGGTATTTTTCTCCCAGCGTTTTGTGCAAGTATTCCAGAATATTCAGTCGCACGTCCAACCCAACCATATCTGCAAGTTCGAACGGGCCCATCGGATGATTCAGCCCCAATTTCAGAGCCTTGTCGATGTCCTCGGCACTGGCGATGCCCTCCTGCAGCATATAAAAAGCTTCATTGCCGATCATGGCGTCGATGCGGCTGGTGACAAACCCCGGCGATTCGCGGATCACCACCACTTCCTTGCCCATGCGCCGTCCTACTTCCACGCATGTCTGCAGCGTAGCCTCAGAGGTTTCCAGCGCGCGCACGATTTCCAACAGTTTCATCTTTGGAACGGGATTAAAAAAGTGCATACCGATGCAATCTTCCGCGCGAAAAGTGATGGATGCCATTTCCGTGACCGAGAGCGAAGAGGTATTGCTGGCCAGAATCGCGCCGGGCTTCGCAAACTTGTCGAAGATCGTGAAAATCTCGAGCTTCACTTCCATTTCTTCCGGGACGGCTTCGATCAGCAGATCCGCTTCGCGGCAAACATCTTCCACCGATCGCGACGTCGANNTCCGCGGGACACTTCGTCTTCGAGCGTTTGCGAAATATACGAAAGGCCCTGCTCCCGCATTTGAGGAGAAACGTCTTCGAGCACCGTGCGGTAGCCGCCAAGGGCCACCGCGTAAGCGATTCCGCGGCCCATCGCTCCCGCGCCGATCACTCCGATGGTTTTTATTTCCATTCACAAACCTCGCTCAAACCGGAAAAAGCCGCGCGGCATTGTCGTATAGAATTTTTTGTTGCGCGTTCGGCGCAATCGGCAGCGCGCG
>PKWH01000342.1:10483-15139 GCA_003131985.1 Acidobacteriota bacterium | reverse complement strand
CCTTTTGGAATTGTCGGGCTTCGAGCGCGTTCCAAGTGAACGGAAACAATTCCGTTGCAACCTCGATGTTCGACGCCGGCATCTCCAGAGAACCGCACAGGAGGTCGAGTTGAGCAAGGTAAGAGTTCTGGTGGGCACACGGAAAGGCGCGTTCATCCTGACAGCGGACGGCAAGCGCGAACGCTGGGATGTGAGCGGCCCCCACTTTGCGGGGTGGGAGATCTACCACCTGAAGGGGTCACCTGTGGATCCGAATCGGATATATGTCTCGCAGTCGAGCGGCTGGTCCGGGCAGATCATTCAGCGCTCCGGCGACGGCGGCAAAACGTGGGAGACGGTGGGCAACAAGTTTGCATACGATGGCGTTCCCGGTACGCACCAATGGTACGACGGCACGCCTCATCCCTGGGAATTCAAACGGGTGTGGCATCTGGAACCGTCGCTGACCGATGCGGATACGGTTTATGCCGGAGTTGAGGATGCGGCACTGTTCGTTTCAAACGACGGAGGGCAGAATTGGCAGGAACTTTCCGGACTGCGCGGTCATGGCTCGGGCCCGAATTGGCAGCCGGGCGCCGGTGGAATGTGCTTGCACTCAATCATTCAGGATCCGAAGAATGCGGAGCGGATGTTCATAGCCATTTCGGCTGCGGGCGCGTTCCGCACAGACGACGGCGGGAAAACATGGAAACCGATCAATCGCGGCTTACGCTCCGAGTACATTCCCGACCCTACGGCCGAGGTTGGGCATTGCGTTCACCATATTGCGATGCATCCCTCGCGACCGAATGTGCTGTTCATGCAGAAGCATTGGGACGTCCTTCGCACCGACGATGCCGGTGAGTTATGGCATGAGGTTAGCGGGAACTTGCCGAGCGACTTCGGGTTCGTAATCGACGTTCACGCACACGAGCCGGAAACTATTTACGTCGTCCCGATCAAGAGCGACTCGGAACACTTTACGCCGGATGGAAAACTGCGCGTTTACCGAAGCCGCTCGGGCGGAAACGAGTGGGAGGCGCTGACCAAGGGCCTGCCGCAAGCCGACTGCTACGTTAACGTGCTGCGCGATGCGATGGCTGTGGACTCGCTCGATAAATGCGGTGTGTATTTCGGTACAACGGGCGGTCAGGTGTATGCGTCGGCCGACGCCGGTGACACATGGGCGCCCATCGTCCGGGATTTTCCGAGCGTGCTTTCGGTCGAGGTGCAGACACTGCCATGATCCGAGTCGAGCTTCCGTCGCACCTTCGAGGGCTCGCGCACATCAGCGGGGAGGTAAGGCTCGATATCGAAGGTCAGGCCACGCAGCGTTCGGTACTCGACGCGCTCGAAGCCCGCTACCCGATGCTCCGCGGAGCGATCCGCGATCACATCACGCAAAAGCGCCGGCCCTTCTTGCGATTCTTCGCTTGCGGAGAAGACCTTTCGCATCAGGAGCTGGACACCCCGCTGCCGGACGAGGTTGCCTCGGGAAGGGAACCTCTTCTAATCGTCGGCGCCATCGCAGGGGGCTGATGGCGCGGCGGGTTGAGTGCAGGGGATTCGTAAATAAGCAGCATTCCCGAGTCTCGAGAGTTGTCGGAGGCCGCGCGTTGCACCGGATGACGGCGGCTTGCTTGCGCGGGTGTGGCTGTGGTAGTTTGCCAAAGAAAGATGGCGTAACCCGCGAGTGAACATTGCCCGTCGAAGTTCTTAAAATATCTTCCAAAGCACCGGAACGTGACGTGGTGGACTATGCCGCCGGATTCATCAAACGCGGCGAGGTGGTAGGCATCCCTACGGACACCTTCTACGGACTTTCGGCCGATCCATTTAATCTTGCGGCGATTGAAGGTGTCTTTCAGGCCAAGGGACGGCCGGAAACGAAAGCGCTTCCCATCCTGGTGAGTTCGATCGAGCAAGCGGTGACGCTGATGCGCGAAGTGCCGGACATTTTTCTGGTTCTGGCGCACAAATTCTGGCCTGGAGCGCTGACACTGGTTGTAGAGGCGACGCACCGGCTTCCGCTGAAAGTTACGGGGAACAGCGGGCGCGTGGCTTTGCGCTGGGCGAATTCGCCGATTCCAACCGCGATCATCGAAGCAGTGGGCGGGCCTATAACCGGCACGAGCGCGAATCTTTCCGGCTTTCCATCCTGCACAAACGCGGCGCAAATCGTGAAACAACTTGGAAATTGTCTGCCGCTGATTCTCGACGCGGGCGATACCGGTGCGGTACTTGCTTCGACAATTGTACGCATTGACGGCAATAGTTGGACATTGGCGCGCGAGGGTGCGCTGCCCGAGGAAGAAATTCTAAAAGCGCTTAAGAGTGGATCGCCTTCGTAAATATAGCCGCGCGCCAAAAGCCTACTGCAATCGTGCGGTGTTGAGGAATTCGTAGTCGCCGCCGGGAGGGATCACGATATCGGTAAGCCTGGTGCGATGCACGCAGACATTGTTCGGATACCACAGGTTGATGTAAGGCTCGTCCTCCGCAACGATTTTCTGAATCTCCCACAGAATTGCTTTCCTCCTTTCTTGATTTGATTCCACGCGGGCGCTGTCGAGCAGGGCATCGAGCGCCGGATTGCGATAACGGCCGCGGTTAGCGCCGTCGGGCGGAATCTTCTTGGAACCGAAAACGTACTCGAAGATGTCGGGATCGTTGTTGGCGCCGACCCAACGCAGCGTGTAGAGCTGAAAACTTCCGCGCGAGATATCCGAAAAAAAGGTGGCGAACTCCAGCGGGCGAAGGTCCAGAGCGATTCCCACACGCTCCCACTGATCGGCAATCGCCGCGCCGGTGAGGCGTACAGATTCATCTGTGGAAGTTTTCAATGCGAGATGGAAACGGACGCCGTCCGGGCCGCGACGAAATCCGGCAGAATCGAGGAGTTGATTGGCGCGCGCAGGATCGTAGGCGTATTGAGCGACGTCCGGATCGAAGGCCCAATGGTTTGGGGGCAGCAGGCTGGTGGCCAAGCGGGCTTGCCCGTGGAGCAGGTGTTTAACGAGCGATTCGCGATCGGTGGCGTAAGCGAGAGCTTGCCGCACTTCACGATGCGCGAGAATAGGATCCTCGAAATTGAACGAGATATAGGCCAACGGAGTGCCGGGCTGTTCTTCCACCGCGAGCCCAGGCACATTTGCGAGCGTGGCCGACATGTCAGGCGGAAGCGAATTGATCTCGACGTCCGCCGAGCCTTTGCGCAGTTCGAGCGCGCGAACGATGGCGTCCGGAACGATTCGGAAACGCACGCGCTCGATTTTCGGGGCGTCTCCAAAATAATCGGGATTGCGTTCGAGCACGATCTCCTCGTCGCGAATGGCGCTGACGAAGCGAAATGGTCCGCTGCCGATGGGGCGCTGCGACATTCCCGAGTCGGAATCTCGGGGGACGATGCCAACACTTGGGCGCGTGAGTCCGAAAAGGAATGACGCGTAGGGTTCGCGCAAGTGGAAGACAAACGTGTGTGCGTCGGGGGCTTCGGTGGAAGTGACGAGCCGGAACGCGCCGCGCTTTGGAGTCTTCACCGCGCCGCTGATAATCGAATCGAAGGTGAACTTCACATCGGCGGAGGTGAGTTCACGGCCATCGTGAAACTTTACGCCTTGGCGAAGATGAAAAATGTAGGTGAGCGGGTCTGGAGTTTCCCAGCGCTCGGCGAGGTCGGGGATTACGTTCATTTGCGCGTCGTGAGCCACCAAACTGGAAAAAATCAGGCCGTCGAGGTGGGCGGAGTAAGCGTCCGCACCGATGCGAGGGTCGAGGTTGGTGGGAGCAGACTCAATGAGGAATACGACGGTGTTCGGGTCAGCCTTGGGGCGAAAATAAGAGCACCCGGCTGGAATCAGAAAGGCAATTAGCGCGAGCGCAAGTATGCGGAGGCGGAAATTAGCGCGCGCGTCCATGCACCAGCTTCCCGAGGATGGCGGGATGATTTGCACCCGTGGCGGAAGGCAAATTGTTCGTTCGGCCGTGAAACGCCTCGTAGGCCAGAACTGCAAACGCCAAAGCTTCCTTGGCCTCGGGCTTTACGCCAAGCTCTCCTGAGAAAATAACGGGAAAGCCCAGCATTGCCGAGAGATAAACCATCATCAGCGAATTGTGCGCGCCTCCACCGGAGACGATCACTTCGTCCACCTGCGTTCGCGGCAAAATAAATTGCTGAAATGCGTTTGCGATGGAAAGAGACGTGAAGATTGTCGCGGTTCGCACCACATCTTCGGATTTTGTCCGACGTTGTTTGCCCCAGGAGAGAATTTTCTTGGCGCAGGATTGGCCGAACTGCTCTCGGCCCGCTGTCTTGGGCGGCTGTTTTTGTAAATATGGATCGTCCATTAGCTCGGTCAAAAGTTTGGGAAGCAAACGCCCGCGCAAGGCCATTTGCGAATCTTTGTCGTAATGCGAACGGCCGTGCGTGAATTGTTCTACTAACGCATCCACGATCATATTGCCCGGGCCGGTGTCAAAGGCGAAAACGTCTTTCGGTTTCGCACGCGCCGGAATTACGGTGACGTTGGCGATTCCTCCGATGTTCAACGCCGCGCGTGTCCGTGTCGGATGGCGGTATAGCAAATAATCAACGAACGGCACCAGCGGAGCCCCTTGTCCGCCGGCGGCCATATCGGCAGGACGAAAATCCGCGATGGTTGTGATGCCTGTACGTTC
>PKWH01000342.1:0-10454 GCA_003131985.1 Acidobacteriota bacterium | reverse complement strand
GAGATTGCGGCCTGCGCAAACTCTTCGCCCAACAAGAAATTCAATTGGCTGATTTCCGCCGCCGTTGTGGGACCTCCGTTGGCTAAACGCAGGATAGCTTTGCGCACGGCTATAGGGAAGGCGACGTGATAATGACCTTCGAGCTTCACCGAAAGTGTCGGCGGGCGGCCCGAAATGCGCGCGAGGGCCACGTCGATGCCATCGGCGGAGGTTCCGGACATCATGCCCAGCACCAGCATCGAGTTTTTGCGCGTCGTCATGAAAGCTGTTTCTGCAGCGCGGCAAGCAAGACCATCGCTTCCAGCGGCGTAAGCTTGTTCAAATCCGCGAGGCGCAGAGATTCGAGCACGGATTCGTCGATAGCAGTAAAACTAATCTGTTGCGCCATCGAAGCCGCTTTATCACCGGCCGCGCCCGGCGAAAGCTCTTCCGTCAATTTGTCTTCCTTCTGTTCGTGGCGGCGCAGAATCTCTCGCGCCCGAGCGATCACGTCGGCTGGCAATCCAGCCAGGCGCGCCACTTCGATTCCGTAACTTTTATTGGCGCTGCCAGGCTCGACGCGCCTTAGAAAAACAATTTCGCTTCCAGCTTCCTGTACCGAGACGTGGACATTCTGCACGCCGCCCAGCAGCTGTTCCAGTTCTGTCAGTTCATGATAGTGCGTGGCGAAAAGGGTGCGAGGGCGCGCGCCAGAATGGAGCGCTTCAACCACGGCCCAGGCAATCGAGAGGCCGTCGAATGTTGACGTGCCACGACCAACTTCGTCGAGAAGGACGAGACTGGCTGAGGTCGCGGTGTTAAGGATTGCAGCCACCTCGCTCATTTCGACGAGAAAAGTCGAACGGCCGCGAGCCAAGTTGTCGGAGGCTCCGATGCGCGTAAAAATACGATCAAGAAGCGGCAGTTTCGCCTGCGCGGCAGGAACAAATGATCCCATCTGAGCGAGGATCGAAATCAGTGCCGCTTGGCGTAGATAGGTGGATTTGCCCCCCATATTGGGGCCCGTAATCACCAAGAGAAATTGGTTTTGATCGTCCAGATATAAATCGTTCGGCACAAAACGCTCGCCACGCTCTTGGAGTAGATTCTCGATCACAGGATGGCGACCGGCGGCAATCATCAGAATGCCCCGCGAAGTGTCCTTCCCGATTTTCTCTGCTTCCGCGCCTGCGCTTTTGCGAACGCCGTAGCGCGGCACAGTGGCTTCCGTGAATTCCGGGCGCGTGTAATTTCGCATGGCGGCGATGCGTGAGAAGTTTACAAGCGCGTCGAGCTGTGCGATAGCTGCGGCAGTACCGCGAAGACGCGCCGCTTCTCGCGCAATCGCTTCAAGGACTTCGCTATAAAGCCGCCGCTCGATTTCCTGAATGCGTTCTTCCGCCGACAGCACTTTTTGCTCGTGTTCCTTCAATTCGGTGGACGTAAAACGTTCGGCATTAACTAGAGTTTGCTTCCTGTCGTAGTCCGGCGGGGCCAAATGCAAATTCGCCTTCGAGATTTCGATGTAGAAACCGAAGACCTGGTTATACCGGATCTTTAGCGACGCGATTCCTGTCCGTTTGCGCTCGCGCTCCTCCATGGACGCGATGATTTGGCGGCCTCGTGTAGTGATGTCGCGCAATTCGTCAAGTTCTGCGTTGAAATCGCGTCGAATGACGCCGGGATCAGAGGCCATTGCCGGAGGATTGTCGGCGATGCTGCGCGCGATTTTGTCGCGCACGTCCGCCAATTCGTCCAATTCCTCGCGAAGAGCGGACAAACGCACGTTCCTGGTGAGAGATTGTTCCCCTACGTTCGCTTCCTGCGCATCGGACGAAGCGAGCAGCGTGCGGATCGATGGAAGTTTATCGAGCGATTGCCGCAGAGCCAGCAAGTCGCGCGGCGTCGCGATGCCAAGCGTGACTCGGCTCGTAAGCCGCTCAAGGTCGAGGATCCCGTCTAGCTCCTTGTGCAATTCTTGTCTGACTACAGTCTGCGATTTCAATTCGCCGACAGCATCGAGGCGATCATTGATTTCGGAGAGCGAAATTTCCGGACGCAAAATCCATCTGCGGAGAAGCCGCGCGCCCATTCCAGTGCACGTCTGGTCGATCGCTTTGAGGAGCGTGGCGGAAGCATCGTCACCGGCGGCGGGCTCGACCAACTCCAGGTTTCGTACAGTCACTGAATCCAAAACGAGCGCGTCTTGCTGCTCGTAATAGGAAAGGCGATCCAGGTGTTCAAGCCCGGTGCCGGACGGGCGCTGCGAAGGAATCGCCGCCTGGTCCTCGGGCTTGCGCCCGCCGATCGCGGACGTTTCCTTCAGATAGTGGACGATGGCCCCAGCCGCCGCCGTGGCTTGTGGGTGATCGACCAAACCAAATCCTTCCAGCGCGACGACGCGAAAATGCTCTTCGAGCACACGCTCCGCGTAATCAGTTTTGAAAATCCATTCGTCGAGACGGGTCTCTACCGCGCCGAGGCCATCCATTTCGATGGGAACTGTGGCGGGGAACAGACTGACCGGACGCGGCAAGAGAATTTCGCGCGGCCGTAGAATGCCAAGTTCATCGCGCAACCGTGCTTCCGCTCTCTCGCCCGAAAACTCCGTGGTACGAAACTCGCCGGTCGAAAGATCGACGTATGCAAGCCCGATCAATGGTTCAGCAGCCGCCTTACTTTGTGACGCACGTTGCGGCGAACCTGACACCACGGCTCCCAGCGCCAAATGTCCCGCGCCGACAAATCCGTTCCGCGCCACCGCCGCGAGATAATTGTTTTCTTTAGGCTCGAGCAATCCGGAGCCACTCGCTGTTCCAGGCGTCAGCACGCGCACAACTTCGCGGCGCACAAGATTTTTGCCCGGGCCGGGGTGTTCCATCTGCTCGCAGATCGCCACTTTGTGGCCGGCTCGAATCAAGCGCGCGATGTAATTTTCGGCGGCGTGGTAGGGCACGCCGCACATGGGAATGGCATCGCCTTTCTCTTTGTTGCGCGCGGTGAGAGTAATTTGCAGGATGCGCGATGCCACCACCGCGTCTTCGAAGAAAAGTTCGTAGAAATCTCCCAGGCGGAAGAGCAGAAGGGCAGCCGGATGCTGCTTTTTAAGCGCGTGGTACTGCCGCATCAATGGAGTTGTCGGTTCGGTCATGAAAGCAGGCCTTGCCCCAGACGGGCGCAGCAGGGCCGAGCAGGTAAGCGATTATCTGGCTGACACACGCGTTTGGCAACACGTTCCTGCTGGATTCACAGGATTTGCTTTACGCCATGACTTCGCGCAGGCGAAAGGATGTACAATGGCTGCCGTTTTCAAGTCCGGAAAGGAATTTCCGGTTCAAATCTCGCGAAGGGAATTCCGATGAAAAGATTTCATTTCCGGCACCTCTACTCCACACTCCTGATCCTCGGTTTTGTGCTCCTTAGCTCGGTATTGGTCCTCCCCGCAGCCGATACCTCTTCTCCGCTCCCCGCTCCTCCTGTCGCGAAGAAAGAGCCAAAAATCACCGAGATCAATGGCCGCAAGCTGGTGGACAACTACTACTGGCTGCGCGATAAGAAAAATCCGGACGTGAAAGCGTATCTGGAAGCCGAAAATGCGTACACCGACGCGGTGATGAAGCCGACCGAACCGCTGCAGAAGAAGCTCTATGAAGAAATGTTGAGCCGGATCAAGCAGACCGATGTGGATGTTCCCTACAAGGAGGGCGGCTATTTTTATTATTCGCGGACGGAAGCGGGAAAGCAGTACGGCATTCATTGCCGGAAAAAGGGCAGCATGGATGCCGCCGAAGAAGTGCTGCTGGATGTGAATGAACTCGCCAAGGGCCACGCATTCATGTCACTGGGAGCTTTCAACGTCAGCGACGACGGGAATCTGCTGGCTTACACTACGGACAACACCGGGTTCAGGCAGTACACATTAGCTGTGAAGGATTTGCGCACCGGGAAAATGCTGGTGGACCACGCCGAACGCGTCGATTCCGTGGCTTGGGCAAATGACAACAAGACCCTTTTCTATACGATCGAGGACGANNTCGAAACCGGGAAGACGCGCAGCAAAGCCTACATGTTGCTCCTCTCCGAAAGCCACACGACCAGCGAAGCGCGATACATTCCCGCCGATCAGCCCACGGCGGAGTGGAAACTGATGGAACCTCGCAAACAAGGCGTCGAGTACTATCCCGATCACAATGGCGATTTCTTTTATATTCGCGTGAACGACACGGGACGCAATTTTCGCCTGGTCAAGGCGCCGGTTTCGGATCCCGGCAGCAAGAATTGGCGGGAAGTAGTGCCGCAGCGCGCCGATGTGATGCTCGATGATACGGACTTCTTCAAGAACTACTACATCTCCTACGAAAGGGAGAAGGGGCTGCCGCAGATTCGCGTGACCAGCCTGCAGAGCGGGGAGTCCCGGCGCATCGAATTTCCCGAGCCGGCTTACGAGACCTATCCGTACGTGAACCTCGAATATGACGTTACCAAGTTCCGGTACACCTACCAGTCGTTTATTACTCCGCAATCGATCTTCGAATACGATATGCCGGACGGAACTTCCACTTTGCTGAAGCAGCAGGAAGTGCCCGGCGGCTATGACCGCACGCGATATAAGGTAGAGCAGATTTACGCGACGGCATCCGACGGGGTAAAGATCCCGATTTCGGTCGTGCATCTGAAAAGCGCCAGTTTGGACGGCAAGGGACCCATTTATCTGACGGGCTACGGTTCGTACGGCGTGTCATCTGACATCAGATTCAATGCCAACATTTTCAGCATGGTCGATCGTGACGTGGTGGTCGCGGTGGCGCATATTCGCGGCGGCGGAGAAATGGGGAAGGCATGGCACGATGACGGCCGCATGATGCACAAGAAAAACACTTTTACCGACTTCATTTCCTCCGCCGAGTTCCTTGTGGCTCAGGGATACGGCTCGAAGGATCGCTTGGTGATCGAAGGGCGAAGCGCCGGCGGCCTGTTGATGGGCGCGGTTCTGAATATGCGGCCGGATTTGTTCCATGCGGCTTTGGTCGGGGTCCCGTTCGTGGATGTGATGAACACCATGCTGGATGAATCTCTGCCTCTCACCGTCGGCGAATTCGAGGAGTGGGGCAACCCGAAGGAAAAGCCGGCTTTCGATTACATGCTGACCTATTCTCCCTACGACAATATCGAGGCAAAGGCGTATCCCAACATGCTTGTGAGGACATCCTTCAATGACAGCCAGGTGATGTACTGGGAGCCCGCCAAGTATGTCGCCAAGATGCGTGCTCTCCGAACCGACCACAATACGTTGATACTGAAAACGAACATGAGCCCTGCCGGGCATGGCGGCGCGTCGGGGCGTTACGATCGGCTGCATGAAACAGCTTTTGATTACGCGTATTTTCTGACGCAAATGGGAATAAACAAGTAAAGAGCGCTTATACTCAAGTGTGGCCGCAAAAATAAATCCCAAGCGCGAGATCGAAATCAAGCTGCGCATTACGAACCTTGGCGAAATTCTTGGCCGCCTAAGCAAGCTTGGCGCGGTGCCGCGCGGCCGAGTCCTCGAACAGAACACGCTGTTTGATACGCGTGACTCCGGCTTTTGGCGCCAGGGGCGCTTGTTGCGGCTGCGTACTCAGACGCCAGCCCCCGGCAACGGCTCACGCGGTGGCCCGCGAACGACCATTTTGACGGCCAAGGCACCCCCTTCCCGCGGCCGATTAAGCTCTCCGAAGAAAATGCCCTACAAAGAGCGGCTCGAGAGCGAACTCACAGTCGGAGCGCGAGTGCGGTGGCCCCGAATCCTGGGAGAGCTCGGTTTTCGCGCCGGTTTTCGATACGAAAAGTATCGCACCAGCTTCCGGCTTGGCGCTCTCCATCTCGATCTGGACGAGACGCCGGTAGGCGTCTTTCTTGAGTTGGAGGGGGCCCCGTCAGCCATTCGACGGACCGCCCGGGCGCTCGGGTTTGCACCGAAGGAGCACATCCGCGCCACATATTGGGATCTCTATGCCGCGGACTGCCGCCGCTTTAAGCGCAAGCCTCGAAATATGCTATTCAAATCGCAAAAATCTCGCTAAAACCTCACTCTTCGCTTGACAAAGTTATCGTCTGCATTTACTAGTCGAAACGAGCGTATGCGCATCGAAATGGAAGAGCTGCAGCCCAATTCGGAGCTATGGAGTGATGGCCTGGCCGGGGTCTCAAGCCGGGAACGGTCAAGTCGCAGGTTACTCCAGCTTTTGATCGCGCACAGGACCCGCCGCGTCTCTCGTGCGGATGTCTTTGCGCGATCCGCCGCTCGCACGAACAGGAAGGCGAAGCCAGGCCTAAACTAGCTTAGGGCTTTTTCTCTGTGCCCGAAGCCGGTTGGAAAGCTGGCTTCGGGCATTTTTTATTTGTATTGCGCCTCAGTCTCACACTTGTAATCGGGAAGACGGAAGCCGCTGAAGGAGCGATTATGCTTCACGCAACTGAACTGCTAGGGGCCGAAGCCTATGACTCGCACGGCAATTTTGTGGGTCGAGTTAAGGAAATGTTCGTCGATCCGAGTGATCAGCCCAATCGAGTATCTAAGCTTCTTCTTAGCCGCGGCCAATACAGGCCACTGGTCGCGCGCTACGACCAGATCGGCGTAGTCAGCCCCGGGCGTATCGCGCTTACCACCGATGAATCGGATCTTGACCTCTATCAGCCAAACGAAAGCTATCTGGCTATGGGAAAGGATTTGCTGGATCAGCAAATCATCGATACGAACGGCCGCAAAGTGGTACGCGTGAACGACATCGATCTCGCGGATAGCCAAACCAACGGAAACACGGAACTGCGGATTACGCAGGTTGATGTGGGGTTGGCTGGCGCGGTGCGCCGGCTGTTACAGGGAATTGTTCCGCCCATGGCGATTCGAAGGATCCAAGCCAAACTGCCGCCGCGAAAAATTCAGTGGGAGTTCGTCAACATCGTCGAACCGGACCCGCTACGCCGCGTGAAGTTGCGCTTATCGAGCGAAAAGCTGGCCGCGCTGCATCCGGCAGACCTCGCGGACATTATGGAGCAGTTGTCTCCCGACGAGCGGCAGACGATTATCGCCTCTCTGGATGAGGAAAGCGCAGCCGAAACCATCGCCGAACTCGACAAGCGGCTGCAAACGCAAGTGGTGGAGAAACTCGACCCGGAACGCGCCGCGGACATCATGGAGGAAATGAATCCAGACGCGGCCGCCGACTTGATTGCGAGCCTTGAGCCGCACAAATCGCAAGAACTCTTGCACGAAATGGAAGATCGCGAAGCGAGCGCAGTCGAACAATTGATGAAGTTCGGCGAAGATTCGGCGGGCGGAATGATGACGACGGAAATGATCGTAGTGGGCGAAGATGCCACTCGCGGCGAAGTGGTGGATTACATTCGCTTCCACGAAATCGGCATCGATCAGGTGGACAATGTGGTGCTGATCAATCGCGATTCCGCGCTTGCCGGGACGGTGCCGGTCGGCAGGCTGCTGCTCGCGGAAGCTGAACAGCGTATGGTTGAGCTGATTTTTGAGCCGCTCCTTTTTGTCGCGGCGGACACAAAAGATAAAGAAGTCTTCGAACTTTTCGATAAATATAATTTGCGGAGCCTCACTGTGGTNNGAAGCGCGGCAGAGATTTTAATCGCCGCTCGAACTTCTGGCGCAAGCGCATCGCCCTGTTTCTAGCGGTGGTCGGCCCGGGGCTGATCACTTCGAATGTGGACAACGACGCCGGCGGGATCAGCACCTACTCACAAGCCGGCGCGCAATTCGGCTATACGCTTCTCTGGTCGCTGATTCCGATGACTATCGCGCTGTACGTCAGCGAGGAAATGTGCGCGCGCATGGGAGTAGTCACCGGCAAAGGCCTCTCCGACCTGATTCGCGAGGAGTTCGGGTTTCGCTCCACGTTTTTCGTGATGGTCGCGGCCCTGTTCGTGGACCTCTTCAATACAGTTGCCGAATTTTCGGGCGTTGCGGAAGCTTCGGAAGTGATGCACGTCAGCCGGTACGTTTCGGTTCCGCTGGCCGCTATTGCTGTGTGGTTGCTTGTGGTTTACGGAAGCTATCGCATCGTGGAAAAAATATTTCTCGTGGCTTGCGGCTTTTATCTTTCTTACGTGCTATCGGCATTTTTGGCAAAACCCGACTGGTTGTATGCGGCGCACGAACTCGTTGTGCCGTCTCTCCACATGAATGCTCCTTACCTCCTGATGTTGACCGGGCTGGTCGGGACGACCATTGCTCCTTGGCAGTTTTTTTACCTTCAGGCAGGCTTCGTGGAAAAACGCGTCGGCCCAAGACAGTACAAGCATGCGCGCATGGACGTGCTGGTAGGCAGCATCTCCTGCATGGTGATCGTCTTTTTTATTATCGTTTGCTGCGCTGCCACGCTGAACGTGCACGGCCTGACGACCATTTCCAGTGCGAAAGACGCGGCGCAAGCCTTGGTCCCATTGGCAGGGAAGTGGGCTGGGGGACTTTTCGCGTTCGGGCTTTTGAACGCTTCCTTATTCGCTGCTTCGATTCTTCCGCTTTCCACCGCGCACGTGATCTGCGAAGGCCTGGGCTTCGAAGCCGGGCTGGATCGCAAATTCAAAGAGGCTCCCGCATTTTATTCGCTCTATACCGCGCTGATTGTCGTTGGAGCGGGTATTGTCTTGATTCCCAAGGCGCCGCTGTGGAAAATCCTGATTTATTCGCAGGTGGGGAACGGAATCTGGCTGCCCATCGTCTTGATTTTTATTTTGATACTGATCAATCGCCGCGATTTNNATGATCATCCTGACGCTGGTCCTGATTTACACTTCTATCTTCGAGCCGGCGCCTACCGGAGTGTCCAGCGCTTTGTTCCACCACCACTTTTTCTAGCTTTCTGTCTTACTGTCTTACGTCGCCTTGCGTGTGTCCGCTGCGTGTGCTAGTTTTTCTGGCTGTCTCCTTCGAGTGAATCCGAGTGAAAGCAAGCGAACTGTTGAAGCCTGCGAACGCTGAGGAAGCGGAGCTCCTCGGCAAGCTCGATCTGAAGCGTCTTCCGCAGCACCTCGCCGTTATCATGGACGGCAACGGTCGCTGGGCCGAGCGCAGGCACCTGCCACGCGTGGCCGGACATCGAGCGGGTGTGAAGGCTGCGCGGGAAATTATCGAGTCGTGCGCGCGCTTGAAACTGCCCTATTTGACTCTCTACGCTTTCTCGCTGGAAAATTGGCGGCGCCCGCAAGCGGAAGTGGATTTCTTGATGCGCCTGCTGCGCGAATATTTGAAACGCGAGCTGCCCGCGATTCACAAAAATAATATTCGCCTGCTGATCATCGGACGTGCCGAACAGCTCCCCGAAGGCGTGCGCAAAGACATCGAGTACGGAATGCGCATGACCGCGCGTAACACCGGAATGAAGCTGGTTGTCGCGCTGAATTACGGTGGACGCGCCGAGCTGGTGGACGCGTTCAANNCAGACTATCTCCGAACATCTTTATACCGCCGGGCTGCCCGACCCCGATTTGCTGATTCGTACCAGCGGAGAGATGCGCGTGAGCAACTTTCTGCTCTGGCAGATTGCCTATGCCGAGATTTATGTTACCGAGACGCTCTGGCCCGATTTTTCGCGCGCTCGCCTGCTCGACGCACTCGTTGATTTTCAAAGGCGCGAACGCCGCTATGGCGGACTGAACGCCTCCGAGTCCGGCGATTCAGCTAAGGTCGCGAAACGTTCCGCAGGGCAGGGACGAGGCTGACGCCGAATGCTCCTGCGCATTTTGACCGCGGTCGTCCTAATTCCAGTTGTCGTTGCTGCGGTTTGGTGGGGTCCGCCCGCGCTTCTGGCTGGGCTTGCCGGCATCGTTGCCATACTCGCTCTCGTCGAATTTTTCGACCTTGGCAACCGCGTGGGCCTGCGCGCTTATCAGAAATGGACGAGCGCCTGCGTCGCCGGCCTGTTCTACGCGCAATATTCGCAAGGCTATGTGGAGACCCGCACGATTGGCGCGGGCGTTTCGCTCGTTCGAAACGCGGCGGCAGGCGAGTTCTCAATTGAAGCTATACTCCTAATTTTCGTTTTCGGCTGTGTTTGCATCGGACTTCTCACGCGTCGCCCGCTGCACGAAGTGTTTCCTTCCATCGCAATCAGCGCCGCAGGACTTGTATTCATAGCGCTTCCATTCAGCTATCTGGTTCGATTGAACAGTATCGAACGAGCGGGGCGGCAACTCGTGCTTTTCACCCTATGCCTCGTTTGGGCTGGCGATATGCTCGCTTATTTTGTGGGCCGCGGGTTTGGACGCGTCCCGATGGCTCCGGCGCTGAGCCCTAAGAAAACTTGGGAAGGTGCGTTAGGAAATATACTGGGTTCGCTGCTCGTCGCAGTGCTCTTTGGCCGCTGGATGCAGATTGATGTGGTCACCCTGATGGTTATCGCGGGCCTGGCCAACGTCGCTGGGCAAATGGGTGATTTGATCGAATCCGCGTATAAGCGTGGCGCCTC
>PKWH01000321.1 GCA_003131985.1 Acidobacteriota bacterium | reverse complement strand
GTGCCCTGGATGTCTGGGTTTAGAGCATTCTGGCCCAGCTCCACTACCTGGCTGTAGGGCGTCTCCACGCTGATCACAGACACGTGCGGTCCAGTTTGCGGCATCGGGAGAAACTGTGTGTAGAGCGCGAGAAATTCGGCGGTGTGTTCATCTTTACGGTTACCGAGCATGTAAGCATCGCGAAGAGACGTGGAAGAAAGCGGGTATTCGTAAGCAATTGCGGGCAGAGCAATCGCCACAACAAGTAAGACGGAGAGCCCGAAACGCTGGGTGGGTTTCATAGTGGCCTCCTACCGCTGCTTATATAGACGTGGCGCAACCGCAATCGGGCACATCGGGGCTAGCGGGCGATGCTGCTTAGGAACGGATAGTGTTCCGCCGCGCCCATGAAGAAAAGCATCGGGAATGAAAGCCAGAAGCCGACGCGCGAGGCGAGAAAACTCCAGCGCGCCAACCGCGCTGCTTCCGCCGGCATGGGGGTGCCATCCTCCGCGCTTGCGCGCGTCCAAATAATCAGCCGCTTCTGCACCCGCCAAACGACTCCCCAAGCATTCATCAGCATCAGAAAACCGAGCCCGCCGCCAACGCTTATGGACAGATGCGCATTGGAAACGTCCGCTCCGCTATTCAGATCCAGGACGAGCCACGACGCTGCGACGACGACGATCGAAATTGGAATCGTGCGCGCCCAAGGATTGTCGAGAATTCCTTCGTGCGGAAGCTGAAATGGATAGATCAGTACGTAGGCCGCGAGCCATACGGCCACCCACCAGCCGAACCATTTGAGCGTGAGCGACGGGTCACCCGCGTTGTGCGCGTCAACACTCAAGAGATGAAAGTAATAGCGAATCCCGACGACCACGGTGATCATCGCGGACCAGCGAAACCAAGCCATCGCGCGCGACATCATCACCGGATAGACTTTGCCGCGTACCGACGCATCAAGCTGCTTCATCGTCGGAAATCCAACGAGATTGAAAAAATAGAGCAGGCCGATCCAGATGATTCCAAAGACCAAGTGAAGCCAACGAAGCGCGATTAATTCAGCCGCGCCTCCGCCTTCCGGAAAGCTGAAGTGCGGAGTGAGAGAGCAAAAAATCATCGCGAACGAAAGGAGCGCCATTGAAAGCCTCCGATGCAAGAAAGAGCGATTGCTTGGTTACGCTATCGGAAGTTTGCAAGGCAAGTCAATCGGATGATGGCGCCAAACCGTTCCGGGGACTATTTAGTCGCGTGAGGGCCCAGCGGGCATGTTCGGTAATGAGCGGATCCTCACCATCGGCAAGACGCTCCAGCAGAGTGACAACGCGTTGATGTGCGTCCGAATTCCGCTCGACGCCCGAATTTCCCAGCGCTACACAGGCATTGCGAACGATGCCGCGCCATTTCGCTCGCTTCACCGCACTGTCGCGAAATATCTCGCTGAATTCCTGTTGCGTTAACGAAGCGAGCTTTTCCAGCTCCGGCGCGAACAGAGAGTCACTTCCTTTTTTATCGCCGCTGCCATTTTTAGCAATCTGATCGAATTGGCGCGGTTGGAATCCTGCGAGCTGAGTTACCGGCGACTTGCGATTCCAGGGGCAGACGTCCTGGCAAATATCGCAGCCGATGACGGCGCGGCCCATCGCGGGGCGCAGTTCGTTCGGAATCGCTCCCCGCAATTCGATCGTGAGATAGGAAATGCACCGGGTTGCGTCGAGAACGTAGGGGGCCGGAAATGCTTGCGTGGGGCAAGCGTCCAAGCACAGCCGGCAATTTCCGCAGAGGTCAGGCGCAGGCTGTTCCCCGGGCGGAACGGATGGCGCAAACTCCAGTGTGGTGACGATCACGCCCAGGAACAACCCCGAGCCCATCTTTTCGTTGATTAGACAGGTATTCTTCGCGAGCCAGCCGAGCCCGGCATATTTCGCGGCGATGCGCTCGACGATTGGGCCGGTGTCAACGTAGGCGCGCGCTTCGAACCGCGCGCCGAATTGCGCGCGCATTGCTACTACGAGTGCATCGAGTTTTTCGCGTAGGACTTCGTGGTAATCGTCGCCCCAGGCATAACGGGAAATCCAGCCACGAGGTGATTCATCGGCGTGCGTAACGGGTAGTTCCGTGGAATAGGCCGAAGGTGAGTTGTAGTTCAATGCGACGACAATCAGGCTTTGCGCGCCGTCCAAAACCAGACTAGGGTCTGCACGCCGGGGGTCGCGAAGATAATTCATTTCGCCTGCGTAGCCTCGCGCCAGCCATTCGGGCAAATATGCGAGCTCTTCGAACTTTCCATCGGACGAACTTCGCGAAGGGCTGTTGCGCGTTGTCGGCGCGGTGGCAATCGGGGCGACGCCGCACAAATCGAATCCGATAGCGCGCGCCTGCTCGCAAACCCAAGGCGTCCGTTCGGCAGCGTTCATGGTGTGATGATGCATTATCGGCGCCATTGACGTCCAACCTGCAGAAATCGATCCGGGATTGGACTATGCCTCGCGGCGACTGCTACAATGCCCGCCATGGCAGATTGGCGCCAAATCCAGGCACGCATCCGCAAAGCCAAGAACAGCCCCGACGCCCACGCGAAGCTTTCCGAACTTTACCAGCGCACGCACGACGGGATGGTGGCGTGGGAACTTGCATTAATCCAGGAAAAAGCCGAAATCGCAGACGAGGCCGTGAAGTGGTACACCATCGCGGCCGAAAAATTCCGGCGCGCTGAGTGGAAGAAAAAAGCGGAAGAAGCGCTGACCAGGTTGGGGGCAGCGCTCCCTGCTGGAAGCGCGATATCCATGGATGCCGGGGTAAACACGGAAGAACCCCTGAATACGATTTCGGACACATCCGGCGAGGAGCAAGCGGCCTCGCCATTAGCTCCCGGAGAAATTCACGAATCAGACGACGAGGATGCTTCTTCCGAATCGCCCGCTAAAATTAGCACATCTGCAGAACCGGACGATCCCGCGAAAAAGAAGCGGCGGCGCGGTCGGCGCGGCGGACGCGGACGGCGGCGCAAGGGTCCGGGAACTGCGCCGGGTCTTCCGTCGCAAGCCTTCGCGGAAACAAGCGCGCCATCATCCATCCCGCCTGCGCGCCAACAGGCTCCCAGGGCTCCTGCACCCCGCGCCCCGATTCCGGAACGAGCGCCCGTAGCGTTCGAATCGCCGACGATTTCGCATGAGCCTTCTCAGCGGGACCGCATGGAACACGCTGCGCCCATGCTGCCGTCCGAGCGCACAGCGCATGGACGCGCGGGAGATCCCGCGCTGGCTTCGCGGATGTCACATCTGGAATCGATGCTGCGACGGCTCGTTGGAAGCCCGCTGCATCGGTTGGACACCGAAGACGCCCCGGCTGGCCCAGGTGTATTTTTGCTGTCGGACTCCGACCAGATCACTTCTTACTACGTGGAAGCGTGCCAGACACTGCGTGTCGGAGTGGGAAACCTGGTTCGCGGATCGCGGGGCAGCAGTAGCAAAACCACGCGCGTCAGTCGACCGTCATTCGATACCGGCCTAAAGGCAAAACTCGCGGAACATCTCGGGATCACCGAAGCGAAAGTTTCGCAATACTTGAAAGACCACTGCGTCGTCCGCTGGATTCAAATGGATGACGACGCCCCGCACCTCGCGCACTTCGCCATCGGCGTCCTGCGCACCCCGCTCAACCTGGATTAGATTGCGGGATGCCGGGGTCGGATCAGGCAGCAGCGCCGTATAACTCCTGTCGACCTACCTGTAAATCCGGTGAGTTGGTCGGCACGGGACTTCACCGAGCAGGAATCACCGGTTACTTAGTACTCGGCAGCTCCCGTTGACTGGTCCCTGACGCCATTCAACCCACGAATTGCACCTTTGGATGCACCCTCGTAGACCTGCGCTTGGATTCGGGGCAAACTTTGGTACGGTAACTAGTCACGGGTGTGGCTTACCCGTTGAGGTCCAAGGTTTCGGGGGCTTAGGCACTATTTGGGGCCCGTGCATTAAAAAGGGAGAGGTGGAGGATTATGCCGAAGACGGTAGGCAATCAGATTTGGAAATCGTTCGATTGGGCGCTCTGCAAAACAGCGGGGGTAACCTTCGACACGATTCAATTCTTCAATAAGTTCCGGCCAAACCCGTCGTTCATTCCTAAGTGGTCTGAAAAGCCGATGCTGAAATCATGGGAGAAATCCAAGCCCACGCTCGGCTGGCCACGCACCACAGACTCTCTGTGTCCATCTTGCGTGCACGAAGCGCGCGAAGCGATCATGAACGGCACCAAAGACTGGACTGACCTGGTGCACGAGAAAGTCGGTGAAATCAAAGCGCAAATTATCGAACGCGACGGCCAAGTCTGGATGGTCAAAGAATGCCCCATCCACGGCAAGTGCGAAGACCTTATGGCCGCGGATTCAAAGTTCCTCGAATGGATTGAAAAGAATTTTCCCGGTCGCGACATCCCAGCGCACAACGATGAAGACATGCACCGCCACGGTTCGAGCACCATTCGCCACGGCCGCGGCTCCGTTCTCACCGTTGACCTGACAAACCGCTGCAACATGATGTGCGATCCGTGTTTCATGGACGCCAACCAGGTTGGCTACGTTCACGAGCTGAACTGGGAAGAAATTCAAGAAATCCTCGAGAACGCCACCAAGATCAAGCCGCGCCGTCAAATGTCCGTGCAGTTCTCCGGCGGCGAACCCACCATGCATCCCCGTTTCCTAGATGCCGTGCGCTTTGCGCGCAAGGTTGGCTACAACAGCGTGCAGGCTGCGACGAACGGAATCGAGTTCGCGAAGAGCAAGGAATTCTGCGCCCAAGCCTTCGAAGCGGGTTTGCGGTATGCATACTTGCAATTCGACGGTATCGGCAATGACGCGAACAGCCATCGTCAAGTGGGCAACCTCTTTGACGTGAAGTTGCGCGCGATTGAGAACATGCACGCAGCCGGCATCGATATCGTGCTGGTTACGACCATCGTCAACAACGTGAACAACGATCAGGTTGGCCCGATCGTGAAGTTCGCGATGGAGAACCCCAAGAAAATCTCGTTCGTTTCGTTTCAGCCTGTTTCCTTCACCGGGCGCGACGAAGAAATCACGCCGGAACGCCGTCTGCGCCAGCGCTACACGCTTTCCCACCTGGCTCAGGACGTCAGTGCTCAAGTGGGCAGAATCGAACCCACTCGCGATTGGTTCCCCATCTCTCTCATTAGCCCATTTTCTGATTTCGCGGACCTGGCGCACGGCCCCGATGCCATGTGGGGACAAATGAGCTGTGGTTGCCACCCGAATTGCGGAGTGGGTACCGCGGTGATGATCAACAAGGAAAACAAGGAATGGGCGCCGGTCCCGAAGTTCCTCAATGTTCCTGGGCTCGTCGCTGATATCAGCAAGGTTACAGACGCGGCGCGCGGCAAGAAATTTTCCGCTTACATGGCTGCCATGGCTCTGCTAAAGAATTATCATCCGTTTCAGGCCCCGCCAAGTTTGCGGCTCAAGGACCTCTGGAAGAAGTTTGACAAGACTTTCGGCGTGAGAGGTCAGGACAAAGCTGAAAAAGTTTACGGAAAGGTCGGTCCGGATCGCACCTTGGATGACTCCATGAAGCGCCGCCAAGATCCGTGGAACTTCCTGTTCCTCGCGGGGATGTGGTTCCAGGATCTTTTCAACTACGACTTCCGCCGCACCGAAATGTGCATCATTCCCTACGCCACGCAGCAGGGCGAAATTTCCTTCTGCGCTTACAACACTGGCATCGGCTGGCGGAAGATTATCGAGAACATGTACAAGAACGCGACCGTCGCCCAATGGTACAAGGAGCACGGCAAGCACGAAATCTTCGCCAAGGGCAAAAAGGTTGACCTCAACAGCTACGAGCATACGCTGCGCATCGACGAAGACGATGCGGCCCGCATTCGTCATCTCGAACACGACATTCCTCTCACCGCCGCCGAGGAAGATCGCGCGCGCCGCCGCAAGGCAAACGAGGAAGCTGCCAAGGTTCGCCGTATTTATGAAGAGCTCGTGCTGAAGAAGTCCACCGAGACGGTCGTGCAGATCGGCTCGATTCAGCAGATTCAAATGGCAGTTCCTGGTGCAACCGTGAAGCCGGTGCAAATCGCCGGCGCCAATGGCAACGGAAATGGCCACGCGAACGGCAATGGGCACAAGAACGGCAACAGCGAAGCGAAAGTCGAAAAGACCAACGCCGAAGAGGCCGCGGTCGCCGGAGACTAAGTTCGTTAACTTTTTGGCAGATTTGACCGACAGCCTCGGCTTCGACCGGGGCTGTTTTTTTTTGGAATGCGAGGCTCGCGTGATGTCTAGCCTGGCGAGAACCCAAGAGTCAACGTGAATATTTCTTCGCGTAGGCCGGGGGCTCGATTCCCGAAATTAATCTAGGGTCGGTAATTGGAGCGCCTGGGACAATCGGAAGAGGAACGACGCCGGCCCAGATGGGAAGTTGGTAATCTTCCGCGTCGTCTTTCGGCGGCCCGGAGCGAACCTTCGCGGAAACTTCAGTGAGGGGCAGCGAAAGCACAGTTGTCGCCTTCAGCTCCGTTTCCGTTGGCAGCCGGACGTCTTTCCAGCGGCCGGGCACGATATGCTCTGTAAACGCTTCGAGCGCCTTAACTTTTTCAGCTCGGTCTTCCACCAAAGTGGCACTCCCGAGAATCACAACGGATCGATAATTCATCGAGTGATGAAAAGCCGCCCGCGCCAGAACCAAGCCATCCAGTAGCGTCACTGTAACGCAAACCTGAATGCCTTCGGCGAGCGTGCGCAGCATGCGGCTCGCCGCCGAGCCGTGGATATAAAGCGTATCGTTCACGCGCGCGTAGCCTGTAGGAATCACGAACGGCTGGCCCTCGACTAAGAATCCGACGTGGCAAATCAATCCTTCGTCGAGGATCGGAAAGACAGTTTCGGTATCATAGGCGCCGCGATCAGGAAGTCGCTTGACCTGCGTGCGTTCCGTTCGTTTGAATTCGCTCATATAGCGAGCGTAGGCTGGCGGCTGGAGAGCTACAAGAGCCAATCTGGCTGTGGCATCGGATATCCTGAACTGCGAAAAAGCCGAGGCACTTCAGTTAGAATGCAGCGAGGGAGCCGCACAATGGCCATGAGCCGCGAACAAGCCCGCAACGAACATACCGCCAAACTGGGACACGATCAATTCAACGAAACCATGTACGGCGTAATTTGCGCCGCTTGCCACAATTACGTCCTGATCGACCACACAAATTGCCCTCGATCCTGCCGCGAACACGAGTCCTGCCGCCAAGCATACGCCTAATTGCCAATACAGTGTTCGTTGACGCAGATGCCGGATAGCCCGTATAATTGGGGTTTGTCACTAGCTT
>PKWH01000164.1:3435-6477 GCA_003131985.1 Acidobacteriota bacterium | reverse complement strand
GCAACGATTGGACGCTGCGCTTTAGCAACAACACCCCGCTCGATTTGAAGGTGGCATTGGGAGCGGGCAAGAGCGATCTGAATCTGAAAGATATGGATGTGACGCATCTGGAAGTCAATATGGGCGTGGGGAGAATGGACTTGGATCTCACCGGCGACAGAAAAGATGACTTACAAGTGGATGTACGGGGCGGAGTGGGATCAGCGGAGATCAGACTGCCGAAAAATGTAGGGGTGCACGTGAATGCGTCCGGCGGGATCGGCAGCGTGAATGCGCGCGGATTAGAGCGCGACGGCGGCGCATATGTGAATGCAGTTTACGGCAAGACCCACGCAACGATTCAAGTGAACATTCAGGGCGGCGTGGGAGAAATCAGCCTGGTCGAAGAGTAAAACTCGCGAATATCATCCGACGATTCCAATCAAGTGATGTTCGAGAGAAAGCCTAAATATCAAAGCCACCGAATTTCACTGCCCGGCGGACTTATCCATAAAATTCGCTTGATCACTCTTCATTTTCTTCAGGCCTTCCATCGGCAAATAAACCATGTGGCCAGAATCGTAGGTCGCGTACGAAACGTTGCTGCGGTATTTCTGCGGCAGGTCAAGATGGTCGATGGTGTAATTTGCAGCGAAATACGGAGTGGCCAAATCGTAGTAGCCTTCCATCACCAGAATCTTCAAGTACGGATTTTTCACGATGGCTTGCCGAATTGCAGATGCGGTGTCCGGATACCCTTGAATCGCCGATCCCCAGTCCCATTTGGCGAATCCCGCTTCTTGGGCAAAGGTGTAATAGGGCATGTCGGTCTTATAGCCTAGTTCGGTTCGCACATAATTGTTGAACACCGAAGTGAAGGGAGGCTCGGTGGCGGGTCCAGTCGGATCGTAAAACCGCGTGTCGAGCAGGCCCTCGGGATCTGGGCCCGTGAACCTGCCATCCAGGCGGCCCACGCGGACCTTTTGGTCGATGAGCAAATAGTGGGTAAATTTTCCGACGTCGATGCGCAGATTGGCTTCATCGATCACTTCCTTGCTCAACCCGGTGAAGCGCGACAACTGCTCGATCACTTTCTGCCGCTCTTCGGGCGTGAGCGCGTCGCCTTTTGCCAGCGCACGCGCGTAATCGCCAGACGCAAATGTTTCGGATTCTTCGCGCGCCTTGGTCATGTCCTGCGCGAGATCGGCGGGCAGCTTGTGATGATATCCGGCGATCATGGTGAAAGAAGGAAGCAGGAAGACGTACGGCTCGTCGTTCGTTTTATTGTCTTGCAGGGTCTGGAAGTTCAGAACCATGGAGAGCAGGGTGATTCCGTTAAAGGAGATGCCCTGGTCGGCTAGGTATCCCGCGATTCCCGCCGCGCGCGTGGTGCCGTAACTCTCGCCCAAAATATACAAGGGTGAAGCCCAGCGCTCGTTGCGCGTGATGTAGAGCCGAATGAATTCGCTGAAAGCCTCGACGTCGCCCTTAACTCCCCAAAACTTTTTGAACATTTCGGCGTCAGCGGCGCGGCTGAATCCCGTGCCGATAGCGTCAATCAGAACCAAGTCGGTTTTGTCGAGCAAGGTGTAAGGATTATCTTCAATGCGGTAAGGAGCTGGCGGCATGAAGCCTTCGGGTTCAAGCACTACTTTGCGCGGGCCGAGTGCGCCCATGTGAAGCCAAATGGTGGACGATCCTGGGCCGCCATTGAACGCGAAGGTCAGCGGACGCTTGGCCGCGTCCTGCCCATCCAGCGTGTAAGCGACAAAAAACATTTGGGCTTCGATCTTGCCATCGCCACGCTTGATAGGGAGACGGCCTGTGGTTGCCGAGTATTTCAGCAGCTTGCCGTCAACGGTGATCTGATGATGCGTCACTATGGGCGCCACTTCGGTCATGTCGTAGTGTTCTTCCTTGTCTTTCTCTTTGTCGCCGGAGGTTTCTCTGGGCCTCTGTTCCTGAGACGCGGCTGCCTCGGGCGCATTTGCGGCGGGCGCAGCAGTCTTATCCTCAGGCGGCTTGGTTGCAGCTTGTGCCGCGGGCTTCTTCGTGTTGGTCTGCGGAGGTGTCGCGTTCGATTGGGCCAATGCCGCGCCCGAGAGTAAGAACGAAAACATGATTGCGGCAATTAAAAAACGCATGTCGGCCTCCGCATACAATTCTCTTTCCAGCTGAAAACGGCGACAGTCTATATCAACTGGCCTGCTAAGCCAAACGGCTGGCTGCCGAGAAAGCTTAAGTAAAGTTAATGATAGGCGTTACTGAATGGCGCAGCCTGCCTTGACACCAGTGCAGGCGGGCGTTAGCGTCGAAAGGAGCGCGCTTGCAACATCCACGGCGTTGAAAACCACGGGAGCAGACCTTGACGCGGCCTATCATCACATTGACGACGGATTACGGAACGAACGACCATCTGGTTGGAGTGCTGAAGGGTGTGATTCTGAACATCAATCCCGAAGTGAACATCGTGGATATTACCCACAGCATTCTGGCCCACGATATTCTCGATGGCGCGCTGACGCTTAGCCAGGCGTACAAATATTTTCCTTCGAAAACGATTCACTTGGTGGTGGTAGACCCCGGCGTGGGAACGGCGCGGCGGCCGATTCTGGTGGCCGGCGACACGCAGTATTTTGTCGCGCCCGACAACGGAGTGCTGTCTGCAATTTACGATCAGTCCGAATCGCTCTACGTGTGGAACATCACGTCCGAACATTATTTTAGGCAGCCGGTGAGCAACACGTTTCACGGCCGCGATATTTTTGGTCCGGTGGCGGCGTGGCTCTCGAAATCTTGGCAGACGGCGAGTTTCGGCGAAGAGATCACGGACTTCGTTCGTTTTGCTATTCCCAAGCCGAAGGTTTCCGGAAACACGATCAAGGGCGTCGTTTTGCGCGTGGATAATTTTGGCAACCTGATTACAAATTTGACGGCTGAAATTGTGCCCGCGCTGATTGTGCCGGATGCCAAATTTATCATCCGCGTCGGAAACGCGGCGGTGACGAAAATCGTGCCGACTTTTGCGCAGGGCGCGGCGGGTGAGACGTTCGCAATTATCGG
>PKWH01000164.1:0-3359 GCA_003131985.1 Acidobacteriota bacterium | reverse complement strand
AGCGCGTCGCCTAGAAGATTGAACGCGAGGACTGCGGTCATCACGGCCAGCGCTGGAAAGATTACGAGATGCGGCGCGTCGAACAAATGGCCGCGCGCGTCGTTCAGCATGGCTCCCCAGCTGGGCATCGGCGCAAGAACTCCAACTCCCAAGAAACTCAGCGTGGATTCGGCGAGAATCACACCCGCCATGGCGATAGTCGCTAGCACGAGCACAGGCTGCAAAATATTCGGCAGCAAGTGGCGGATTAAGATGCGAGCGTCGGACGCACCCAACGAGCGAGCTGCGAGAACGTATTCCATTTCCTTGGCTTGCAGAATTTGGGCGCGAGCGAGACGCGCGTANNGCGAACGCGATGGCCAGGAGAATCCCCGGAAACGAGAGAAAAGCGTTAATCAGAACTATATTTACGAGGCGGTCGAACCAGCCGCCAAAATATCCTGCTAGAGCGCCGATGGCGAGCCCTATGATTCCCGCGCCTAGCACCACGCTTACACTGACGATCATCGAGACGCGCGCGCCGTAAATAATTCGCGAAAGAATGTCGCGGCCAAGCTCGTCGGTTCCCATCCAGTGGGCGAGGTTGGGCGCCTCAAGCCGCGCGGGAAGATTTTGCGCCGTGGGGCTGGCGGGCGCGATCCACGGCGCCCCCAGCGCGATAATGACGAGGAATAAAGACAGCGCTACTCCCCAGCGTCCCGGGCCGCTCTGGCGAAGGAAATCGCGCAGGCCGCTCATTCGAATCGCACCCGCGGGTCCGCCAACGCGTAAATCAAATCCGTTAGGAGATTTACGAAAACGTATGACACGGCAATCATCAGAATGCAACCCTGCAACAAAGGATAATCGCGAGCGCCGATGGCTTGGACGGCGAGGCGTCCGATTCCGGGCCACGAAAAAATGGACTCGGTAACGATCGTGCCCGCGAGTAGCGTGCCGAATTGCAATCCGAGTATGGTGATGATTGGAATCAGCGCGTTGCGAAAGGCGTGGCGGAACAGAACGGCGGACTCAGAGAGTCCTTTTGCGCGCGCGGTACGAACGTAATCGCTGGAAAGCTCTTCGATCACCGAGCTGCGCACCATGCGAGTGAGAATGGCTGCAAGCGCTGCGCCAAGAGTAAACGCGGGCAGGATGAGATGTGGCAAACCGCCGCGGCCAGAAACCGGAAGCCAGCCGAGAATTACTGAGAATACAAGAATCAGCACAGGGCCGAGCGCGAAATTCGGCACGGAAAGCCCAAACAAAGTGAAAACGCCGACGGCGTGATCAGCCGACGTTCCACGACGTTGCGCAGCGAACAATCCCGCGGGAATTCCGATTCCGACGCAGACGAGCAACGCCACAAAAGCGAGTTCGAGCGTGGCGGGATAATGCGAAATCACAACTTGGAGCACGGGTTGTTGAAACCGAAACGATTCACCCAGGTTGCCGTGCGCGATGCCGGCGAGGTAGCGCCCGTACTGCACCGGAAGAGGCAGGTCGAGGCCGAGCGTATGGCGAAGCTGCCGCAGATCGTCCGCGCGCGCGCCTTCGCCCAACATTTGCGCCACGGGATCACCCGGAACGATGTGCGCCAGCATAAAAACCATGGTGAGGATGAGCCAGAGCGCTGGGAGGGCGAGCAAGAGACGGAATGAGAGGTAGCGGATCATTTTCCGCGACGCGCTTTCGCGGCGACTTTCTTTTCGGCGCGCGGTTCCGGAGTCTTTTCCGTGGATGCGGCAAACATATTTTTCTGCTCGGCGGTTCGCACTGCGGGCGTTCCGATGGCGGGCGCTGTTGCACTCGCAGCCGCGGCATTCGCGGCCAGTACGCTCAACGATTTGATTTTAACGCGCGACACGCGGCGATGTTCCATTTCCATCACGGTGAAACGAAAACCGTCCGCTTCGAAACTTTCTCCACCGCGCGGGATGAAGCCGAGCCGATTCAGCACGAAGCCACCGATGGTTTCGTAGGAAGGATCGTCGGGCAGAATGATGTTGTATTGCGTCTCCAGGTCACGCACGTTTATCGCGGCGTCAAAAATCATTCCGCCGTCGGGCAAAAGCAGCGGGTGCTCGACCACATCGAACTCATCATGTATCTCTCCGACCATTTGCTCGAGAATGTCTTCCAGCGTGGCGAGTCCTAGAATGCTGCCGAATTCGTCAACCACCATCGCGAGGCCAGTGCGCCGCGAGCGGAACTCGACCAAAAGTTCGCTGACAGGCTTTGTCTCCGGGACGATGAGCACGTCGCGCAGCATGTTTCGGAGCTGGAATTCCATGGCGGGAAGATGCTCTTCGGCGCGGCGCGCGCGATCGAGCAGCACCCAAATCATGTCCTTGATGTGCACGAAGCCGAGGAGATGGTCGAGCGAGCCTTCATACACAGGGATGCGCGACCGCTGCGTGGTGGCAAACATCCTCATCGTGTCTTCCACATTGGCTTCGGCGGGGAGAGCATGCACGTCGGGACGCGGCACCATTACTTCGCGCACTTGCACCTGGTGCAACTCCATGGCAGCTTGAATGAATTTCACTTCGGCCGCGGGCAGCAAGCCACGATCCTGCGCCTGCTGAATCATCACTTGCAGCTCTTCGGTAGAACGTACCAGCGTGTGGCTGTGCGGAGATACGATGCCCAGCGCGCCAACTATTTTTTCGGCGAAGCCGTCCAGCAGATCGATGGCCCAGCGAAATGTATTCAAGAACCAGTGAAACGGACGCGCGATAATCAACGCAACACGTTCGGCACGCGCAAGGCTCAGGCTCTTGGGCACCAGCTCGCCCAAAACTACCTGCAGGACCGTGAGCAATCCGAACGCGATGACGAGCGCCACGCCGTGCGCGACCAAGGCGGCCCATGGCCGCGGAATCGCTTCGACCAGCGGACTTAGAATTCCCGCCAAAGTGATTTCGCCGAGATACCCCAGCGAAAGACTGGCAAGCGTGATCCCAACTTGCACGCCTGAAACCACCCTGCTGAGATCGCTCAGAAGCCCCTCAACGATTTTGGCGCGCGCGTCGCCCTTTTCAACGAGTTGGCGGACGCGCGATTGTCGCACCGCGACAAGGGAAAACTCAGCGGCGGCGAAAAATGCGTTGACGCCTACGAGAGCGAGGACGGCGAAGAGGTGCAGAGCTACCATGCGGGCGCGTCCTCATGAATCAGGCGAGCAGATCGCACACACGCGTTGCGCAGTGCCACACTCGCGCACGGGCACGATAATGGAGGGACGGATGAGCCAGCCATCATTCGGAATTTTACCAAGACCGGCGCCTGAACGGGAGAAATCCGAGCTTCTGTGCGCCATCCCCGACATCCCTTACGAGGCCTTGTTGGCGTTCTGGGACGTGCGCTAGAATGCTGCT
>PKWH01000140.1:9558-20091 GCA_003131985.1 Acidobacteriota bacterium | reverse complement strand
CCAACTACAGAATTCGCCTGTACTCCCAGGGTAAAAGCGCCGACTTCGAAGATTTATCTCAGGCAGGCGTCGAGTTATTTCTCGATGCCGACGCGCTATGGACGATGCAAGAACTGATTGAGGCTGACATCCTGATCATGGCCAAGGGTTGTTTCAGCTATTACGCCGCGCTCATCTCTGACGGGATTAAGATTTTTGAGCCCGAAACGCTCTCAGGTGATGATTTCTTGCCCAGCTGGAAGTGGCGTTCTCTNNGATCAGAAATCGATCAACGAACGAACAGTCCCCTATTCGTAGAACAATCTCGGCAGCCTTACGATCCGTGCCCCGATTGCGGCCTACTCAGGAATATTCAACACACCCGATCAACCCGGTCACCGGACAGCATTTCACGCCACGCCGCTCGCAAGCCTCCGCGCTGTCATTCCCAACATCAGCCGTGAAAATCCGGTCATCAACAGGTTCACGCCCACCAGTGTTCCAATCGCCCACACCGAGCTCGACGGCCAGTGGAACCAAATCAACCCGCCCAAAAACAGCGTGATAAGCGCATTCATCAGCAGCCATCCCGAGCCAGCATGCCCGCGCGACGCGAAAAAAGCGATCAGCTCGAACAACGCCGCCATCAGGATAATCACGGCCAAGATCAACGTGAGCGTTCCCAAACCGAGCAAGGGGTGCATCAAATAATAAATTCCGCCCGCGATGAACACAATTCCGATCAGCACCTGCCAGATCACTCGCCCCGCTCCCCCTCCGCTGAACGCCGCGACTAAATGCGCCACGCCGCCAAAAATCAGCAGCCATCCTACTAGGATCGTTACCGCCAGCCCCGCCACCGTCGGTTCAACAATCGCGAAGATCCCCAGGATAATGAACACCACCGCCATCGCAATAAACCACCCGCTCCCTTTCTTAACGAACTGCGCTGCTCCAGACAATCCCTGACTCGAATTTCCTGACGCCATCAGACACCTCCACTCGCGCTTCCCTATCGGAATTTGCCGCTCGCCTGAGCGGGGCAGTTGCAGGTAAATGATCCTGAGCGAAACCGCGCTGATTCTACTCCCAAAATTCCTCGCCCAGCCATGAATTCTCTTTCAATCACAGGAAGGTTCGCGCCACCGGCGGAGCACTAACCGCCGAGTCTGAAATCGCTCCGTGCCTAAAGCTCCTCCATCCACCAGTCGCGAAAAGTAGCGAAAAACTTCTGAATGATTTCTTGAAAGTTTCTGAAACCTTGAAGGAAGTCGCGCGTCTTACTATATGAGCGGCTGCATTCGCACACAATCAGTTGTGCGGCGCTCACCCACAGGAAGTCGGCGGGCCCACCGGGTTTTCCGCGGGGAAATTTAAATTTGTCATAGGAGGTAAGTGTATCCATGCGTCTAAAATCAATTCAATTACTAGCTTCGCTCACTTTACTAACTCTAGCGGCGCCCGTTTGGGCACGCACACATTCAGCCACAGCAATTTCAGACGGCTCGACTACCGTCGCCGGTACGCAACTGAAGGCCGGAGATTATGAGTTGAAGGTTGACGACAACGCTTCTCAACTTCAGGTAATACAGAACGGGAAAGTTGTGGCCCAAGCTCCAGTTCATTGGGTTCAGCTCCCGCAGAAACCCGCCGGCACGTCCGTATTGCTCGACGACGGCAAAATCGTTGAAGTCGACTTCGGCGGAAATACCCAAGCTGTACAAATCGTCTCGAGTCAGTAGCAACACACGCAGCCAAGGAGGGCGGGTTCATCCTCATCCCGCCCTCTTTCGCTTAACGCACTGCTGCCGCGGTCACGTCCAATTCGATCCGCCGGTTTCTAGCTCACAATCAGTTCCTCTATGACCGTTGTTTGCGTCCGAGCAATCACCAACGAAGTGTCTGTATTCGGGAGCTGATCAAATGACGCTACTCGGAATGGATGTGCTTTTGGTCGGGCAGAGTTTTCAAACCGCGGCCGCCTTGAGTAACCAACTGCGCCGCTGGGGATTCCGATGCAGATTCGCCGGCAATATCCTTGCCGCCTGTCGGCTGTTGCGTTCAGTGCCTGTCGACGTAGTGCTGAGCGATATGCATCTACCGGATGGCAGTGGATTTCGGCTACTGGTGCTTTTGACCGGCCTCCCCGTCACCGCGTTCCTTTGTTTGCCAGTCGAAAATAGCTGCTTTTGGCTGCCCGCCATCGATGCGGGTCGCGGATGCTTGGGCTCGCCTGCTCTCCGCCCTTCGGAATTTGCGAACGCGCTGGAAGAAAAGTCCCGCTGTCTCGAAGCCGCGCCCGGAGGCACATCGTCAACTCTGAAGACTGGCGCCGCGTAGCCGTTTGCGTCTCGCCTCTTCGAGCTGGA
This sequence comes from Acidobacteriota bacterium, assembly GCA_003131985.1. GTDB lineage: Bacteria > Acidobacteriota > Terriglobia > Acidiferrales > UBA7541 > Palsa-295. The sequence goes on along the minus strand of PKWH01000140.1, from coordinate 17,743 downwards.
TGCAGCGTAGTCTGCGCGGAATCGTGTTTATCGAAGATTCTCGCTTTACTCGGTTTCCTGCACCACGCGCCCGTTGAGCGGCTGAATCGGCCGCACATCGTGCGGATAAAGCTTGGCGAACGCGTTGATTTCCTCCATAGAGACTTCCATCGGAGCCTTCAGCACAAACCACGTGACGCCTTCCGTGCACGGCGGAGCCGTCACCGACCCCATGTACGTGTAATAGGCGGTGTCGTGCGGCAGCAGGCCGGCGGGGTTCACCTCCACTCCGGCGATCTCCTGCTCGTCACCCTTCGTCATGGGCATATGTTCCCAAAGCTGCTGAATTGTGGCGTTTGCGCTGCCCGCCTTCAGAAGAACTGCCACCCCGGCAACCTTCCCGTCGCTGGATTGGTGCATAAAATGTGCCACCATATCGTACGGCTTGCCGTGAATGTACTCCTCGCTGGGACGGTGAAAGTGGAATTGCGTCAGTTGGTAGCGCTTGTCGCCGACAATCATAAAGTTTCCGCTTCCCGGGGCGTCGTGGTAGTTCACTCGAATGGTGTAGCCGTTGTTAATTAAATATTTGAGCGGCCCGCTTTTGTATTCGAATCGTATGGCGGGCAGTTCAACTTTCTTCGCGCTTCGAATGTCGATCGGAGACTGTTCCTTCCCCGCGTTGCACGCAGCCCAGTCCGGGTCCAGCTCACTCCAATGTTCAGCCCCAGTCGCCCCTTCGTAGGTCCATTTTGTTTTCCACTGCGCACGCGGACCCGCAGGGACAAAAATCACCGCCGCAACCAGCAACACAAACGCTATCCAAACTTTTCGCAAATTGCACCTTCCTTTGCGCGCAACGCCTCGTCTGCTTCATTCAGGGGTGGGGTCGGATCCACCACCGTGTCAGTATAATGGCTGCCGGTCTCGACAATTCGTCCCGCATCGAACTATGAATGTAGATGCTCCTGGCGTGGACCGCGTCCATTCCCGAGCCCATCGGAGCCTGCACGCGCATGCATACTTAACCCTTCGCTAGTCTGCCGGAGAAGTTCCGGGAATCGCGATAGGCGTTTTGATGTCCTGAAGTTTAGGTGGTATAGCCAAAATGGCGTTAGTGTTCTGGCCCACAACCGCCAACCAATTCCCGTTCTGCTTTTCCGCAACCAAGGTCACCATTCCAAAGTGTGGATGACGCGGCGTACCGTCGGCATTCTTGTCTCCCTGAATTTTCCAACTCCAATGAACGACCGCCATATCGGCTCGTAGAATCTGTCTCGAATCGCTCCTATCAACTTCGGGCTTAGTGTCCACGCGCTTGTAACTCCTCAATCGATTTTCGATTCGTCGCGGTACATCACTTTGTGCCGCATGCTTTTAATCCACTCGTCGATCTGCTCCACCGTTGCCGCGCATTCCGGATTGAAGCGGTCCCAACTCATGATTTGCTCCAGCGGCTTTTTCCATCGCTTGTACGAAGGTTTCGCCGGCGGACCAAAGCACATCACATCGATCACCGACAGTTCTTCCGGAACACCGAGCATCGGCTTGATCTGCCGCTGTATGTCCTCCTGCCCGATGGCCGTGATCCACCACACCGCATAGCCCAGCGCCGCAGCCGCGAGATGAGCCGACATCGTCGAAGCCGCCACGGACTGCAGCAAGATCCGTTCGGCATTCTGGTGGTACAGCCGGTCAAGTTCCGAGCCGTCGTTCAAAACCGGAAACGCCCGCACAAAACGAAAATCGGCCAGCACCACAATTAATCCCGGCGCTGTTTTTACGCCCCCATAATTGGGAGTAGGAAAACCCATCCGCAGCCGCGCCCGATGTTGTTGCTCGTCCACAAAGCATTCCCCAATGGCCTCTTTAACCGCCGGGTCCGTGACCACAACATAGTGCCAAGGCTGCGCATTCGCCCCCGAAGGTGCGTGCCGCGCCGCCTCCAGAATCATTTCGAAATGCTCCCGCGGCACGTCGTAAGCAGCAAACGCGCGATTCGTCATGCGACCGCGTACAATCTCCATCAACGCAGCGTACCGATCAGTTTGATTAAATCGAGTAGTATCCAGCGCAGCCTCGCCCACGGCACACTCCTTAGCCTCACCCGCAAAGCCCAACTTCCGCTTCCCCAATCGCCAAGCATCACACGCCCGATTCCGCAGCCTCTGCAGAACCGCCGGTGTTCTCGCCGCGGTCATCTCAGACGCGTATTGCCGTACCAAGATCCCGTAGGGGCGCAGCATGCTGCGCCCGCTGCCGCGCCGCCCAGCATTAACGACCGGCCCCGCCTTTTCGTGAATTCCGAAGGAATTCACCCAGAGTCTTTTCGCGAAGGGTAGCGCCGGCGTCCCGCCCGGGACATGTCGCTTTCGCCATTGCCCCTGATGCGCCCGCGAAAGCGGCGGCAAGCCGCCGCACTCCAAACGAAGTCTCGACGGGATTCTGTGGAGTGCGGGAGCTCGCTCCCGCTTTCTTCGCCCAAACGTGTTGCCGTACCAAGATCCCGTGGGGGCGCTGCTTGCTGCGCCCGCTGTGCCGCCACCCCTCCGCCTGCGTTTTCCTTCGAATCATCCCCCTACTTTTTCCAACGTAAACGAAGACGTCAACTCAATCGCCTTATGCAACGTCCGATAAAGCGGGCAGTGCATCGGATAAAGCCCGTGGACCCGCTCCACCGTTTCAAGCGATTTTTCCGGCGCCTCAAGCCTCATCGCCAAATGAATCCGCCTTATAACCAGCACTCCTTCGTCCGTTTCCACTTCGCCCGTCACTTCACCCACAAGCTTCCCGTTGCTCGCATCGATGTGGCGCGCTTCCAGCGCACCTCCGAATGTGCCGAGCATTCAACCGGCAGTCGCTGCGATCACATAGTCAATCGTGGCCGCATGAGATTCCGTAAGCTTCGCCGGATCCACCTTGTAATGCTCGGCGATCTCTCCGTGAACGCTAAACACCACCGGCCGCGCTTCACCGGGCAAGTAAGCGATACGAAGAGGTCCAACTTTCCGCTCAATCCGAGATTTTGAAACGTAAACCACTTTCGACATAGCTGCCTCCTCTCACGTTCTACACGCTCGAATTATGGCGGCTGCGCGAACCTTTCGTCCATATTGTTTTCTGCTCTTCGTAACACTCCTCGCTTTCCACAACCTAGCGGTTTTTCTCCGCCATTCCCAAAATCTCGCGAATCTTCCCCTTGCGAATCACTTCCGCCGGACTCCTCCCGTTCCGTTCCACCCACTTTGTAAACTCGCCCAACTTCACCGTGTGCTCCACCTGCACGTTCTTCACGCAAACTTTCACCGTGTTCAGCCCTGCCGCAATTCCCTCCACCCATTCGCTCCCGCGAATCTGCCTCAGCCCGAGCGCCACCGCCTCGTAAAGCGTTGACGCGGTCACTTCCACCGTGTGCGCCACCCCTTCCATGTCATGAACCGTTACGCGGCAAGTTTTCAGTTCCACGGTACCCTTCTTAATCTCATTCCGATGGAATTCACGCTTTCTTCGCGAAGAGACTGCGTTCGCGACCTGCATCGCGAGGATATCACCTTCGCTTTATGTTCGCCTAGACTTTCCCTGATATTCTGTTAACATAGTTAAGCGTCTATTTATGAGCGCAACACTGAAATTACCCACCGTTAAGCCCAAGATAAAATCCAAGGGAAGGCTCGCCTTCGACGCCCAAGCTTTTCTTGATTCCGCCGGTGTCGCCCGTAAAGTTACGGACTTTAACAAGAAGCAAGCAATCTTCACGCAGGGCGATCCCGCCAGGAACGTTCTCTATATTCAAAAAGGCGGGGTCAGACTTTCGGTAGTCAATCAGGTCGGCAAAGAAGCCGTGGTCGCGATCTTGGGGCCCGGCGATTTTTTCGGCGAAGGATGCCTCGCGGGTCAGCCGATTCGAATCGGCTCGGCGACTGCAATAGCGTCCACCACTCTGCTGGTGATTGAAAAGAAGGAAATGACCCGCGTCCTCCACTCGGAACACGCGTTTTCCGACCGTTTCATCTCTTACATGCTTTCCAGAAACATCCGCGTCGAAGAAGATTTAGTCGATCAGCTTTTCAACTCCAGCGAGAAGCGCTTGGCTCGCACCCTGCTGCTGCTCGCGCGCTATGGCGAAGAAGACAAACCCCAAAAGGTCCTGGCTAAAATATCGCAGGAGACCCTCGCCGAAATGGTCGGCACCACCCGCTCTCGCGTAAATTTCTTCATGAACAAATTCCGCAAGTTGGGCTTCATCAAATACAACGGCGGCCTCCACATCGACACCTCGCTTCTAAGCGTCGTCCTGCACGATTAGCAACCCTCTCCGCCTCTTTTGATTTTCTCTACCGCCGATCTCCAAATTAAGCGTCGCCACGTTTCTCTGGAGTGCGGGAGCTTGCTCCCGCTTTCTTCTCCCGGACGCGTCTCGCCGTAGCAAGATCGCGTAGGGGCACAGCATGCTGTGCCCGCCGCAAGCCCAGCCGAATGGACCGGCCGCGCCCCGCCTTTTCGTGAATTCCGAACGAATTCACCCTGAGCGTCTTCGCGAAGGGTAGCGCCGGGCTCGTCTCGTGAATCCCAAAGGGATTCACCCTGAGCGCATTCGCGACGGGCCGGCTCTTTTGATTTTTCTCTATGAGTCACTCAAACGTGCATTGCCGTAACAAGATTCCGTAGGGGCGCAGCATGCTGCGCCCGCTGCCGCGCTGCCCAGCCTCAACGACCGGCCGCGCTCCGCCTTTCGTGAATTCCATCGGAATTCACCCAGAGTCTTTTCGCGAAGGGTAGCGCCGACGTCCCGCCGTCTTTTTTGATTTTCTCTAACGCCGATCTCCAAATCAAGCGCGCCACGTTTCTCTGGAGTGCGGGAGCTTGCTCCCGGTTTCTTCTCCCGGGCGCGCCTTGCCGTGGCAAGATCCGTAGGGGCGCTGCTTGCTGCGCCCGCCTGCCCGGCGTTCAGCTCGCCGCATATTCGCGTGGAGAATGGAAACCTTCCGTGAAATCTCGAGGAGCAGGTTCCAATTCCCTGCCGAAGATGTCGAGCGTTATGGACGCCCCATCACATGCAAGTGCGCGTAAGGTGTTCCCGCCCACATGATGTAAGCGCCGGTCGGTTTGTGCGTGGTCGGCAGTCCCGTAGTTTTCGGATCGAAAGGCCACATGATCATCCAATGTGGCCCGATCGCGATGGGTTTGCTCGTCGTATCGTATGGATCGGAGTCGCTTCGTTGCGTAGCTCCGGCCAGCATATACGTTATTCCCGGAACGGTATTCGTCGGCTTCGGCTTATGCTCAGCGAAATCCTTGGACCACTGCATCGACGCCTCATCTTCGCACATGGCCGGCTGTCCCACTCCCGCAGGATCGCCGGGCATGCAAGTGAATCCGTTGGTGCCCGCGCGCAGGACTGTCGTTTTCCCCAGAAAATTCAGCTCCACTACTGTCGCGTCCTTGGCGATGTCAGCCGGAGCCGCGGACAGCGCCCGCGCAATCTTCGCTTTCGTAAACTCTTCGGGACTCATAGTCGATTGCTGCAGCGCGTGCCTCTGCGCCGCCCGCGCGCCAATTCCGCCGATCGCGAGCGTCGCCAAGATTACCGCGAGAACGCCAAGCCTTCGTCTTGCATGGAACATGAGTCTCCTCGAGACAGCTTGAAAGTTCGATCAGTCAGCAACATACCCGTTAACGCAGTCATATTATGGTGTAGCGAGGGGTTTGTAAATCAGACCGATGACTATTCCGACGAGAATCCACTGGACGAAGTAAACCACCGTCTGCATCAGAGCAAGCTTCAGCCCGATGTTCAAGTTCACGTAGTTGTGCAGCACAAACGCGCAAACCACGAAAATGCCAATGAGCACTCCGAAGCGCGCGCCTTCCATAGCGCCCGATCCGCCCGGATGCATCATTGCGAAAATTACGGCGACAACCAGGATCGCTATGAAAGTCGCGACTAATCCAACTGGCATAACAGTCTTCATTTCTTCCACAGGCCGGAATACAGCCGGGTACTTGCGGGATTCATTGATAAGACTTGGCACCAGCCACATCACCAAGAAACCAAATACAAAATACGCGACCGTGGCACCAAGCGCCGCCAGCCCGAGACTTGAATAGTTCATTTGCACTCCTTTGCCAATCGCGGATCAAAATAGACAGTTGGAAAAGGTTGATTTTGCGCTCGAAACGCATGACCACTGGCATTAGTGCCATCATACGGTCACATACGCCAACTTCAAAAAGGAATGTGGCTTTAATCCCTGAGGCCTCCGTTGTGTTTTCCGGCTTACTCCATTTATTTTTTCGCTCAGCGATATCCCCCGTTGGCATCGCTCCTCTGGCCTCAACCGCTGGCCCCGGTTGCACCCGGCGAGTACAGTTAAGTTTGGATTTGCGCGGCTGATTTGCGAGCGCGTCTGCGACGCCGGATATAGCGAATCAGTGCCCACAGGACGCCAACTGCGGCCGCAAGTATGAGAACGGCGAAGGCAATAAGTATGCGTATCGTATTTTCCATCGTGAATTGGCCGCGCACGGTGTAAAAGCCATTAAAGCTGCGGACGGCCGCGGGAAGCTTGAGTACGTCGTCCTTGGTCAATTGAAGGACGTGTTCGTCCGGATGATATGGGGACTCCCACGCGAACAACTCCTCCGCAGAGTTCATTTCGATATGCCCGCCAAGTACGAAACTGACCGGTTGGTCCTTAACAAAAGCGGCAACGCGCTCCGCACTCGCAACATCCGCGCTGGCGTCGTCGATAAGAAGCCGGGCGGGCATCAGAAAGTCGCCAGTAAACAACAATCCCGTGCTGCGGTCGTAAAACGAGACTTCAGTCTCGCTGTGCCCCGGCGTCGGGATCACATCGACTGTACGATCCCCGAGATCGACTTGAGCGAGACCGTTGGGCCAATCGACGAACTTGTAGAAGCTCCGAACGCTGTCGATATCAAATCCAACCACCTGAGCATTTGAAAAACGTGCGAACTGTCCGTCGCCGGCGCGATGATCGAGATGTCGATGAGTATGAACGACGAGCAAAGGAAGTTTTGCAGCACCATCTGGCGGAAGCAGGCGCATCACGGTCTCTGCTAGCGGAACCACGTTTGGATCTGCAATGTCGCCTGAGTCGATTAAAAGCGCCTTCGTTGATCCCACCAGCAGGTACATGAAAGGCGCCTCGAAAGTCGTGCAAAGATTCTCTCGAAGAATGTACGTTCGGGTGTTGTACTGATGCTCCTGAAGAGGAGGCTGTGGGTCCTTGGCGCAATTTGATGAACCTTCATTCCAATGAACGTCCATTGATCCAGGCACCAGTTGACACCTCGCAGGCGCGGACGTGAACAGCACTGCGAAAGCCAGCAGCGCAAAGAGCGTAAGCCTGCCCGCCGGGGCGGACCGGCTAAAGAGCGGTTTGTCGATGATGCGGTCGGTTTCGCGTGCCATGGGTTACAAAACCTCCTTACGCATTGGAAGAGTCAGCTAACATACTGCGATGCAAAATACTCCAATCGAGCCTGAAATTATATTCGAGCTAGCGGCGCAAGAATAAGAAGTGGTAAAAAACTCATAGGAGGCATTTATGGCCACCACAAAAGTAGGAATAGCACCAATGAAGGCAGCCCAGCTCCCCCACGCGGGAGCAGATTTCGAAATCGTCGAGCGCGAAATTCCTAATCCGGTTGCAGGAGAGGTGCGCATCAAAGTGCAGGCCTGCGGCGTTTGCCACAGTGACATGCTAACGAAAGAAGGTGCCTGGCCCGGCATTCAGTATCCTCGCGTTCCAGGACACGAAATCGCGGGCATCATCGATGAACTCGGCGCCGATGTCACCGAGTGGAAGAAGGGCCAACGCGTCGGCGTCGGCTGGCACGGCGGCCATGACGATACCTGCCTCTACTGCCGCCGCGGCGATTNNGCAGCGCCATTGCTCTGCGCCGGAATCACCACCTACAACGCGCTGCGCCACAGCGGCGCGATGCCCGGCGACCTCGTTGCAATACAAGGCATTGGTGGTCTGGGTCACTTGGGAATTCAATTCGCGAACAAGTTTGGATATAAGGTCGCAGCCATCGGCCGCGGCCCAGAAAATGCCGCGCTAGCAAAAAAACTTGGAGCAAACGTTTACATCGATAGCCAAGCGACGAAGGCAGCAGAAGAATTGCAAAAATTGGGCGGCGCCCAAGCAATTCTGGCGACAGCGCCAAGCTCGAAAGC
>PKWH01000140.1:9212-9500 GCA_003131985.1 Acidobacteriota bacterium | reverse complement strand
GCATGATGAGCGGCAAAGCCCAGTTCCGCGTCGTCCTGACGATGTGACGGCTGCCGACAGCGCAATTGAGAAGCGGATCGAGAACCGGCGCACGAACTCGCATAACCCAGCAGGAACGGAAACCTAAGCCGAATCAGATTTCCGCGAGAGTACCGCCAGAAGAGCGTGGGCGCCAGAAATCGCATTCAACAAATCTGATTTTCGCTGTGAGTGGACGCATTGGAGGCAAGAAAATGACACAACTCAGGAGGCAGCTATGAGCACGAACGCAGTCCGTGGTATCGACAC
>PKWH01000140.1:0-9182 GCA_003131985.1 Acidobacteriota bacterium | reverse complement strand
GCGGCCGCACCCGGCTCCGCCCAGGGCCTGTACCTGATCGTCTCCGATATTGCGGCCGCCCGCAAAGCGTTGCTCGATCGCGGCGTCCAGGTCAGCGAAGTGTTCCACAACGATGGCGTGTACACGGGCACGGACGAGACTTACCTTTTTGGAAGCGTCCGCGTCAGCGGTGCGGATCCCAAGCATGCTAGCTACCGCTCGTTCGCCTCGTTCAAAGATCCGGACGGCAACGGCTGGTTTTTTCAGGAAATCACCACGCGGCTTCCCGGGCGCATCGACTCCGCCGCGACGACCTTCGCCTCGGCGAACGATCTGGCGAACGCGATGCGGCGCGCCTCAGCCGCGCACGGCGAGCACGAGAAGCGCATCGGCGCGGCAGATCCGAACTGGCCCGACTGGTACGCCAGTTACATGGTGGCGGAGCAGGCCGGGACGGAGCTGCCGAAGTAAGCGAACGCGTCATTTGTCGGCTACGATGCGTCGATCATGAAAGGCTGGAAGCTGATTCTTCTCCTACTGGTGCTGGCCGCGAGGCTGGCGATTGGAGCCGGCGTTTCGATGCTGCACAACGGCTTGAGCGCACATGCCACACCGACCGCGATGGAAGCGCTGCTGGCGCGAACGCCCGACACCTGGCGATTCCAGCGAATGCCCGCGACGAGCACAATCCCCTCACGCCGTCCGATCAGAATCTTCAAGAAGGGATGGCGCACTTCGCAGATCACTGCGCACCATGTCACGGGAACGACGGCAACGGCGATACCCTGTACGGCAGAGGCTTATACCCGAAGCCGCCGGATTTGCGCTTGGCGGAAACGCAAAAGCTTTCCGACGGCGAACTATACTGGATCATCGGAAACGGAATCCGCTTCACTGGCATGCCGGGCTTTGTCCCCCCGCATCGACCGCAGGACGACTGGAAACTGGTACTCTTCATTCGGCATTTGCCGCAACTGACGATGGAAGAACGCGTGGAGATGGAGCGCGACAACCCGAAATCGCTACGCGAACACGAGAAAGATTATCGTTAGTGAGGGTTGGCGCCCTGTCGAAGAGAACCCAACGTCCCGTCCGTTTTTCAATCTGGTCGCTAGCTCCTGTGTAGTCACATAGTCGGAGAAGTGGTTTTGGCCGGGACTCCACTTGTCCGGTTTCCGCGTTAATCAGGACTTAGCCCAGATTCGTAGGGCATAACAGACGCTATTTCACTCAAGCCAAACCAGAAATGCCATCTCTTCGGTCCTGCATTTCACGGAAAGCGGATGGGGATTACGTTGAGAATGTCCGACCAGGCGTGGGAGATCATGCCCGGCCGTAGGCTCTTGCGCCAGTGTGCCAGGATTCCATAGAGCAGCCCTAGCACCATGATTGTGATCACCAGTTTACTTCCCTGGTACCAGTGGCAGACGCCGAACAGGACGGCCTGAGCGAGCACGGCGAGCGCAGCGCTTCCCGTCAACGCCAAAAATTGTTTTTGTAAGTAACCGCGAAAAATCAACTCCTCGCAAAATCCCGCGGTCATTGACATCATCACCCACAGCGTGACTTCAACCGCGCCTCGCGGGTTCACAAATCCCAGGGTCTCCACATGGCTGGGTCCAAGCAGGAAATTCATGAAGATCCCCGCTGCGGCAAATACAACCCAAAACGCCGCGCCAATACCGATGTCGCGCAACACATCTTTCCAACTGCTCCAGCGTCCGCCCACCAGATCGCGCAACCGGGTTGCGCCGGGGATCAGCCCCCCAAGCCATACGTAAAACGACAGTGCCCACTCGGCGACAATTACAGACAGATAGTGGGTCACGTTTCCGTGGTGCTGCTTGCCGGCTGCCAGGCTGCGGCTCTGCATCCATAAAAGGCCCGCCGAGACGGCTAGCAGAATCAGAGTGTGCCATAAAGGTGCGACCAGCTTCGGCTTCCAGTTCCGTGTCGGCGATCCTGCATGAATTGCCATGGATCATCTCCAAACGAACGGATCCCTCACAACGACGAGTCTTCGCAGCCTAAGGATCAAAATCAAATTCTATCCGATGTTCTGCGACGGAAAGTCTGCTCCATTTTATTCTAGCCCAACTATCTTCGCTTGGACGGTTGGTCGGATTACCGGAGAAGTGAAGTGGTACTTTATTTGTGTGGAGCGAACGCACCCCGAACGCCAGGTTCGTTCTCTACAGTTTGGCCTCTTTTAGGCGGGTTGCAATCTTGTCAGCGAAGGGATGGGCAAGTTGGCCTACGGATCCGGCGTATTCGTTACCCCAAAACTCCGCACGAATGATGTCTTCGTGCTCAAACACTTTCTTCCCTGTTTGATCGCTAAGCCAATAATGAATCTTGGCGGTCTCGCGGCCAGACCCATAACCGATCATCGTGCGCTTGGCGCGGTTGCCAGGATTCCACTCCAGCACTTCGCCAGTCAGCGTATACACTCGCGCACGGCCCGTAGGTGCTTCCGAATTAACATCAAATGTGCTCCCGTCCTTATGCTGAAGTTCGGCAACAGTTTCCGTAACCATTTGCTTCATATCGTATGGCCAGGAAACTCCGGCAGCCGTCGTAAACGCTTGGACAACAATGGTAGGCTTCTCCTGAGCGTTTAGCGGCAGAATCGCAAAGGTGAAGAAAGCAAGAGCAAAGAGAATCAGTCTTCGCATAGATCCCCTCTCAGCGACGAACCAATGGGTAGGAGGTAACCATCTCACTTCGTAAGACGAGTTGCGCATACGTCCGGTTCCATCGATCATTCACTTCAGCGCAATGTACCGCAATTGACATCAGACAGTAAATCTTATCATTCGATTCGCGAAGCAGTTTGGCCATCGAGTGACTATGTGCCTTCGGGCCCAAGTCCCGATAAGTCGGATAACCAAAAACTGACCCACTACCCCCCGTTCGTGCCGCAAGACAAATTGGCTCTTCACAGGCGGGTGCCTCAACCTTCCCCGCATAGCGGAGTTCGATTGCGCCGCGAAGAGACTTTGCGCGTGCCGCATCCTTCGCGTTTTCTTTTCTGCAAACTGTGCGGATTTAGATCCTGCGCTGCCAAACCCTTCCGTCGGCCACCCGGTCGAACCGGCAAACGTATTCGCTAGGGGTGTTACGTCGGCGAGTTGTCGGATAACGTACCAGTCGCGCGGTCTTTATGGATTGAGCTTTACGCAGTACGAATCGGCGCTGGCGGCACGACAACCTCAACAAGTCCGCTCGCAACGTCGTACACCAAGCCTGATATAAGCCACGTGCCCGGCAATGCGGGAATCGCCCGGAGCGCAGCAACGTCGACGGCAACCGCCGCGCGGGGATCGGCGACTGCCTTTGTCTTGAGTTCGCCTTCCTGTATTTGAAAATAGTGTGCCAGCATTGAGCGGTCGCCGGACAGGCGAGCGATGCCGCAATCCGTGTGCTGAAGCACGATGATATGAAACTCCCCGCCGCCTCCCGGAACCTCTCCGGCAACCTGACCGATTCGCCCGAGTAGACCCAACTGCTCCAACAACCCCGGTGTGACTCGTCCGCCGATGTTGCGCAGCACGACGGCCTCGCCCGGTTTAGTCCCAAGCACATGAGCCGGATCCGCACGCATATCAGCGCAACCGATGATGATCGCCTTTACTTCGGGCATCGCCCGCAAAAGCGACGGCATCAGTGCGTCCGCAGCTGCCTGCTGAACAGCAAATTCTTTGTTACGTTGTAACAACCGATCGAGATTGTTCATCCTGATTCTCCCTGAGATTTATTCTAACAGGCGCGTGGGCGGGCGGCTCAACCTTCCACCTCACACCGCACTTCCATCGCGCCGCGGATCTACCGTGCGGGTTTAGACGCCGCGTTCCCAAACCCTCCCGTTCGGCAGGTGCCGACCGTTCGCTTTTCGTAGCGCCGGCGTCCCGCGGCTTTGTGCGTCGCGGCTTCAGCCGCGACATAAGAAATGCCTCTGACAAATTTTCCTTTCGGCGGATTTTTCGCCGAGCCTTCCGTTCCCCACCCCGGTACAACCATAAATTATCTTTTGAAGTGCTTGTCGGAAATTTCCACATTTCCACATTTTCCGAGATTTCCACATCCAAAAATCTTTGCCGTGTAGTTGACTCATTTCCCGCGCGGAGTTACAACCCTTTTGCCAAAGCTTTCAAATCATCTGAGTCTTGATAACACGGCAAGCGAAAGTTTGACGAGCTATGCAGGGCACGGACGATAGAACGGCTTCGACACAGTTCGGAATGGTACGGCATCACGGCGAAGCCCAGGTTTGGTCAGTGGTGGGCTATGCATGTTTCCGACAAGCGAAAGCTTGACGTGACATCGCGACGCAAACCACGGACCGATCCAGCGGAGTTTGTCGTGGCCGGCTTCTCCCCGTAAAACGGGACAATGCCCGGCAGCCGTTACCTTTCGCGACTAAAGAAAGGGGCGAGCAATCGCCCCTTTTCTTTTTTTCAGTAGGTTTTCCGGCCGCTGTGTAGCCTGTGTTCCCCGGCTCGGCTACGATCCCATACCGCTTCGTAAGTTCCCGATGCCTCCTTTCCGTGCTCCACGCAAGAAATTACGTTACCTTCGAGGGAGCGTTCCAAATCGGGAAATTCATAAAGAAAAACCCCGCTCGCCAAAAGTGTGCGCTTTGAGACAGTATTCGATCTCGTTCCTCGTGAAAATAATTGTGTGTTGCGAATCAGCTGTCGTGCTTTTCGAACGGCGGACGCCATGCGGTTCACAACGCATCCGGAATAAGTCACTGAAAATGCGGAGGCTGCGTCAATGAAACTCCGTGCGATCGGAATCCAGCGGTCTCTGCAAGTTTCGAGCAGCCTGATTATTCTGGGGCTGCTCGTGGAAATTGTGAGCCTCCTCTGGTTTGATCCACTCTCGTTCCTGCTCTTTGCGTTCGTCGGCGTAGTTTTGATAGGGCTGGGAACCGTGGTCTATCTTATTTCGCTGGTCTTCGCTGTTTCCCCGTCCGCCGCGAGCCGCGGATGAAGCGCGAGCACAGACATCAGGAACTAATCGGCATCACCTCGAATGGCAAGGAGAGTCGGTGCTTGGACTAACCGGAGTCCTCGTCGCGTTGGTGGTACTGACGATCATTCTGGCCGGGGTGTTTCTCGTGCGTCCCTCGTTCACTGCGGGAGCCACGGGCAAGATTCTCGCCTTCATAGGCCTCTGCGTTCTTCCCACGCTATGCATAGGCACCGGCATGTCCTTTCACATGGAGCGTTCCAAACAGACGGCATACTGCATTTCGTGCCACAGCATGGTCACCCACGGGCAGAGTCTGTACGTCCTGAATCCGAGCTACATCCCCGCGCAACATTTTCAGAACCACCTCGTCCAGCCCAATCAGGCCTGCTACACCTGCCATACTGACTACACCATGTACGGTCCCTTGAAGGACAAGCTCAAGGGCCTGCGGTACGTTTACATGGAGTATGTGAGCAGTCCCCCCAAGACCATCCATTTAGATGGCACGTACAACAACTCGCAGTGCCTGCACTGTCATGCAGGTACGCGTGATTTTGAGGCGAATCTCAACCACATGGCGCCGATGGGCTCCCTCGTGACGAACCAGATTTCGTGCATTTCGAGCGGTTGCCACTCCACAATTCACAATGCTTCCGAAGTAGCTAACCTGAAAATGTGGAAGGAAGGTACTGCGCCGGCACCGGTCGAAGCCGAAGCCGCGCCTGCCCCAGCGGAACCGGCTGCCGCATCCGGATCATCGAAAGCACCTGCGGGAAACTCTGCCGGCAATGCGACTTCCGCCCGCGGGAAAAGCATTTTTGAATCTCAGCATTGTGCTGCATGCCACGGAGATGCCGGAGTCGGCGCTTCTGGACCAGCGCTCACTCATACCTCCAGTCGGTATCCGCCCGCGAAACTCACGGCTGTCCTGAAGACGCCCACCGCCCAGATGAAAGCTGCCGGCATGACCCCGCTGAGCGTGAACGCTGCCGATATGAAAGCTCTGGTTTCCTATGTGGACGGCCTCGGGGGAACGTCGGCTGCCTCCGCAGCGACAGCTCCCGCAGCTGCGTCCACCTCACCTGCGCCAGCCGCCGCGGGAACCGCTGCGACAGCTCCCGCAGCTGCGTCCACTTCGCCTGCGCCAGCCGCCGCGGGAACACCTGCGTCAGCCGCCCCATCGAAAGCGCCAGCCGGAAATTCGGCCAGCGATGCAGCTACCGCGCACGGGAAGAACATTTTTGAATCTCAGCATTGTGCTGCCTGCCACGGAGAAGCCGGAGGCGGCGCTTCTGGGCCGGCGTTGACTCACACTTCCGCTCAGTACCCGCCAGCCCAATTGACAGCCGTTCTCAAAGCGCCCACGGCAAAGATGAAAGCCGCCGGCATGACCCCACTGACTGTGAACGCTGCCGATATGGAAGCTCTGGTTTCATATGTGGACGGTCTCGGGAAAACGTCGGCCGCCTCTGCTGCGACAGCCGCCCCATCGAATGCGCCAGCTGGAAATTCCGCCAGCGATGCGGCCGCCGCCCAGGGGAAGAGTATTTTTAAATCCCATGGCTGTGCTGCATGCCACGGAGAGGCCGGAGGCGGCGCTTCTGGGCCAGCCCTGACCCATATTCAATATTCGCCAGCCCAATTGACAGCCGTTCTGAAAGCGCCCACGGCCCCGATGAGAGCCGCCGGCATGGCGCCAGTGCCTGTGGACGCTGCCGATATGGAAGCTCTGGTTTCCTATGTGACCAGCCTCAAGGGCACATCGGCCGCCCCTGCGGGACCAGTTACCGCAACCACCCCGTCGAAACCCGCTCCGAAAAAGAAGGGTGCCCTTCATCGCCTTTTCGCCCCGGGGGCAGGCCCTGTCTTTTGATTTTCAATTCCATAGTGGATGCCACAGGCAGAGCGGACCGGGTAACTCGTGATTAGTCGGATTACCGTACCTTTGAAGTAGCACTTCACTTGTCCCGTAAGCGGTTTATCAGGCATCGGCACGGTAAATTGGCTAGGCAAACGCAAATAGGTGCTTTATTGCGGAAATTGGTCGAACTTGTCCGGCGGCTTTAAAGCCTATCGTGTGCTCGTCTTGCGAAGCGCCCACGCGCAAAAAATAAATTACTTTCATTATCGTGTCGCTATTCCATTGACAAGAGGACAGCATGCGCACAGTCTGATTACGGACCCTGGATTCTTCAGTTCACCTGAATAAGACGGAAGTTACCTGATCCACCCTCGGCCACACCAAACCGCAATACATTTGAGGAGATCCATGAATACCACTACGCACAGAGACCAGTTACGTGGTCTTACGCTACAGAACGAAGTCAATCGTCTATTCGACGACAGTTTTATTCGCGACCGCTCGGCTCATGCCGACCTAGCAACCTGGGCGCCGGCCGTAGACATTTACGAAACCGAGAATGAATTGGTCGTAAAGGCCGAACTGCCGGATTTTCAAGAGAAGGACATCGACGTCCGCATTACAAACAACACTTTGACCATCCGTGGAGAGCGCAAGTTCGACACGGGCGTCAAGGAAGACAATTACCTCCGCATCGAACGCGCGTATGGTTCATTCATGCGGAGCTTTTCGCTGCCGAACACGGTCAACTCCGAAAACATTCGCGCCGACTATCGCAACGGGATCTTGACGCTGCATATGGCCAAGCGTGAAGAGTCCAAGCCGAAGCAGATCAAAGTCAGCGTCGCAACAAACGGCAAGTAGTTCCACGCAGTTCACACGCGGTGGGGCCGAGGTACGTGGCTCACGCTGACAACCGAGGAGGTTGCTATGATCGAACACAATGAACCATCCAGAGAAGATATCGCTCACCGAGCTTACGAGCTGTATGTACGACGCGGCAGCGGGCCCGGAAAAGCTGTCGAGGATTGGGTCAGAGCTGAAAAAGAGCTGACCGTCGAAGTTGTCGTAGCACCAGCAAAAACCATAGCCGGCCTAGCTGGCCGCAACTAGAACAATCGACACTACAAGCATCAAGCGCCTGATCGTTCCGAAGGGGCGGCCTTCCCGCCCCTTTACATTCCTCCACTTGGTTGCCGATTCGTAGCCAACTTCCCAGTCGCAATGATCTTCAAGCACACCCCGGGGGAAAACGGTGTCTCAAGCTGCGCTTTAGTTAATCCTTCAGCTCGGATCTTCCAGGCTTGTCGGCGTGGCTGCAAACGTCCAATAGCTTGCGAAAATATCTTTGACTTGGCGGGTGGCGAATCCATCCGCGCGGCACCGGACTGAACCCATGCACAATTGAAACTCGCGGGGGTGCCGCATCCTTTGCGTTTTTTTTTGCAAAGGATGCGGGTTTAGACGCCGCGCTCCCAAATGTTTCCCTCCGCCACCCCGGTCGGCCAAGAAATAATTTTCGACCCGACCGGCTAAACGTTGCGTAGAATATCCCCGCCTTCCGCAGCAGGAGGAATTATGGCCCCGCCCACTCCAGCGAAAATGTTAATCCTGGCAGCCTCTGTAATGCTAGCAGCATTTCCATTGCTGGCCCAAGCCCAGCGAAAGGAACGCCCCATGGAACCTCGTACTGAGCACTCCACCGTTTATCGCACCATCCAGATCGACGGCCTCTCCATCTTTTACCGTGAAGCCGGTCCGAAAGACGCGCCCACGCTACTCCTCCTCCACGGACTTCCCTCTTCATCGCGCATGTTCGAGCCTCTCTTCGCCTGCCTTTCCGATCGCTATCACATGATCGCCCCCGATTACCCCGGCTTCGGACACAGCGACTGGCCCGACCCAAAAAAATTCGCCTACACCTTCGATCACATCGCCGACGTCATGAACCACTTCACCGAAGCGCTCGGCCTCTCGCACTACACTCTTTACATGCAGGATTACGGCGGCCCGGTAGGTTTTCGCATGATCCTGGCGCACCCCGACCGCGTGGAAGCGCTGATCGTACAAGACGCCGTCGCCCACAACGAGGGCCTGGGTGCGAATTGGAATGCGCGGCGAAAGTTTTGGGCCGATCGCGCTGCGAATGAAAGCGCGCTGCGCGTAAATCTCCTCTCGCTCCCGACCACCCGTGCCCGCCATGTCGGCGACGATCCCGACGTCTCACGCCACGACCCCGATCTCTGGACCGACGAATATTATTTTCTCAATCAGCCCGGCCAAGGCGACATTCAAAGCGATCTCTTCTACGACTACCGCACCAACGTGGAAAATTATCCGAAGTGGGATGCATGGATGCGCGAGA
>PKWH01000357.1 GCA_003131985.1 Acidobacteriota bacterium | reverse complement strand
GGAATGTTTCTTAGTCAATACGATCTCAGCGACGCCCTTGGGTGTCGATCGGACAAACCATGAGCCGAAATTTCGACCTTCTGGGAATTACGGAACATATGCAGGACGCCTATCAGCCGGCGTCACAAGAAAGCTCGTGGGTGAATGAGCTGCATGAGCACCACGATCATCGCGCCATGGTTGATGACGAGGTGATGAAGCTAGTGCGGCGTCTTTTTGTTCTTCCCGATGTTACACAGACCCCTGAGTCGGTCGCATTTTGCGGTGTGGAAAAAGGTGTCGGATGCAGCTGGGTTTGCGCCAACGCGAGCCGCATGCTGGCGGCCCAAGGCCTCGGGACTGTTTGCATCGTGGACGCAAATTTCTATTCCCCGTCACTCCATCACCATTTTCAAGTCGGGAATAGAGCTGGTTTCGCGGAGTCCCTGAAAAACAACGATTCAGTGCGTGACTTCGTGCGGCGCGTTTCCGGGCCAAATCTTTGGTTGATGACATCCGGCCACATCGAAAAGGAGACTTTAAACCCGGCACGATTGCGCACTCGCCTCAATGAATTGCGGAATGAATTCGATTTTGTGCTGATTGATATCCCCGGAATTCTCTCCTACGGCGACGCAACCCTGCTCGCGCACCTAAGTGATGGGGCGGTTCTGGTGGTCGGTTCGAATATGACGCGTCGAGAATCGGCGCGCATGGCGAAGGAAAGTTTAGAAGCGGCGAGTGTGCCAATACTTGGGGCGGTCCTGAACAAGCGGCTCTTTCCCATCCCTGAGGCCATTTACAGAAAACTTTAGGCTCGAAGCGGGCAACGCGGCCGTGATGTTCGCAGTGCGCCGGGGCAGCGTCAATTCTAGTGGGTCAATGTGACTCAAATGGCGGAGCTACGTTCCGAATGGGCCCGAGTCTTAGTCTATTCAAAGAACGATCATTCAAACGTCGCAACTCGCACCGCTAAAAATGTAAAACAGAAAGAATGGTGATACGAATGAGCACCCTCTCCATCGGGCAAACGGCCCGGCCACGAGATCGGACATTAGAAAAGCTCGTGGCGCGCGGAGCGTATCTGGCAAAACTCGCCTGGCGCGCGCACCGCTCGTTTCTTGTTCTCTGCGCTGAAATAGTCATTGCGGCAGCTTCTTATTTTCTTGCCATCTATGTTTTATCCGAAACGCACGATCCGGGATGGGCCGCACAGATTGTGCGCGCCACTTTTGGTTTTTTGATCCTGTTTCGTTTGGCTGGTCTGGTGATAGCGGGGCTATATCGACGCTCGCTCAGATATGCCTCCATTCCAGATCTGATCTCGATCTGCAAGATTGTCATCTTCAGCACTCTGACCTTTTGGGCCTTTGCCTGGTGGCAACTTCCGGAGCTTAAATTACCTTTTGCTCTATTCGTCCTCGATTGCATGATCCTTCAGCTTTTGTGGGGCAGTTTGCACTTCGGATCGCGTATTTTGAAAACGCAGCGAGCTGTTCGGCGCAAACACGGAAGACGCGTCTTGATTGTCGGAGCCGGCGATGCCGGAATGACGCTGCTGAAAGAGTTGTCAATGGACCCAGCTTCGGCCTGCCAACCCATAGCTGTCGTGGACGACGATCCGGCCAAGTCAAACAGGTCGATGTACGGCGTTCCTGTTGTCAGCGGGACGAAAGATATCGCCAGATTGGCGGCGGAAATGCGCGCCGAAGAAATCCTTATATGCATTCCAAGTGCGACGCCATCGCAGATGAAAGATATTCTTACTGTTTGTCGCGCATCCCGGCTCCCAGTTCGGACGCTTCCCTCACTTACCGAGTTGGCCGATGAAAAGGTCTCCAGATGTCAGCTGCGGAGTCCAAAGATTACGGATCTTCTGGATCGCACCGAGATACGCATAGACTTGCAAGAAACTCGAAGGATCGTCGGGGGAAAAGTAGTTCTCGTCACCGGTGCAGGGGGCAGCATCGGCTCAGAGCTCTGCCGCCAGATCGCACAGGCGTCTCCGCAAAAGATAATCCTCCTCGACAAGTCTGAAAACAGCCTGTTCTACGTCCATCGCGAGATTTCCCAGCTTTGTGAGGCATCACGAGTTAGGCCCGTCCTTGCCGACATCCTCAATAGGGATCGGTTGCGGGAACTCTTCCGCAGCGAGCGCCCGGAGATTGTTTTTCACGCGGCAGCACACAAACATGTAGGTCTTCTCGAGCTGCATCCGCAAGAAGCGATTCGCAACAACGTGTTAGGCACGCGTAATGTTGCGGAAGCTGCAATGGAATGCGGCGCGGCTCGGTTTGTAAATATCTCCACGGACAAAGCCGTAAGCCCCAGAAGTTATATGGGATTGTCCAAAAAGCTGACAGAACTATACATTCAGGACCTCGCTCGAACCCACTGTAAACCCTTCTCTAACGTGCGGTTTGGAAATGTTGCCGGAAGCAGCGGAAGCGTCCTCAGACTTTTCTGGGAGCAAATCCAGAAAGGCGAACCAGTACTTGTCACCGATCCGCGCGCAACTCGCTATTTCATGTCGGTGCCGGAAGCGGTTCATCTAATTTTGCGCGCGGCGGCTCTCGGAAAGGGCGGGGAGACATTCGTATTCGAGATGGGCGAGCCGCTAAATATCTATGAACTAGCAAAGACCATGGCGCTTTTCGCCGGCCTCGAACCCGGGCGCGATCTTCCCATTGAATTCATCGGCTTGAAGGATGGCGAAAAGATAGAGGAGGAACTTTGGGCGGATTGGGAGCAACCCGTTCATACCAAAGCTGAAAAAATCCTCATGATCGCCCAGCAGAACCCATTGGCTCTTGGAATTCTAGGCAAAATTCGCAAAATGGAATCCCTTCTTCAGTGCGGCGATCAGGAAGGCCTGCTCGAATACCTGTCGGAAATCGAGCCTGGCTTCAAAGGACCACAACCTGATCGACTTTGCCTTCCAGTTTCGGCTCCGCCGCGTCCGTCCGCCGCTTTCGATTCGATAGGTGCAGCGTGAATATTCCGCTTTCGCGGCCTGACATTGGAGACCTCGAAGTCGAGTACGTCACGCGCACGCTTCGGTCCGGAAACCTGAGCCTAGGTCCACAAGTCGCTGAATTTGAAGAGGAATTCGCCAACTATATCGGCACGCGTTATGCTGTCGCGACAAATAGTGGAACCTCAGCCTTGCACCTTTGCGTCAGAGCGCTTGGCATCGGACCGGAAGACGAGGTTCTCACAACGTCTTTCAGTTTCGTAGCTTCAGCAAACTGTTTGTTGTACGAGAGAGCGTTGCCGATGTTCGTCGACATTCATCCCGTCACGCTTAACATTAATCCGGCAGAGATTCGAGAAACCCTGACCTCTGAATATGTTTGGAAGCCGGATAAATGCAGGCTCTTCAATCGCCGGTCAGGACGCATTCTAAAAGCAATTCTTCCAGTTCACGTTTTTGGTACACCGTGCGATATGGCTCCCATTGTCGAAATGGCCCGCGAATTCAATTTGCGCATTCTCGAAGACGCCTGCGAAGCACTCGGAAGCCGGTATCGCGGTCAGCTTGTCGGCACTTTCGGCGACGCCGCGGCTTTCGCATTCTATCCAAATAAGCAGATGACGACCGCAGAGGGAGGAATGATCGTCACCAATGACACGCAGGTCGCGATGCTCTGCCGCAGTCTCCGCAATCAGGGCCGCGACGATCGATCTGCCTGGTTACGTCACACTGCTTTAGGATACAACTACCGCTTGAGCGATTTACACTGCGCCTTGGGCTTGGTCCAGCTTAAAAGAATCAGTGATCTGCTGTCATCGCGGGAGCGAGTGGCGGATGAATATTCACGCGCTCTCGCTCACACTCCAGGCATTACTCTCCCGTACGAACCAGCCGAGACAAAGCAAAGTTGGTTCGTGTACGTAATCCAGCTGCAAGGACCGTGGGCTGCGTGGCGACGCGAAAGTTTGATCGCCAATTTACGCGGGCGCGGCATTGCATGCCAGGCATATTTTCCGGCCATCCATCGCCAACCCTATTTCAAGAAGATCCCACTCTCGCGTCCTTCTTCGCTTCCGCAAACGGACCTGGCCGCTGGGCGGTGCCTAGCGCTTCCATTTTTCTCGGCGATGACCAACGCGCAAGTCGCCGAAGTGTGTGCAGCAGTGCATGAACTATTGACCGAAAGTGCTGATGCCGCTGGCTCTTGCCAAAAGCAATTCAGCGCCTCGGCCGGTTAAGAAATATGAATCACCAATCGGGCGGAAATTTAGCGCGTTCTCCATTTCTGCTGCGCGCCGTTCGGACTCAGCCGCACCTCTACAGCGCCATCTGCAAGGCAAGGATGCTCTACTCCCGCCGGATCGCTGGAGCGGAAACTCGCCGGCTGTTTAAACGAAATCGGTCTCTATTCACCATGAATGAATTCGAAGCACGGCAAGTGAACTCGCTACGAGAATCCGGCTATGCCCTCATTTCCGAATTCTTCCCGCGAGAGCTCGTAGATCGCATATTTTTAAAAGCTGATGCGATGTTTCATAATCTTGAAATCGACACCCATCTTGCTTATTCGATTCAATCCAAAGACCGCACGACGCTCGATGGTCTCTGTTACGACGAATTAGCCGCCACGGAAAAGATGATTGCTCTGCGCGATCCTCTGGTCCGCATTCCCGAAGCACTGGATGTGGCTTTCCACGAGAGTATTCTGAAAATTGCGGCGAACTTTCTCGGTTACCTGCCGCCGCTCTACCGCGTAACACTTGTTCGCGATTTTCCGCACAGTCGCCCTCTGCATTCCAGCAATTTTCACAAGGACAATGACGAATCGGATTCACTCCAAGTCTTCATCTACCTGGTGGATGTTGACGACACCCGCGGCCCGCTCGTTTATATCCCGGGCTCGAATCACTACGATGTCCGTTCCTGCCGTCCCCGCTTGTCTCGCGATCTAGGGATACCAGCAAATGACGGGCGGCTGAGCGATGAAGAAGTCGAGCGTATCTATCCGCGGCGGAGTTGGGCGGTCCTCCAGACCCCACGCGGAAGCGTTGCAGCCATTCACGGGAATGGCATCCACAAAGGACCGGCGTGGAACAAGCCTGGTGATCCAAACAATCGCCCGCGAACAGCGATCAAACTCGACCTTCATGGCTACAAGGCAGGAATATCGCGCGATCTGAACGAAAACCGCATTTTGGCTCCGGATTACGCTCGGATGACCAAGCTGCAGCGTCTTTTTGCGCACCCCACGCTCGTAAAACAAGAAGCTGCGCTCGCTGCTCACGCTAGTTAAACCAGAGACCTCATACATGTATCTCCGAACCATAGCATCTCGCGCCACCACCCTATTGGCCAAGAACCCGTCGCTGTTTTGTCGTGTGCTGCTTGCAAAACTGAATACGACCCGGCGCTTGCCGCCACTGCCGGCGCAAAAACGCATCGACGACGTTGTGTTCGAGTACGACTTCGGCCACTACAGAGGCGCCGCTCCGATGTACTTCGGCTCCTACGGCCTTTTGATTATCGATGCGATGAAGCGATTGATGAAGCCCGGAGATGTGTTTCTAGATGTCGGAGCGAACGTCGGATATCTATCAGCTTTCGCGGCGGGTATTGTCGGAAAGCGAGGCCAGGTACATTGCTTCGAACCTGTGCCGGCTTACTTCGACAGGCTCGAGAGGCTTGTTGAATTGAATCCGGAACATTCCATCCTGACGAATTGCAAGGCCGCAGGCGAAGAACCCGGAAGCTGCACAATTTACGTCACCCGCGAGCCGGGCCAAAACACGATGGTGCTGGCTTACAAGTCTGGCCCCGAAGTCATCTCCACTTTAAAGGTTCCGGTTGTTCGCTTGGATTCTTACTTGGCGGAGCGCAACATCAACCGCATTTCCTTGGTCAAAATTGACGCGGAAGGATACGAGTTGCCGATCTTGAAAGGATTGCGAGGCTTTTTTGATAGATCGAAACAACGTCCTGCCATTATCTGCGAAATCGCTCCGCGCGCCTATCCGCTGCTAGGGCGAACAATTTCCGAGCTTTCAGATTACATGTCGAGCTACGGCTATGGCGCATACGACCTGATCGACGGTACGACACCTGTGAACCTTTCAGCCGTTGAACATGTCGAAGACGTTCTTTTCATCGCAAAGGCCCACAAGTAAATGGGTTCGTACAGCAACGCAACCGTTTTCCACAAATTTCATCAAGTCCCCTTCTCAGGCCTCGCAATACTGGCGGCATCCCTCGCCGGCGGATGGGCCTTGTTCGCCTCAACTTTCTCACCACAAATGCTGATTGCTTTCGTCCTAGGAGCGGCTAGCGTTGCTGTCCTTCTTTTTTACCCCGAACTCGCGCTCGCTCTTTATGTCGTTATCGGCGATCTAAAGGGCGACGAACGAGTCGCCTCTATACTTCCGGTGGATTTGACGCTAGCCTTGGGCGCAATCATCCTCTTAGGAATTGGCTTGAACTCGTTTCGCCGAAAACGCATGGTACCGATGCCTGCCTCTTTTTTTTTATATATCGTCTTAGTTGCGCTAATGGTCGCAAGCCTCGCGTACACACCAGTGTTTGACGCCGGCTTGGAAAAGGTGGGCCGCTTCCTGACGGTAACAGGTCTCGTGATCGTTGCTCCGTTTTTCATCCTGACTACGCCGCAAGCCCTCAAGAGATTCTTCGCAGGCTTCGCCGTCATCGCCTTCCTGATCTGTGGCTATTCGCTCACTCAGCTTGGCGGATCCGAGCGCCTCGTGACTCCAAGCAGCAACACGATTGGTTTGGGCCACGTTGCGTGCTCCCTAATCCTGCTTATTTGGTTCATTGGCATGCCCCGACTTTCTTTTTTCAAACGAGTGCTCGTATATCCCCTGCTCGCCGTGCCCCTGATGGCCTTGATCGGTTCCGGATCGCGCGGTGCGGCTATAGCGCTCGGTACCGCCATCCTGATGAGTTTGTTTTTGTATCGACAGTTTGTCGCAGATTTGCTGGCCTTGACCGTCTTGGGCTTCGCAGCAATCCCCTTCCTTAACATTCCCGAAGCCTCATTCGAATATCTCGGAACTCTGGCGAATTCCCGCAGCGTCGATAATCTGCTGAACTTTCGCGCCGAACTTCTTGGCTATGGTTGGCAGCTTCTTCAACAACATCCTTTAATCGGGGTCGGCATTCAGGGCTTCCGCTATCATTCGCCCAACGCAAAGCTTTACAATTGGCCACACAACATCTTTCTCGAAATCGGTTGTGAGCTCGGAATTCCCGCCGTGTTAATCGTCTGCATTATTTTTGGCAGTGCCATTCGAGAAGCGTTTCGCCAGATGCGAGACGTCTCGTCACCGTACTTGACCCTCTCCTATGTGACTGCGGCGCTGCTGTTAGTCGGCATTGTGAACTCGCTAAACACGGGCGATATCAACTCAGATCGGTCAACCTGGCTTTTCATAAGTTTAATTTTCGTGGCAGGAAGCCTGAGACTCCGAGCCTCAGGGCCGCCGGCAACCCTCTCCCCCGGCGTCGCGCATAACGGGGATTGCCGCGCTTGAACTCGAAGAAAACTTTTCGCCAATAGTTTGGACCTCAAATGACAGCGCAAGTATCCGCCCTGATTCCGGCCTCCAACGCGGTGGCCCGGGAATGTGGCATAACGCTATGCCACTTTTCGACCTCGCATACTCAATTGAAAAGCCGCTCATTTCATCGCGAATGCATGCCACTCGCAGCGGCTGGAATAAACGTCCGGTACGTAACGCCCGCAGATATCAAAGGACGCCGCAACGGTGTTGACTTTGTGACTCTGCAAAGACCGCAGAGTCGATTGCGTTCTCTGCTTCCGTCTGCCGGCCTCATTCGAGTCCTTCTGCGCCAAAATGCGAATCTTTATCATTTTCAAGATCCCGAACTGCTTCCGGTTGCCCTGGCGCTGAAGGTAATTTTCCACAAGCGAGTTATCTATGACGCCTATGAAGATTTCCCTTCAATGGCGCTGAACAAGCGTTCGCTCCCCGCTGGTTTGAGGCTACCCGTAGCAAAGGTGGTCGCGGCTCTCGAACGCTTAGCAGCTCGTTGCTTCGATGGCGTGATGACGGCGGACTCGCTCACATTGCGCCGCTTCGCGCACACTGGAAAAAGCCGCAAGCTAGTCTTCTTCAACTTCCCAAATCTCGATCTGTTTCCGCCGCCTCGCCTTGTTACCAAGCACTTTGATGTCGTCTACCGTGGCGGCCTCTCAGCGCGTGCCGGCACCTTGGTGCTTCTCGAAGCCATGCGGTTGCTCGCAGCCCGTGGAAAGCCCGCTAGCCTTCTGTTGATCGGCTATTTCGATGACGTTGTATTCGAAGGCGAGTTGCGCGAACGCATTTGCGCCCTTGGCCTATCGGCATATGTTGGGCTCAGGGGACGGATGGACCACGAAGACATGGCCGCGGCGCTGAGCGAAGCCCGTATCGGCGTCTGCCCGTTGCAAGACATTCCAAAATTCCGGCTGAATCTTCCGGTTAAGGTTTTCGAGTATTGGGCTTGCGGTTTACCGGTAATTGCAAGCGATCTGCCGCCCATCCGGCCGTTTTTCAGGAGCGTGAACGGTGGGTTTCTCTACCAGCCTTCCGATGCCGCTGAGCTTGCTCGATCGATTCGCTGGCTCCTGGATCATCCAGACGCGGCTTCGTCCATGGGCCAGTCCGGACGGTCTGCGATCGTCCAGAGATACAACAATCACAACGAAGTGCGCAAGCTTCGCGAGTTTTGCGTGCGAGTGGCGGCAACTTCCTAGCCTCTCCTGGAACAGAAGCTTATTTGTATGCTTGAACCTCTCATACGGGCAAACATTGGACGGCTGCAAACGGTTTACGACCGGCTGCCTTCCCCTGCGCGCACTTTGTTAACCAGCGCGCGCGGCTGGTTCCTTTCGCGAATCCGCTACTCGCCGGAAGCCTTTTCGTTCCTCAAACACCTTCGCGCGCATGAGGCGTGGACGCCCGACGATATTTCTTCATTTCAAATTCGCAGTCTCCAGGAGATTGTCTCGCACGCACGCGCAGCGGCACCTTACTACGCCAACTATCCGCAGATCGAGATTCGCAACTTCGATAGCCTACGGCTTCTGCCCGTCCTCACCCGTGAAACCGTTCGCGAGAACCGCGCACACCTTCTCTCGCGCGATGTCCCCCCGCGTCAGCGCATCATTGCCGGGACTACTGGCACAACCGGCGGTAACTTGAAGGTCGCCTACACAGAGAAACTCGCCAGAGAAAACTGGGCGTTCCTCCTTCGCCAGTGGGCTTGGGCCGGAGTGAAACCACGACAGCCGCGAGTAACGCTCTTTGGAGCGCGCGTGGTACCGATCACCCGTACCACACCTCCTTATTGGACTCACAATCTCCCTGAGCGCCAGATTCTTTTGAGTATTTTTCATCTCTCGCAAAAAACTGCCGCCGACTACCTTAAATTCCTTCATGAACACCGAGGTACGGTATTGGAAGGTTTCCCTTCGGTGCTCAGCATTTTGGCGGATTTTGCCTTAAGCCGAGGCGAGACTATTCCGATGCGCGCGGTCTTCACCAGCGGTGAACCACTGTATCCGGCGGCTCGCGAGAAAATTGAATCCGCGTTTCAGGCAGCTGTATTCGATAGCTACGGCATGACGGAATATTGCGGGCTAATCCAACAATGCGAGAAAGGCGAGATGCACCTTGCGCCCGAGTACGGTTACCTGGAAATACTGGACGCGAACAACGCTCCAGTCGCAGCAGACGAAGAGGGATATTTCGTTTGGACTGGTTTCTTGAATCGCGCCATGCCTTTGGTGCGATACAGAATTGGCGATCGAGGGCGTTGGAAACTGGGAACTCCTTGCCAATGTGGCCGAGCGTTTCCTCGAGTTACCCCCACGATTACGCGTGAAAGTGAGATCCTCCATTGCGCCGACGGCCGGATATTTTCTCCGCGCGCATTGAACCAATACCTCAAGGGAGCCACTTCGCTGCGATTCTGTCAGTTTGTCCACGACCGCGCGGAACGCGTGGTTGTTCGAGCTGTTGCCGGTAGCGATCTTGCCGCTCTGGAAATGATGAAAATTCGCGAAGAACTGCAACACTTGCTAGGGGGATCCATGCGTGTCACTGCTGAGATTGCCTCGGAGCCGTTGGTTTTTCCAGGCGGGAAAATTCCTCTGATTGTCAATCGGGTGGAGCAATGAAGGAAAAGCGCTTGATCGTCAACGCCGACGATTTCGGAATGAGCCGCGGAATATCCGACGGCATTCTTCTAGCTCATCGCTTCGGATTCCTAACCAGCGCCTCGTTAATGGTGAATATGCCTGCAACCGATTACGCCATCGAACACCTCGCAGCCGCGCCCGCTCTCGGCATCGGAATCCATCTGAATATTTGCCGCGGCAAACCACTTTCTCCGCCTCGTGAGGTTTCGAGTTTGGTTGATTCAAGCGGAGATTTTCATCCACCGCCCGTCATGATTCGCAAACTCTGGCGATGGCAAGTATCCGCGCGGGATCTGGAAACGGAATTTCTGGCGCAGATTCGTTGGATGAAATCCCGGGGCCTTCAACCCACTCACGCTGATTCACATCATCACACGCACATTTATCCATCCGCCGTCTCCGCCTTTGCGCGTTCGGTTGCGTCCGAAGGTATTCCATGCGTTCGTGCTTCGCGCTTCAGTTGTTGGCCGCGGAATGGCTTCCTCGGCGGACCGCATGAGGGCGGAGTCGTGCGCCGGCTCCTAGTGCAGGGCTACCGCAATGCGCTGCAGCATACCGCCTTCCACAAGTTTAAGTCGGCGGACAGCCGCATTTCATTTCCTTCCGCCGCCAGAAAGGATTCCACAAACCTTGGCTTGCTTTGGACTGCCACATTTAAGAACCTGCCAACCGGAACCTTCGAACTCGCATGCCACCCGGGTTTTTTTGAGGACGGCTTCTCTAGGTCCGATCCAATTTATCGCCGGCGGGAAGACGAACTAAGCTGGTTAACAAACCCGGAAATGCGCGCAGTAATTGACGAACGCGAAATTCACTTGATTTCGTATGGCCAGCTTTACCACGAACATATTGCGTCTCGGACGAAAAACAATCACGTCATAGAGAGAGTCGCGTAGGGCATGGGGCAGCTTTTCTGGTTTTTTGCTGCAGTAATTATTTACGTGTATTTTGGCTACCCGCTACTTCTCAAATTCCGCATTTTCGGAAGTCCCACACCTTGGCGTCGAGGTTACGCCAAGCCGCTAATCACCGTGATCGTAGCCGCACATAACGAAGAATGCGTCATCGAGTCGAAAATTAAGAATCTTCTCTCCTCCGATTATCCGCGCGAGCGCGTCGAAGTTCTGATTGGCAGTGATGGTTCCTCAGATAATACGGAGGGCATCGTTCGCAAGTTTGCAGGCGATGGAGTGGGCCTGATCTCGTTTCCACAGCACCAGGGCAAAAGCGCGACACAAAATGGGCTTGTGGCCAAAGCCTCGGGCTCAATTCTGGTTTTTTCTGACGCGGATTGCACTTTGTCGGTGGATGCGCTCTCCTGTCTCGTTGAGAATTTTGCCGACGAGCAAGTCGGTCTCGTTTCGGGAGTCCCTCGGTATCAGAATGATCGCGAGACGAGCGTGGCCGAAAACGAAAGTATCTATCTGCGCTACGAAACATGGTTGCGAACGCAGGAAAGCAACTGTGGATTGTTAGCGATGGCTTCCGGCTCGCTGTTTGCCATGCGCCGTTGCCTATGGAAGCCGCTCGATCCAAATGTCGGTGACGATTTCGCTCTGCCGTTACAAGTCGCGCTGATGCGTATGAGGACCGTTTTGGATTCTCGTGCCGTCGTCTTCACTCGGTTGACGCAAAATCAGCCCGATTCTATGTTCAGGTTGAAAATCCGGATTGTGAATAAGGACCTACGGGCTCTTCTAGCAAACGGAAGAATTCTCAATCCTTTTCGTTACGGCGAAATCGCGGCTAGCCTTTGGTCCCATAAACTCCTTCGATGGTTCGTGCCGTACTTTCTGATGGCACTCTTCACGTCCAATATTTTCCTTTACCATGTGCCCTTCTACCGCGCTGTGTTTCTCGCACAGCTGGTTTTCTACGGAACTGGGTTGATTGGATTTGCACTCCGCGATAACAGGCTCGCATTTCCACTTTTCATCCCAATGTCGTTTTGCTTAGTGAATCTCGCGTCACTC
Source organism: Acidobacteriota bacterium (assembly GCA_003131985.1). Classification (GTDB taxonomy): domain Bacteria; phylum Acidobacteriota; class Terriglobia; order Acidiferrales; family UBA7541; genus Palsa-295. The sequence continues at coordinate 7,584 of PKWH01000357.1, read as the reverse complement.
GTCGGAACAGCGAAATGCCTATTCGGCCGGACATCCGGCAAGTGGAAGCCACTCCGAAAACAATCGCCTGCAGTTTAAGACAAACCAGAGAGCAAGATAGAATTGAAACGCAAACAGATACTCCTGAACGCTGTTACCACCCTTATGCAAGTGATTGGGAGCGCGGCAACTCTCTTTTTTCTATATCGTTTCCTGATCCGTGCGATTGGCGTGCAGCGACTGGGAATTTGGTCACTCGTTCTTGCCACCACTTCGGTCGTGACTCTGGCGAACCAGGGTCTTGCTACCAGCGTCGTAAAGTTCGTGGCTAAGTATGTCGCCTTGGGCCGCGCCGAAGACCTATCAGTTCTCGTTCAGACGGCGATAATCTCTGTGGGAGTCACACTCGCAGTACTTTCATTCGCGCTATATCCGGGTGCGATTTGGATATTGAAAGTTGTCGTGCCGCCTGCGCATGTGAAGGAAGCTCTCGTAATTCTGCCCTACGCCTTCGTTTCTCTCTGGGTAAACATTGTCGGCGGAATTCTGTTGGCGGCGCTGACAGGCTGCGAACTGATCACTCGCAAGAACTACGTCCTGCTAACCAGCTCAGTTCTCTATCTGTTTCTTTGTTTTGTTCTTGTTCCGGCGCACGGGCTGCTGGGATTGGCTTATGCCCAAACCGCGCAGACTGGAATTTGTTTCGCATTTACTTGGATTGCTTTGCACCCGTCGATTCCGCAGCTTCCCTTCTTTCCTCATCGATGGGATCGCGCTTTTTTTCGAGAGATGTTCTCGTACGGGGCGACTTTTCAATCCATCACCGTAAGCCAAGCTTTGCGAGAACCGGTAACCAAGGCGCTACTTACGAAGTTTGGCGGACTGGCGCTGACTGGCTTTTACGACATGGCTTCGCGTTGGGTCTTCACCTTCAGAGAAGGGATCGTGCAGGCCAACCTTGTTCTCGTTCCCACCGTTTCGAGTCTGAAGGAACGCGATCCTCGCTCGATCTCAGCCGTCTATCGCGAATCGTATCGCCTGATCTTTTTCCTCGCGATCCCTACATTTTCATTTCTGGTCGTCGTCAGCCCGCTCGTCTCACAGATTTGGCTTGGTCATTACGAGCCTATTTTTGTAGGTTTCGTCGCGCTCCTCGGGATCGCCTGGCTCGTCAATGTCCTCGGCAACCCGGCATATGTCGTCGATCTGGGGACCGGAAATCTGCGTTGGGTGTTTATCGGCTGTGCAGTCACAGCGATACTGAATCTCGGTCTCGGCTTCTTTGCCGGACGACACTTCGGAGGGACCGCGGTAGTCGCCGCTTCAGCTTTCTCGCTCGCGATCGGATATGTAGTGATCCTGGTGTCCTACCACGTACAAAATAACGTGCCATTCGACCAACTGCTGCCGAGAGATAGCGTGTTCATCGTCATCTGCAGCGTCGTCGGTGCGCTCCGATTTCTGCCCTGGCTTAGTCATGCTCCATTGAAGTCGCCGCTCTCACTTCGTCTAATGTCTGAAGTAGCCGCGGCGTTGTTCACCATGATTGTGGCTCCCATGTGGTTACATCCGATGCGCAAGCGACTGCTAAATTGGGTCTCCTCTCTGTTGCCTGCGTGACTCTTATTTTCTCTTTATGATCGATCAAAACTTGGTTCTATGGGATTCCGGCGACGGCGAAGAGATCGCGACGAAAATTGCAATTACTGGGGATTTTCTTCCAGCGGGTAATCTGACGTTCCCTGCCGGAGTCGGCTGGAGCCAGATGGCGCGCAATGTCGCTGGTTACTTTAAAGACGTCTCTACAACTTTTGTAAATCTAGAATGCGCGCTCCCGGATGGAACGCTTGCACCGCGGGCTCTCACCGGAATTGGCCAAATCGTTTGGGCCTATCCGGAGTCGCTCGAATATCTCCGACCTATTCATGCCCAGGCTGTAGGGATAGCAAACAATCATAGCCACGATTTCCGCGACGCGGGTGTAGCACATACGCGAGAAGCGATCTTCGCTCATGGATTGATTCCGCTGGGCGCGGGCCGCACGACAAGAGAATCGCCTGAGGTCTACGTCTGGTGGGGGCCAAATGAACTTCGCATAGGTTTCTGGGCCGCGGCAAAAGCGGCACACGATATTGCTACGGACGACATTCCGGGGATCGAGCCCGCCACTCCGAAACGCGCCTTGGAAGCCGTGCAAGAGATGAAACGCCGTGGCGCGACTTTCTGTGTCGCGCTGCTTCACGTCGGCGTCCTAAGAACGAATCGACCAGATCCCGAAGATGTCCGCTTGTTGGACTCACTCGCGAAATCGGATTTCCACGTTGTGGCCTGCTCTCATTCCCATCGTGTCGGCGGTTATAAGCGCATTGAGCGCGTGCAAAACTTTCCGTTGTTTAGCTTTTACGGTCTTGGAAGCCTGGTCTCAGGCTATATCGCTTCCCCCTTGGAACGCGAAGGCCTGATCGCGGTCGCAGGATTCAATCGCAACGGCAAATTCACACGAATGGAAATCCGCCCGGTGTTTCTGGATGAAAGCGGTTTCGGCTCAATACCCGACACCGCGATGTCCCACACAATTTTGGAGCGATTTCAGAAACTGTCCGAAGAAATCGCAGACGGTTCTTACGAGAAAATGTTTTACCGAGATCTATCACCTGGATTATTTTGTCTTTATATTCGCGACGTGCGAGCCGCACTTCGCCACCGGGGCGTTCGTGGACTGGCGATTAAGATGAGCCGCATTCGCCTCCGCCACGTCCGACGCCTCGTCCGCAAGGCTACTGGATAAATCAAACGGTGCGCCCCGAAGCAATCGCGTTTATCTCGACGTTGATTCTCACCCCTATGGTCAGGGTACTCTGCATACATTGGGAGCTGTACGATTCGGTTGGCCCGCTGAAAATTCATTCGCAGCCGATCCCGCGTCTGGGCGGCGTTGCGATCGCGCTAGCTTTTGCGGCAGGCTTGATCTTTGCAGGGCATCTTTCTCCGGCGCTCGTCTGGCCCTTCTTTGCGGCTCTAGTCTTGATCTGGACTGCAGGACTCGCTGACGACATCTGGCACCTGTCGCCCATTCTTCGGCTAATAGCTCAAATCGGCGGAGCAATCTTACTGTGGTGCGGAGGCTGGCGGTTGCCATGGCTCAAGCCGGATCTGGCCAACTTAGCCGCCGTTTGCTTCCTGACGGTGCTATTTATCAACTGTTTCAATTTCCTAGACGGCGCCGATGGCCTCTGTGCGGGGGTCACTGGAATTATCGCCGCCGCATATCTCGTACTTCCCGGCATTACACTCAGTGTGCTGGCATCAACAGTGGCGTGGAGCTTACTCGGCGTCTCCATCGGATTCTTGGTCTTCAATTTCCCTCCCCGCGCGAGTATTTTCATGGGTGATTCCGGCAGCACGGTTTTGGGATTTGGCGTCGCATTTCTTGCACTCGATTTTTATGGCGCGAACGCAACCGCTGAGCGTCACGTTGCGCTTATCGTACCGCTACTGATGGCCGCGCTTCCGTTCCTCGACGGAATGATGACCGTTCTCCGGCGGCTGCACGGAGGGAGTTCAGTCCTAGAGGGTGATCGGCGTCACTTCTACGATTTATTGCTGGGGATAAACTGGTCGCCGCGAAAAGTCGCGCTAACAATCTACGCGCTGACCGCGGCAATGTGCATTATCGCGTGGCTTGTTCTCAAATGCGATTTCACACACGCTCTTTTGCTGTGCGCTGCAAGTTTCGGCGCACTAACATTTATAGCCGTACGGTTGGGAATCCTTCGATCGAGTGACGAACCACGCCCGCAGTTTGGCGCGGCGCAATACCGATGATTGTGAAAGAGGGCTTTGCGAATCTTCCTAGGTCTGATTTGTGAATATCGTGCGCGTACCGCGCCGGCTGCGATCCTGCGGCGTGGACTGTTTTTGAATGTTTCCCAACTGAACGAGTAGCTTGCGCAGTTTAGCTCGCTCATCAAGATCGATTTCCACCAGTTCGAACGCGCGCGCCTGCGTGTTTGCGTCGCGAACGATGGTTTGCGCTTTCACGGGCTTTTGCCCCGTATTCAGTTTCATGGTTACCAAACTGCCTGGATGCAAACTTTGGTCGCAAATCGCCACACCGCCTCCCAAAGTTAGTTCGGGGATATCCAACCGGCAATTTTCCTTTAGATTCGTGGTCATGCCAGACACTGCTCGCTCCAGCCGCAAACGCGGGTAGCGCCGCTGCCGTATTGCCGAAGAATTTGGGTCCGCGTCGAGCGGCTCAATCGAGAGTTCCGCAACGCTTAGGCCGCTGCGCGGAATGAAATTGCGTATCCATTCAGGATCAATCTTCTCCATCGCCTGCACCGCCACGAGTCTCAATTCGCTCGGATTGGCCCAGCGAAATGCCTTACGTGCTTCTGCGATTTTTCGCAGCACAACTTCCGCGCCGCCGGTGCGCAGACGGCCGAGCGCTTCAATCGCTTTTAGCCGCAAGTATCCTGTGCCATCTTTTGGCAAATCGCCCTCAGCCAGACGCAATAGGCGCATGTCTGAGCCCATTTCTCCACTCATTCCGATCTCATCGATTGCGAGCGGACGGATCAGAGTATCGAGACTATCAAATATCGTCAGGAGCAATCGGCCCCTTTCAGTCCCGCCGCTGGAAGAGATTTGTCGCACCACTCTGTCGTGAGTCGTACGTTTCCATTCGGACATTCTTCCAGGAAGCACTTCCACCACAAGGTCCGCATCCAAACGAGTTAGGACGCCGATCGCTTCCGTCACTTCTACGGGTCCGCCCTTGCGAAGCTGCTCGCGCAAATGTTGGAGTCCTTCCGGCCCCAGCACTTCCATCATGGAAATCAATAAGTCGCAATCTTCGCGAAAACCGGAACGGCTGAAACGGCCGGCCAAATGCTCGGATGCAGGCGCCGGCATGCGTCGTAGAAGATCCGCCAATCCGTTGGGGACGTTGCCCGCTTTCAGCGCTTCTTCGATGAACTCCGGCAGGCGGTTCTCAATTGCAATTCTCGGACGCAGGTTGTTTCCCAGGCCGGGCCGCTCGGATTCTACATATTCCACTAACTCAACAGCGCGCTGGATCGCCGGATACAAGCGCTTACTTGCGGCTTCCTGCGACAGGCGAACGAATGCTGCGCCCACGAGGCTTTGCAGTTCGGAATCCCGCTCCTCGGCAAGTTGCACGCCGACCTTGCGGATCGTGTCCATTAGCAACCGCTCATCGCTCTTCGCGTAGAGCCCAGCCAGCTCGGAAAGGCCCATGGAAGTTTGGCGCCGCTGCTCGGACGATTTGTTCGTGATGCAGTTCGCGTAATTGCGCAGAGTGTTTTCTGCTGCTTCCGTTTCGCCGCGTTCCATCAATCCTTCCACATATTCTCGAATCTTCGCAGGGGGGACGCACCAGGCTTCGGATGATTCCAGCACGGCTTTCTTTTTTTCGTCTCCCACCTGAGCCCAAAACTGTTGCGCCAGGAGGTCCACGTGGGACTGCGTTTCAATCCCGTGGCGAGCCATCTTCTCTTCATAGACGCCTAAGATTTTGCGCAGCCCGTCTAGCTCCAGGCTCATTTCGTCCAACACTTGCCGGACCGCATTCACTTCGATGTCGCCGCGCTCGTAGCTTTCCAGCGCGAAACGAATGGCGATGTGTTCCGCGAGTTTCATTAAAGTCGGTTGGTCCGACGTTTCAGATGGCGCTTGCGCGGCCAGCGCCGACAATGCTTGGCTCACTGTAAAGCGAGCGCGCCGTGGCAACGTGGATAGCCGGGATTGAAACGAAGCGGGATCAATTTTGTCTTTCGATGCGTCTGTTGTGCGGGCTATCTGCGCAAGGACCTGCAGAATTCCTTTTAACTCGTCTTCACGCAGCGTCATCAGGCCGGTTTCCACAGCCATTGAACCAGGGCCTCCGTCGCGCGCAGGACGGCTGCCGCGAATTCCGGCAGTTGCGTTTCCCCATCGGCTCACTTCGCTGGCTTCCGAACCGCCTGCTCCGGGCACTTTCCAAGCGTGCCCGCCAGGTCCACCCGTGTTTCTGACTCCGCCGCCACGATTTCCACCCGCGCTCTGGCCCGTTGGAGCGATGCCGCCAGGACCCGAAGGCGAAGAGCTAAATCCGCCTCCTCTGCCGGTTCCGCCGGGCCCTCCACCAGAAATATTGGGCCTCGACCCTGTTCCACCAGATTCTGCGCTTCGCGTCGAACCTGTCGATCCTTGGTTACCCGTCATTCCACTCTCGCTGCCCTCAGCGGAATTAATCTCATCTGCGTTCTGCGGGTCATGAACTGGAAATACCGAGATTCCTTCTCGGCTCAGGCCTCGCGCCTTCGATCCCGATCCCTTCGAGTTTTCTTTGTTCAGCCAAAAGCCCCCGGCATTGGGATCAAGCGGTGTTCCCTCTTCGCTGCCGCCAACGATATTCCATGTGCCGAAGTCGCTTGAGCGGCTTTCGCTCGCGAAATTTGCTCCGTTAATAGGCGCTCCGCCGCTAATCCGCGCTTCCGATCCCTGTCCATCGGTTGCCGATTGTTTCGAACCGTCTTTGCTAAACCAAAAGCCACCAGCGTCCGGTTCCAAAGGAATTCCCGCCCCATCACCGCCAATAATGTTCCAGGTTCCCGAGGTAGACGATGCGCGATGTCCAGTTCCGCCTTCCGAACTGTGGACCGAACTGACCGCCCCTGACACGCGAAGACCGTCGGCACCGTCACCCGACTCGCTGTGACTCCCAAGACTTCCTCTGACTGCTCCCGATGGCTCGCCTGTGTAATATCCTGGACCACTGCCATATCCATATCCACCTTGCCCCGCTCCTTCTCCCCCGCCTGACGTGACTCGATTGCCACCGCGTCCGGAGCCGGATCCGGTGCCCGTACCTTCGGTGCCAAAGCCACTCCCGGTTCCACTGCTGCCTGAACCTTTTCCCGTACCGCCGTCGCCCGGACCACTCCCGGTTCCGCTGCCAAATCCGCCCGGGCCTCCCTCTCCACTTCCGCCTGACTCGGATCCATTACCGCGGCCGGAACCAGACCCGTCGAAACCATATCCAGATCCGCTTCCGCTACCACCGTTGCCAAATCCGCTGCCTGTTCCGCCATTACCGCGGCCGGAACCAGACCCGTCGGAACCATATCCGGAGCCGCTGCCGCTACCGCCGTTGCCAATTCCGCTGCCCGTTCCGCCATTGCCGTCGCCTGTGCCGTCCCCGTCGCCGCCGTTATTCCCGCCGAGTCCGCCGACCTTGGGACCGCTGCCGGAACCTTGTGTTCCTTCCGCGGCAATGATCAGTTGCAGAAGCCTCTCAGGATCGTTGAAGAGTTCGTCGGACTTCTCGGAATTCAAGCCCAATGTGCGCGCGGCAAGTTGCGCGGCAATTGTGGACTTAGCCACAGCGGAGTCCGCCGGCACAAAACATACTTCGTTAACGTGGATGTGCGGATCGCCTTGCAACGCAGCCTTCAATTGCTCAGCTAATTGCACGGGCTTTGCGCCAGTGCCGGTTGGGAATCCACGCACAAACCGTGCCAAGCTCGCCTGCGTCACTTTCGGGGAAAAATGAATGCTGGCGATGCCCGCGGAAGAGAGCATCTTAGCGAAACTTTTTTC
>PKWH01000035.1 GCA_003131985.1 Acidobacteriota bacterium | reverse complement strand
GCCTGCTTTCTCGGCTGGTCGCTCGACGCATTCGATTTCTTCATCCTGGTCTTCTGCGTCAGCGCCATCGCGGCGGAATTCAACACCAAAGTTTCGGCCATAGCAGAAGCAATTTTTCTCACGCTGGCTATGCGTCCCATCGGCGCGTTCCTGTTCGGATTTTTGGCCGATCGTTTCGGCCGCCGTCCCGCGCTGATGATTGACATCATCTGCTTCTCGGTTTTCGAGCTCGGCTCCGCGTTTGCTCCTTCGCTCCGCTCGTTTCTCATCATGCGCGCCTTCTTTGGCATAGCCATGGGAGGGGAATGGGGCGTTGGCGCCGCGTTGGCCTTCGAAACGCTCCCCGCCAAAGGCCGCGGCTTTTTCTCGGGACTCTTGCAGGAAGGTTACGTCGTCGGCTATCTTCTCGCCGCTGTCGTCTACGGCACCCTCTTCCGATTCCTCGGTTGGCGCGGCATGTTTGTTGTCGGAGCGCTTCCCGCTTTTCTCGTGATTTACATCCGCACCAAGGTTGACGAGTCGCCCGCCTGGCTTCAGGGCCGCGTAGCGAGGAAAGAGGGTACTCACTTCGGCAAAGGCATCCGCGTCTATCTCAGCAGTTTTCTCTTCCTGATCTTGCTGATGTTCGCCTTCAATTCTTTCAGCCACGGCACGCAGGATCTCTACCCCACATTTTTACAGAAGAATCATGGCTTCTCGCCGGGCACCGTCGGCGCCATCGCCATCATCTACAATATCGGCGCTCTCTTGGGCGGAATCACTTTCGGCTCCTGGTCGGAGCGCCTTGGCCGGCGGCGAGCCATCATAATCGCTGCGCTTNNCCCGCGCACTTGAACGAGCTTTCTCCCCCTGCCGTGCGAGCGACCTTTCCAGGACTGGCCTATCAGTTCGGCAATCTTCTAGCCTCGCGTAATTCCGTGATCCAGGCAAAGCTCACCGAGCAACACTACGGCGGAAATTACGCCCCGGTCCTTGCCTGGACTGTCGTGCTGGTTGCCACGCTCGTCGTCGTCATCTCGCTAATCGGAAAAGAAATAAAAGGAGCGGACCTCTCCACCACCGCCGATCTCGCCGTGCCCGACGAATAAGGATCGGTAACGCGTCGCTCCACGCCAGGCCGCCGCGGATTTACTCCGTCTCGTCGGAGTCCGATTTTCGGTGCTTCTTTTTCTTCCCGTGACGATGCCGGCTGGACTTTTTCTCCACAGGCGCCGCAGCCGCCCGAGGCGCCGGCTTTTGTACTATCGGCAGGTCGGAATTAAAAATGTCTGCTACCGTTTTCCACTTGCCGTCCGCCTGCTTTTTCCAAACTTCCACAAACTTGCCATTGTCCGCCGTTGCTTTTCCTCGCGCATCTTTCGACGTCATCTGATACACGCCTTGCACGTACGCCAAATCGCCCGATCGCGATACCTCAACTTTGCTCGCTTGCCATGACAATGAAGTGTCCGGACCGAGCAGCGAAGCCCACGCGGCGCGAATGCTCTGCTTGTCGCTGGCGATCGGAGCGTTGGGAGCCAGCAGAGAAGCATCATCGCTGTAGTATGAAACCGAGCCGTCAACGTCTCTCGCCGCAGACGCCTTGGACCACTGCGCGTCCAAATTTCGAATCGCGCTCTCATCCGCAGCCCGCGTGTCCGGCGGCGTTTTCTCCCCGCAGCCCGACGCAATCAAAATCACCGCAACACAACCCCACAGAGCCAGCCTGGATCTTTTTGCCCGCTCGCGACGAATGCCCATTGATAAATCCTCCTGTTACAAAAATATTTATGCGGTTGATTTTAGTTGGCGCGAAGAAGTGAGTCAACGAAGAGAACCGCAGCCGACCAGTTTCCGGTCNNACGTTCGTCCTTCCCGTCAGCGCCATCGCCATCTGAAATTCGCGCTGTAGGATGTTAATCACTTTCGTGACGCCCGCTTCTCCCGCCGCGGCTAATCCATAAAGATACGGCCGTCCTATGAACACTGCGTTCGCGCCCAACGCCAGCGCCTTAACGACGTCGGTTCCGCGCCGAATCCCGCCATCCACAAACACCGGCATGCACCCTGCTACTTTGTCCGCCACCTGCGGCAGCGCGTCGATGGTCGCCGGCAGCGTGTCGAGGTTCCTGCCTCCGTGGTTGGAGACGATGATCCCCGCCACTCCCGATTTTGCAGCTATGTCTGCGTCATCCGGATTCATCACGCCCTTCAGCACCAAAGGAATCTTCGAGACCGAGCGCAACCACTCCACATCTTTCCAGCTCAGCGCCGCATCGAGCACCCCGCTAAAAACCTGCACCGAACCTGGGTGCAGATGCCCTGCAGTCCCGGCTACAGTGAATCCTTCTAAGTGCGGCATGGGCGGAAGTTTCACCGCAGCCCGCGTCTCGCGATTGCGCGCGCCGGTTATCGGAGTGTCCACAGTAAGGCAAAGTGCGCGATACCCCGCAGCCTCGACGCGCTGCACCAGCGCGCGAGTGAACCCGTGGTCCGGCTGCACGTAAAGCTGAAACCACAAAGGACTCTTCGCCACCGCCGCCACGTCTTCCAGGCTCGTGCCCGAAAAACAACTGAGCACCATGGCAGTCTCGGCCGCGCCTGCGCCTCGCGCGCTAGCCAACTCTCCCTCCGCGTGCAGCAACTTGTG
>PKWH01000302.1 GCA_003131985.1 Acidobacteriota bacterium | reverse complement strand
AAAACGAAGCCGGGTGGCGAAGTTGCCGCCCGGTTTTTTTTTGTTGCCTGATATTCTCTCGATGCTCTTTGCGGTGACCGGAGTACCTTCTTACTCTAGCCTGCGAATCAACAAGATCGACTGGTCGTCAAATTGAACTCCGTGGCGGGCGACGCTTTCCTGCAACGAGCGGCAGATGGCCTCCAGGGGATCCTTACCATGCCGCTGAAATTCCTCTTGGAAGCGCGTGAGGCCGAATTCTTCACCTGCAGCGTTGGCTTGTTCGAGGAATCCGTCGGTATATAGCGCGAGGACGTCTCCCTGTTCCGGACGAATCTCGGAGCTTTCGAAATCGCCGGAGGGAAGAATACCCAAGGGCATGTTTGGGCATTCCAATTGCGATATCTCATTCGAGCGCGCGGAAAAAAGGAGAATCGCCGGGTGGCCTGCAAGTCCGATGCGCACCCCGGCTTCATTTTTGGCGACAAAGCAAAATGTGACGAACATGTCCGGTTTCTTTAACGGAAACAAAACTTCGTTCAAACGGCCGAGAAGATGCCCGGTGTCATGGTCCGAACTCAGAAGCATGCGCGCAGCGCTCTTGACCATGCCCATCACTACTCCCGGCGCCACGCCGTGGCCCGACACGTCGGCCAGATATGCGACCCAATGGTCTTCTGAGCCCGCGAGATCGATCAAATCACCGCCGACATCGCCGCTGGGAATCGAGCGCCCGTAAAATTCGTAACCACCCATCTTCGTTTCGATCGCAGGGACCAGCACTCTGTGGATCTCCATGGCTAAATCGATTTCCGCGCGGACGCGCAAATACCGCCGGGACTCGGTTACGGAGACGGTAACAAAACAGATGTAGCCGAAGACCACGGCAAGAAACGTGGCCACGCCGTCGAAGCCTAATCTGCTATGTAGTTTGGCGATTTGGGCTGCGTCCATAAGCTGGGGCTGGGGCAGATTCGGAAGCCGAGCGGCGACAACGTTCACCAGTACGACGTGGACCACAAAAATGGGAAAGAAAGCTTTCCACCATTTGCTGCGGAGAGAAAGNNCGAGCAGAAAAATAACGCTGGATCTTAGAGGAAACTGCTTCCAGAAAGAATTGTTCTGGCTCATGGAATGTGCGCTGCTTCAGCGAATCCTAACATAGCGAACTGCGAGCAACGCAGCAACTGTCACGCGGTCTCGCGGGCGAGGAAAGCATCCATGCGGGCGTTGGCCTGCTGGGCGATTGCGATTGGAAAAACGTTGAAGGCATGCGCGCCGCCGGGATATATCGCAAGCTCGGCGCGGTTGCCTGCGGCGATGTAGCGGGCGTACATGAAGAGCGAATCGTCGAGCAGAGGGTCGGCGGTGCCAATCGAAAACAGCGCGGGAGGAAGGCCCTTCAAGTTGGCGTAGAGCGGAGAAATGTCGGGGTCGCGCAACTCGTTCGCGCCGGGAAGATATGCGGCCATGAATTTTTCTATGTCCAGCGTGCGCAGCACCAGGCGCTCATTGCCGAAGTGCTTCTGGCTGGGCGTCATGGAAAGATCGTAGGCGCCGTAGAAAAGATTCGCGGCGCGGAAGCCAGTGAATCCGTGGCGGTCGCGCATGCGCAGCAGCGTGACGGCGGAGAGCGTCGCGCCGGCGGATTCGCCGCCGATGGCCAGCGCGTCGGCGCCGAATTCAGCTTTCGCATTTTTCGCCAGCCAGACAGCGGCGGATTCGCAGTCGTCCGGCGGAGCAGGATACGGATTTTCGGGCGCCAGCCGGTATTCGACGCTCACGCATGCGAGGCCGGTTTTTTCGTTCACGCGCTCGAGCATGGGGTCGAGCATGTCCGCCGCACCGAGAACCATGCCTCCGCCGTGGATGTGGAGATAAACGCCCTTCGGGTTTTGCGGCGCGACGATGCGCAGAGCAACCTTGCCGCCCTTTCCGTCAATCGAGATGGTGCGCGCCCGCGGCGATTTCGGAGCGAGCGGAAACGCGCCTTCACCGCGCGCACGGGCGTCGCGAGTGGCTTGCGCGCCGACCACCCACCAGTCGGGCATCGGCGTGAGAAGCTTTACGATCATTTCGTTGAATTAGCGCGTTTCGTCGGAGATCGCTTCCGGGCGAAACAGCGCCGGATCGAGCGGGTTCATGTGGGTCTCCTCAGGCTCTTTGTTAAATCCAACCCGGGTATCGACGGTCGAGAGCGGACGGCATTGTACATCGCGCCCGCTGCAGGCCATGCGATTATCGTCATTGAAAGCTGAATCGATGCGGGAAAGATAGTGAGCGGCAACATTTTCGGCATTGCCAAGTACTTATTCCGGGCGCAGCATGCTGCGCCCCTACGGCTTTGGGCTGAAATTATGGCGCGTTCTATTAAGTTAAGGATTGGCGGGTTTTCGTAGAGGCGTCCCGCCAGATACGTTCAACGTCGCTGCCGGAATTCAGCACCAGCTTGATGGTGTAAGGCTTCTGGGATAGGCTGCGTCGTCTTTCAATCGCGGTGAATCTGCGCCGCGAGCGGTGAATTATGAGCCTTCAAAAGCCTAACAGCCACGAGCTACGAGCAGAAAGCGAACGAGGCTACCCGACAGGGCGCTGGGCCTGGTACACCGTTGTGGTTCTCCTGTGCGCTTACATTTTTTCGTTCATCGATCGGCAAATTCTGAACTTGCTGGTTGGACCGGTGCGGCGCGACCTGGCCATCAGCGACACGCAGATGAGTTTGCTGATCGGATTCAGCTTTGCGCTTTTCTACGCGTTGCTTGGGCTTCCTTTCGGGCGACTGGCGGATTGGGTGAACCGGCCGCGGTTGATTATTTTCGGAATGCTGATATGGAGTGTGATGACCGGCGGATGCGGGCTGGTGAGTTCTTACGCGCAACTGTTCGTGCTGCGGATGGGAGTTGGAATCGGCGAAGCGACGCTGACACCTGCCGCGTATTCCATGATCTCGGATTCGTTTCCGCCGGCGAAACGGTCGGTGCCGTTCAGCGTTTACACGATGGCTACTTTCGTCGGAGGAGGGTTCGCATTTCTCTTCGGCGGATTGCTGCTGCGATCGTTCGGGACACGAGAAGTGTTTCAATTGCCGCTGCTCGGGCCGGTGCGCGCATGGCAGACGCTTTTTTTGCTTCTCGGAGTTTCGGGAGTGGCATTCGCGCTGGTGCTGCTCACACTGCGCGATCCTTCGCGCAAGGGCGCGCGCGTTCTCGAAAATGGCAGCGCGCGTGGGAGGGTTGAGCGCATACCTCTGAAAATAATCTGGCACTACTTTGCGGCTAATGGGAGAACGCTGGCTTCGTTAATTTTAGGGATGGCGCTGATAGCGCTGGCTTCCTATGGGACTTCGGCTTGGGTAGTTACGTTCCTGGTGCGCAATCATGGAATGTCTGCTTCGCATGCGGGGATTCTTTTCGGCGGGGCGCAGATCGTGTCGGGCTCGCTGGGAATGATCAGCGCCGGGAAAATGGTTTCGTGGCTGATGAATCGCGGGTATCGCGATGCGTACATGCGCGTCGCGCTGCTTTCGTGCCCCGGATTTTTGGTGGCGGGGAGTCTTTATCCGCTGGTGTCGAATGCGACGGCGGTGATCGCGTTGCTGTACCTCGGAACGTTTTTTCTTTGCATGCCCGTTTGCCTGATTCCGGCGGCGATTTTGGAAGCGGTGCCGAATGCAATGCGCGGACAAGCTACGGCCGTGTATCTGCTGGTCGTGAATATAATTGGGTTGGCGCTGGGTCCGACAGCGATTGCGTTGGTCACCGACCGCGTATTCGGATATGACGCAGCGGTGCGATATTCGCTGCTGATCGTCCCGGGGACGGCGGCGATTCTGGCGGCGATATTTTTTCTGGTCGGGCTGCGATCGTACAACGCGAGTCTTGGTCGGCTCGAGATCTGGCTAAAAGAAAATATATAAATCCCGCCACCAACTCGGGATGCTCCGCCAGCCCCGTTGTAATTTGATCGCGGCAGGTGAGATTCGCTTTACTTCTTGGCGGCTTTCATGTCCCGGCCGCCTTGGTGGAGGACGAGGCCTGTTACTTCGCCCTTGTCGTTCTTGACGAAGTCTACTTGCGCATCGACGACTTTCAGGAAAAACTTTGTTTCCGATTCCGGGTATAGCGGAAGCTTGTGCTGTCCGGTGGCCTGGGTCATTAGCTGGCCGGCTTCGAGGGTCATTACCAGAGCGAAGGCCGGAGAGAGTTCGTAGGTGCCGACGTAGTTCGCCAAAATTGCGGGCGCAACTGTGATTTCTTTTCTCTCTGACGCCAGCACAACCGTTTCGCCGTGAGCCACGGCTGCCAGTTTGTGCGCGATTCCGCCGGGAGCATCTCCACTTAGATTTCCAAGAACGACCACAATCAGTTTGTCGTCGGGATAGTAAGCCAGATGAGTGTTGAAGCCCTCGATCCCGCCTCCGTGCTCGATCAACTTGTGGCCGTTCGTGGTGGACACGGCAACGCCGAATGCATAATTTTCCTTGAAGGGCGTGGTCATTTTTTGCAGAGAAGCGGGCGACAGGAGCTTGCCGCCGAATAGGCCTTGTTCCCAGCGCGCCAAATCTTCCACGGTGGAATACAGCGAGCCGGCCGCAAACGGAATGCTCATGTGGATGTAGCCGGCGTTCTCAATTCCCTCTTTGCCGTTCGAGTAGCCTGAGGCGCGATGCATAATGATTGCCGAGTTTGAATCGTAGCCCGAGTCTTTCATCTGCAGCGGCGTAAAAATATTCTCCTGCACAAACTGCGCGTAGGTTTCCCCGCTGATCTTTTCGATCAGGTAGCCCAACAGAACGTATCCGGAATTATCGTACGCAAATTTCTCGCCGGGCTGGAATTCAAGCGGCTTGTCGCGAAAGCGCGCAACGAGTTTTTCCGGCGTGGTGGCAAACGCCTCCGTGGATTCGTAATCGGGAAATCCGGTAAAGCTTGGTATTCCGGAGGTGTGCGTCAGGAGGTTGTAGATGGTTACTTTGTCCCAAGCAGCGGGCGCGTCCGCCATGTACTTCTTCACCGGATCATTGATGTTTAATTTTCCGCGTTCCTCGAGTAACAAGATGGAAGCCGCGGTGAATTGCTTGGTGATAGACCCCAGCCGGAATTTGGTGGTGGGCGAATTGGGAATGTCCCATTCCAAATCCGCGGAACCGTATCCTTTGTCGAGCAGCACAGTCTTGTCGCGTACGACCAGCACCGAGCCCATGAATGTTTTATTCGAAACGTAGGATTGCACCACCTGTTCCATGCGCGGCGCATTGTCCTGAGCGAAGCAAACACCCCCGAGCACGATCGAAAAACCAGCGAGCCACAGCGCCAGCGCGATACGTTTAATCGCCATGCTATTCTCCCTTGGCATCCCTAATTCCAGTTCGACCGTTAGGCGGATTATCGGACATCTTAATGCAGATTGGCAAAAGCTCTACGATGCGGGTGCCAAAGAATGCCGCTTGTCTCACTCCGCAGATGTCGCGTTCGTGATATTAGAGGCCATCTTCAACTTGGGACGCTCGGGCGGAACGGCACCTCCGCGACCCCGATGTCGGACCTGTTCAGGAGCGGAATCCCTTAGGACTTCGCTTTCTTCGCAGGTTTCGACTTGCCAGAACTGTTGAGGGCGGCTGCTTGGCGAACGAGCACCTTGAAGGCGGAATCGTCAACTTCTTCTCCTTCGTGAATGTCGATCGCGCGGCGGGTGTTTCCGTCGAGACTCGAGTTGAAGAGACGGGCCGGATCCTTCAGAGACGCGCCCTTGGCGAAGGTAAGCTTCACGACACTCTTGTAGGATTCGCCAGTGCAGATGATGCCGTCGTGCGACCAAACCGGAGTGCCCATCCACTTCCACTCCTCGACGGCGTCCGGGTCTGCTTCCTTGATGAGCTTGCGCATTCTGCGGAGGGTTTCCCCGCGCCAGTCCCCCAGTTCGGCGATTCTCTTCGAGATCAGCTCCGATGCCCGCTGGCCTTGGCTCGCGCCCGACTTTTTCATGTTCTCATCCTAGAAGTTCCAGATATATTTCATCTTAAACCTCATTTCGTGAAATCGTAACCATGTTTGCGGCCGACGCTAGTCGATCCGGCGGATGGCGGGGCCATCCTTTTGGCCTGGGGTTCGGGCGCCGTGATCGCGCAATATTGCGGCGGCGCGATTGGCGGGCGCCTCTTCGGTTGTGCGGACGAAGATTACGGCTCCGCCCTGCTTGATGTGATTGGCGTAAAATTGTTGTTCGCCGATGTAGTTCGGCTGTTCGCCGGACAGATCGCTCGCTTCGCGCTTTTCGAAAGGGGCGCCAGCGCCGAACAAGCGCGCAATCCAGTTGTGATGCGGTTCTTTGGGCTTGGTGGAAGGCTCACCCGGCGTGTTTGCGGTTCGCGCATCTTCGTCGATGTCGCTAATCACTTCCACTTGTTCGCCAACGATGCCTGCCAACTCCAGATCCCGAACCGCGGCTTCCGCATCCGCGTAGCTATCAAGAATTCCGACGATCGCGTATTGCATGGCTGACCTCCCCGAATCCGCGCACTCAGTTTAGTTTATTCGAGTTAATTTGTGCCAATTGTCGACTGGCGGACATTTCAGCATCCGCAAAAAAGCAGTGGGACGGATTTTGCGAGCGGCGTCTGCTTGCTAGTGAGCCGGCGCCGTATCGCTTCGACGAGGATTCCGTTTCCTATACTGCGGGGTCACTCTTTAGTTGGCCAAAGCATCCCACTTGAGAGGTCACTTCCGTGAAATCATTTAAATTTTATCGAACGTCCTTGACGTTGATGGTGTTGCTCGCCGCTCCCGCCGCAGTGATGGCCCAAAGCGATTGCTCTCAGATTGTCGAACATGGCGTTTTTGGCACTGCGCCCACGGACTCTTTGGAGAAAAGGACGCGGGCTTTTGTGAATTGGCTTTCGCAAAATACGTTCGACAGTTATGGAAAAGCGGTTGATGCCGCGCAGCAGCTTGGATTTACGATAGACGACATTCCAGCGCAGATTGGTGGTCATGCGAGAGCGTCCGATTGGGGAAACTACCAAGCGGCAATGCAGACGGTGGATTTTTCGGATAAAAGAAACCTGTCGAAATTCTCGCGAATCGTTAACACCGCGGACCAAGGCATGGCGAAGGCCTGGCAGACTTGCACGTCAAACAGCAAGGGCGTGGCGCACGCGGCAATCGAGTTGAGCTATGACCCCATGCGATTCACGGTAAGACTCATCTACGATGCTGCGGGAGCGCCCCCAACCAAGATACGGGATTTCGCTATAACTCCCGAAAGCGCCACGTGCACGCCGGCGGTAAACAGCAACACAACACTGGAATCGTCCGGATTGATTTTGAACTGCACGCGCAGGGTCGCGTCCGACGCTGTTCAGATCACCGGCAACACGGACAAAGGGGCGCTCTTGGCGAACCTTCCCGGCCTCACGCCTCCTTCTTCCATGGCGACGAGGATAATCGAGACACCATTAGGACCGCCGCCGGGAGGTTGTACGACCGATGCCAAGGTCAAGGCCAACGTTGACGACAAGACCCAGGATGGCAGCCAACCAGTTTACGTGTGCCCTTGATCCCAGTTCGTCTTGTCAAATCCTAAGGATCCTGCAGGAAGGTTTGGCGGGCGCGTTCGAAGCCGCGCGGCTCGATGTGAACCGTGCCTTGAAACGGGCGGTCAATATCGGCGATGGCGACCAGGATAAACGATAACATCAGCGCCAGCGACACCACCTGGATGCAATGCAGTTTGAAATCTTCTATGCCGAAGAGGCAGGAAGAAAGCGTGGTGATGGCGCCGCCCACGAGCAGCACCAGCCAGAGAATTCCGGGCAGTTTGGATTGGCTTTCGAGCTGGCGGACGCGGCGATGTTCGGTCATGGTGGAGATTTCGCCGAGGGTTAGATTCATGCTGGTCTGCTCACCGAACGTGGCGGGCTTGGTTTGCAGAACGGCAGTCCAGAGCTCGTGTATGGTGTCGTGACCGGCTAGACTCAAATTTCCTTGGTGCATCACGGGCCACTCTTCATTGATCACGATGTTTGCGTACTGGCGCGCGAGTTGATGAACCTGTTCGCGTTGCGCGGAAGGAAGCCCGTCGGCGAGCCGGTAAACGCTGACCAGGGAGTTCGCTTCGGACTCGGCGTTGATCTCTGCGTCCTGGTAGGAACTCCAAACGGCGTACAACATGAAGCCCATGATCACGGCATATGTTGTGCCGAGCACGCCGACTTGCCAGCCGATAATGTCGTTGTGAATCCGGCGCCGGGTGGCCGGCCAGAAGCGATTCAGAATAAAGAGAAACGGCAGCGGCCCCAGGGTGAAGGCCAAAATCACGATGAAATTGTCGAATGCCGTCAGCACGGTTTCGTCCTCAGGTTTCGCCGAGTCTCGCGCCCAGCGGGACGATTCTAGACTTTTTTTCGGGATTTCGGGGCAAGTTTGGCGCAGATTAAATTTTCCTGCGGGCTTAGCGCTGCGACCAAGACTACTGCGAATTGGCAATTCCCTTTCGGCGCAAGCATCCACGGTTATTGAC
Source organism: Acidobacteriota bacterium (assembly GCA_003131985.1). Classification (GTDB taxonomy): domain Bacteria; phylum Acidobacteriota; class Terriglobia; order Acidiferrales; family UBA7541; genus Palsa-295. The sequence goes on along the minus strand of PKWH01000302.1, from coordinate 10,159 downwards.
TCGCTCGCTGCGGGCATCTAATATGTGCGCCTCATGGCAGACGCTGAAGCTTCTTTGGTCGGGCGGACTTTCTCGCACTACCACATCACTAAGAAGGTTGGCTCGGGCGGCATGGGCGTGGTTTATGAAGCGGAAGATTCGCAGCTCGGGCGCCGCGTGGCGCTGAAGTTTCTCCCTCCGGAAACGGCACAGGACAGCCAAGCGCTGGAGCGTTTTCAGCGCGAGGCACGCGCCGCTTCCTCGTTGAATCACCCCAACATCTGCACGATTCACGCGATCGAGCGGCACGAACTGCGCCACTTTATCGTGATGGAGTTGCTTGAAGGGCAGACGCTGGCTCAAATCATGACTGGCAACCCGGTGGAAATGGAGAAGCTGCTCCCGCTGGCGATTCAGATCGCAGACGCGCTGGAATCGGCGCACGCCAAGGGCATCGTTCACAGAGATATCAAGCCTGCGAATCTTTTTCTCACCGAACGAGGCGAGCTGAAGATTCTGGATTTTGGGCTGGTGAAGATGAGGCAGGGCGAGATGGCGCAGGGCGCTTCGTCGGCGCAGGGCGAGACGGTGGCTTCCAACAACGAACTCACCATGCCGGGCGCTGCCGTGGGCACGATCTCCTATATGTCGCCGGAACAGGCTCGCGGCCAGTTGGTGGACGCTCGCACGGATATTTTTTCGGTCGGCACGGTTCTCTACCAGATGTCCACCGGATCTTTGCCGTTTAAGGGAGACACATCGGCGGTGATCTTCGAGGCTATCCTGAACCGCGATCCGCAGCCTGCCGCGGAGCTGAATCCGTCGCTGCCTGCGGATTTTGTGCGGATACTCGACAAGACGCTCGAGAAGGACCGCAATTTGCGCTGCCAAACGGCTACGGAACTGAAGACCGACCTCAACCGCTTGAGGCGCGACCTGGAGCCGAACAAACGGCGCACGAAAGAAAAATCCGATTCGGATCCCGCGGCTCCGAAGTTGATGGGGAAATCCGTGGCCGTTCTCTACTTCGAAAATCTGAGCGGGTCGAAGGAAGACGAATACCTGCGCGACGGCATCACTGAGGACGTGATCACGGAGCTTTCGAAGATCCGGGGACTGAACACTTTTTCGCGTCCCACTATTCTGGCGTTTCGGGATAAGCCGGTGACTCCGGCGCAGATCGGGCAGCAGCTCGGAGCGGCTTACGTTCTTACCGGCACGTTGCGGCGGTCCGGCGCGCGGCTGCGGATCAACGTCCAACTGGTGGATACGCGCACGGATTTTCCGCTGTGGTCGGAACGCTTCGACCGGGAGATGAAAGACGTTTTCGAAGTGCAGGATGAAATGGCGCGCAAGATCGCGGAAGCGTTGCGCATTACGCTTTCGCCGCAGGAGCTTGAAGCGCTGGCGGTGAAGCCCACGGAAAATCTGCAGGCGTACGATCTCTATTTGCGCGGCAAACGATACGCCCGGCGGCAGACGCGCCAGGACCTGGAGTTCGCTTTGCAGATGTTCGAAAACGCAGTGGCGATGGACGTCAGCTTCGCGCTGGCCTACGCCGCATGCGCCAATGCGTGCGCTATGTTCTACTGCAACTACAGCCGCGATCCGGTGTGGGTGGAACGCGCGCGGGAAGCTTCCGGGAAAGCGCTGGCTCTGCGTTGGGACCTGCCTGAAGTGCAGGTGAGCCAAGCGTGGGTTCTTTACGCAGCGGAACTGCATGACGAAGCGGTGCGCATGGTCAAGAAAGCCATCGAACGAAAGCGCGACTGCGAAGGCGCGTATTACCTGCTCTGCCGTGCGCTTTTTGCCGCGGGGCGATACCAGGAAGTTCTGGACGTGGCGGAAGTTGCCATCGAGGCCAGCGGCGAAGACTACAACGTTTATGTGCCGGTGCTGAACTCTCTCGGCGCCATCGGCAAGAGCGAAGCCAAGCTCAACATGACGCAGCGCAGGATGGCGGCGCTCGAAAACCATTTGAAACAAGTGCCGGAAGACGCCCGTGCGCGCATTCTGGTGGCCGGAGACTACGCCGATTTGGCACGTTCGGACGACGCCATGCGAGAACTCAACATGGCTCTCGCCTTGCGCGCCAACGAAGCCTCGATACTTTATAACGCGGCTTGCGTGTACTGCGGGTTGAAGAGAAAGGCAGAAGCTATGGATGCGCTGCGCAAAGCCTGGGAAGCGGGGTTCAGAGATGCGGTGTGGACGCGCCGCGATCCGGACCTTGCGCTGCTTCATGGTGAACCGGAGTTTGACCGGCTGTACCCCGATGTGCCCTTGTCACCGGCTGCGGCAAATCCCCACTAGGTGCGCGACGACGCTGCCATCGACAGCAAGTAAACGAAACACATTCGTCTTCTATCGAAGTAAACCAAAAACAATTATGCCGGTGGGAGTGCCGACGAACACTTTTCCGTTGGCGATCATGGGCGTGATGTACTTGTTGTCAGAAAAATTATCGCGAGTGCCGGCTTGGTTGCTGTTGTACAACTCGTGCGCAAGATTGCTTGCGTCGTAAGCGTGAAGCACGCCTGCATCGCTTCCGCGGGATTCCACAGCCCACACAATTCCATTCGAAGCGCCATTCGAAGAAATGCTAGGCGTGGTTCCGGGATAGGCGAAGGTGCCGGACGTTTTCGAAGCCGCCTTCGGAACGAGCTTTGCGTTCACCACGGAGAAAGCTTTCAGGGAATCTCCCACAGCGCCGAAATAAACTGTGCTGTTGAAATAAGCGGGCATGGAAAAGACGGCTCCGGCCAGCGCGTGGTCCAACTCCTGATAGATTGCATTGTCTTTCTTGGTATTAAACTTACCCATCGAATTGCGATTTACAACATACATGTGGGCGTCCTTGCCGGCGCCAACCGCAAGCTGCCAGGTTTTGCCCGAAGCATCTTTGAAATCCGGCAAGACGAGCGCGCCGCCAGAGCCGAGATCTTGATCGGCGTCTGACTCGGCGTTGGTATTGTGCATATTGAAGTAGTCCGCAACCGACAGCTTGGAGCCGCTCGCCGACAGCTTCAGGAATCCATTGCCGAAGTCGCCGTTCGTCGGAAAGCCGGCGGAGTCGAAGGTTTTGTCGAACGTGCCGTTGCCATCGAGCAAATAAATGTTGCCCTGGGCGTCGGCGGCGGGACCCGCTCCGGACATCCAGATTGCGCCATCGCTGCCGTTGGGAGTGAGGTTGAGCACACTCACTTGTTTCAGCGTCGCGGCGTCATATCCCATCACCCATCCGGTGTACACGCCATTGTCGCAGTGCGAAGCCCAGCTCGTGTAGATCTTGCCGTCCAGAAGAAGCAATGAAGCGCGCTCCTTGTACTGTTTGGGATCGAACGTGGTTCCTCCCTGCAGGTTGGGAAACGTGGCTTCGATCGTGGTGGGGCTGCCGGAAATTTCAGCGCCCGTAGTGACGTCAAGAGCGTGCAGGCGCTGAAAATAATTGCCGTAGTTATCCTTCGACATGGCGACCAAATACATTGTGCCGCGGCCTTTGTTATTGAATGAGATTACCGGCGTCGAAGTGATGCCGATTTCGGGACTCACCTGGCCGCAACCGCGATCGTCGCTGGGAGTTTCCTTCGCGCCACGCACAGTGACTTGCCAGAGCTGATTAAAGGTGTCGGCATCGAAAGCATAGATCGAATCGTGTTCGGTGACCGCGAAGACGACGTTGTGCGGATGGCCGGCTACCATGAGGTTCGAGACGTACAGGGGCTCGGCGTCCACCAATCCGTCCACGGAAAGAAATCCGAGCTTGCCAAAGTTAGTAGAGTTTACGTTGCGGGGCGTGAGGATTTTCTCATCAAGATTCTGTCCAGTTCGCGATGCATCGTTATGGTAGGTCAGAACTGTCACGCTGCCGGAAGGCGCGTTGTCGGCGAGGGGCTGTCTAGTCGGCGGGCCGCTAACGATTTGAGAGTCGTGCGCGTTTGGATTCCGGTTTGCGTCGTGCGGGTCCAGATGCAAGCGCAGTATCAGAAAAATCGTAAGAAGCGCCGCCGCGATAGATGCAACAATGACGCCCGCCCGTAGCCTCAACGCAATCCTCCGCATTAAGTTCCGTTTAGTTGACGCTGTATTAGTGTCCGGGGTTACAGAAAGCGGAGTTCATTTGTCCGGCTTGGGTGTTCATCAGTAGTTAAGAAGCACTGAGCGAGCAGTATCGCTCAATAGAGGTAGTTTTGCTTTCTAGTGAGTGATAGGGTAAAAAGAAGAAATAGGAGGCCTAATGGCAAAGTCGAGCGAGCCAGAAAAGCCCGCGGTGACCCTTCCCGGAACAGTTGAAAAAATCATTCCTGGGAATAGTATCGCGAACGAAAAAGCCCAGATTTCAGTTGAAGATGCCGAGCATCTTTACAGGGAGATTCGCGTCGACAATACCTTGCAAGACGAGAACGGGAAAGAAGTCGCGTTGAAACCGGGGGCGCATGTGCAGGTGACAATCGAAGCGGAGAAGGACGCAACGGTTCCCAAGAAATAGCCTCAATACAGTTTCAGACTAACTGCGGAAATACTGCACGCCATACTTTACTCGACAAAAAGGAAGTCTTCGCCGAGCACGGCTCCTTCCACCGCTTTTACCAGCGACTCGCCTGCCTTTGTTTTGGACACGTACGCTTGAACGCCGACCTTCTTGGCTTCCGCGATGAAATGCTGATCCGCGTTTTGCGACAAGATTACAATCGCCGATTCCGGGAGAATTGTCTTGATCTCGCGGGCGGCTTCGAAGCCGTTCATTACCGGCATGCTGACGTTCAACACAACCACGTCGGGTTTCAGTTTCTTCGCTTCCTCGATCGCTTCGGCACCGTTCACCGCTTCGCCGCAAATTTCAAAATGCGGATGTTGTTGCAGCGTCGATCGCACTACCCTTCTTATAATGGGATGGTCGTCGGCAATGAGAATACGAACCTTTCGATCGATTCGGCTAACCGTCATGACGCTGGATTCAGACATATTTTGAGGCTATACCAATGAGGGGCAAAGCCTCCTCCAGCAAAGCGTGTATTTAATGGCGCTTGATACCCTAGCCTGCGCAGGCCACGAGCGTTGATTTCCCTAGCTGCAGCGGGCGCAGCAAGCAGCGCGCCTCCGGGATATTGCTGCGGCAATACGTTTGGGCGAAGAAAGCGGGAGCAAGCTCCCGCACTCCACAGAATCGCGGCTAGGCTCCATTTGGAGTGCGGCGGCTTGCCGCCGCTTTCGCGGGCGCTACCAAAAGCGGGGCGCGCCCGCGCGGGGTTGCGAACCATGATACGCAGATCTCAACGCGGCGGTTGGCGTTGCCCACCAAAGCACTTTCCCGTTCATGTACGGCTGAATCAAACCTTCCCTGTGCTAATCTGCCGCTGCTTTACACCGTGGGACCCATGCTGTCGGTTGGAAAATCTGCTCTTGTGGCGTGCCGCTCCGGCCATCGTGCAGTGGAAGGACAGGAGTACATTTTATGAAAGTTGCGCAGAAGCTCTTCTCCAGCGGCGTTCTGGCCGTACTTTCACTTGCGCTCGCCAGCTGCGGCGGTAACAGCATGCCCTCTTCATTCACCATCAGCGGGACAGTCGTAAACCTCTCTGCGAATAATGCCGGCCTGGTTTTGCGAGACAACTTCACTGACGCCTTGCAGGTGAACGCGAATGGTGGCTTTACTTTTGCGAAGACGGTTGCGAGCGGCACTGCGTATAGCGTGACGATTCTTGTGCAACCTGCAAATCCTACGCAGACTTGCGGCGTCACCAATGGCTCCGGAGTAGCAACCGCCAACGTCACGAACGTGCAGATCAACTGCGACCATAATGAATGGACCTGGGTGAGTGGACCTAATAGCGCGAGCAACCAAGGTGTTTACGGAACTCTTGGCGTTGCCGCCGCGAGCAACTTCCCTGGCGGACGACAAACACCCGCTACGTGGGTGGACGCGTCCGGGAATCTCATGCTCTTCGGTGGGTATGGCTTCGATTCGGTCGGAACAATCCTTCCGATAAACGACGTGTGGAAATTCAGCGCCGGACAGTGGACGTGGATCGCCGGATCCAATCTCGGAGGACAAAGAGGCACGTACGGCGCTCTCGGCGTTCCCGCAATGGCCAACATTCCCGGTGCGCGATTCGAGACTGTCAGTTGGACTGATGCCTCAGGAGATTTCTGGCTCTTTGGAGGGAATGGTTTCGATTCGGCGGATAACGAAGGAGCTCTGAACGATCTATGGAAGTATAGCGCGGGTGAATGGACGTGGATGGGCGGCTCTGACTCGGCGAATCAGCAGGGTATATATGGCAGTCCGGGCGTTCCCTCCGCTAATAATATTCCTAGCGCACGATCGGGCGCTGTAAGTTGGATTGATTCTTCCGGAAATTTCTGGCTCTTCGGCGGATTAACCTCTGATTCGAATGGAACCAACGGAGAGCTGAACGATCTGTGGAAATATAGCAATGGTGAATGGACGTGGGAGTCTGGTTCCAACATGGTCGATCAAAAAGGCACCTACGGCGCGCTCGGCATCGCGACGCCCGCCAATATTCCCGGTGCCAGACTTTGGGCTGTCTCCTGGATCGACTTGTCCGGAAGCCTCTGGCTGTTTGGTGGAGTCGGGTACGATTCGACTGGAGCGAATGGGATACTCAACGACCTGTGGAAATTCAGCAATAACCAATGGACCTGGATGTCCGGATCTTCCCTCGCTAATCAGTTGGGTGTGTACGGCACACGCGGCGTGCCCGCTCCGGGAAATGTGCCGGGTTACCGGCAACTGGCTATCAGCTGGACAGATTCGTCGGGGAATTTTTGGCTTTTCGGAGGAAACGGCGCCGATCCCACCTCCGCGGAAGGTTTGCTAAACGACCTGTGGAAGTATAGTAACGGTGAATGGACATGGATGTCCGGCTCCAATTTAATCAACCAGAATGGCGTGTACGGGACGCAGGGCATGATTGCCCCTGGCAATATTCCGGGTGCTCGTCTAGTGTCCAGCCGGTGGATCGATGCGAACGGAAACGTATGGATGTTCGGCGGTTATGGCGTGCCTGCAAGTGGGACAGAAGGAGATCTCAGCGACTTGTGGATGTACACGCCTTAGCGTGTTTCGCCCGGCGTCAACGCTTTCGATTCGCGCGGTAGGCGATTTAGACTGCTTTGAAGAATTCGATGGCGCCTATGAAAATGCAAATGATCGCAGACCACATCAGCACTAATCTCATCCTGAGGAGGAAGCGATACCAGAAAACGTCTCTGTCTCTGACCTCTTTCAACGGGATAATTCCAGCCACGGTGGGGAAAATCGCGCCGATCCACCATCGCAGCGCCCAGTGCACCGCAGTTCTCCGCGACAAATCCATCGCCGGGGTCAAGAACGTCACTCCGGCGACGATTGCAAAGCTGAGGAAAATCAAGACCTGAGACGCCGTGTTGTTCAGCTCCTGCAGGCGTTCGGCGATAAACGTGAGTTTGCCTTCGGTGTCGGTGTCCGGCTTGTTCAGCACGCCGCGATTGTACAACAAACCCCCAAAGGTTCCGCCCTTAGCGTTGTCTGTCCATCCGGCGTTTCATAGCAAGGCGAAATCACGGCACGTGACGGCGTTTTGCCCGGCGGTCAGTTCAAAAATCAAAAGAGCCGGCGAGACGCCGGCGCTACGAAAATCGAACCGTCCGCGCGATCACAGATTGCCCCGCTTCCAGTATTCTTGTTGAAATAAGACAATGAGTCTAAACTTCGCGCCATCTGGCAGCATTTCTGGAGGGGACCATGGAGTGGTATGCGTACGTCGCTTACTTTTTCGGCGGAGCTTTCCTCGTCAACGCCGTTCCGCACTTCGTCAACGGCGTGTCCGGGCGTCGATTCCCTACACCATTCGCTTCCCCGCCCGGCAAGGGCGAGTCTTCGCCCACCGTGAACGTGCTCTGGGGCGCGTTCAACGTGGCGATCGGATATCTGCTCGTCTGCCACGTGGGTGAATTCCACCTACGTCAGACATCCTGCGTTCTCGTCCTCGGAGCCGGGGGAATATTAATGGGACTCCAGTTGGCCAGCCATTTCGGAACTGTTTACTCAGGCGATTCAACTAGCTAGCTTTCCCCCTTGGGCTTGTGCAAGCCGGTGCAGATCGAGACGGCGCTGTTTGGATTCACGGCGCTGTCGCCTTGTTCGACGTGCTGGATCTTTCCTTCTTTGTCTACGACGATGGTGGTTCGCTGCGCCCACTGGAATTTTTGGCCTTTGACATCGTAAGGCTTCAAAATCTGGTAGGAGGTCATCACTTCTTTGTTCATGTCGCTGAGGAGCGGGAACGTGACGCCAATCTGCTTTGCGAAAGCGGCGTTTGCGGCGGGACTGTCCATGCTGATTCCGAGGACGACTGTGTCGCTTGCTTCGAGTTTGGCCATATCAGCCTGATAGGCCTGCAATTCTTTCGTTCAACCGGCGGTGAAAGCCAAAACGTAGAAAGCTAAGACCACATTTTTCTTGCCTCGGAAGTCGCTGAGCTTTACCTGCTCCCATTTATCGCTCAGGAGTGAGAAATCCGGAGCGACGTCACCTACCTTTAGATTAGTTTTGGCGACGGCGTCTTCCTGCGCCGCCACCGGAAAGTGCCCTGCCAGAATCAGCAACAGCAGCAATACAATTTTCTTCATCGAGTCCTCACTTTCGCAAATTTACTGCGTGTAGGGAGTATATGTCCAAAGGTGCGCGCTCACGATATGCTTTTGCAGTCTCGGAGAGCGCCGTGGCGCGCATGCATGATCTACATTCGGGCGTCAAAACAAGTGCCGTAGCTAGTCTATTCCTTCCGTGCTGGTCAACCATTGGGACAGAGCGACCGTAGAAGGTGCCCGATGCGAGGATTCAAATTGTTCCAGTGAGTGGAGCGCGAGAGCTCTTTCGTTGGCCAACGCGGTTTTCGCATCTGCGTTTAACGAGGGCAATTCGCGAGAGAGAAGGCTGGGGAACTTCAAACGTAATTGATCGAAGATCGCAGGATCCGGCTGTGCTGAGAGATTATCCAATTCTGAGCGAATGCGGGCAGTCCGCGAGGATTCCGGGACTGACGGGTCGGCGAGAATACTTTGCACCAGCTGCCGGATGCGCTGCCGTTGTGATTCTTCCGCGAGAAGGCTGGAATCCATTCGCGCTGCGGTGCGCGCGTCGCCTTCAAATGATCCATCGGCAAACAAAGCAGCGTCCAGGACAAACATACAGGGAGGCGCGGACGATGCGGCATCGTCTGAAGTGGCGTGCTCAGACGGCGCGCAAGGATAACGCATTTCGTGGGTCGCACCCGGCTCGATTATCGGCGGCCCATCGCTACCCCGAGCTATAAAGCCCATGAGGTTGTTGGGATCATGCAATGAATTCGAGACCACCAAATTAGTGACCGCGCGCGAAGAAATGTTGTGAAGCTTGACGTCGTAGCCGTAGAGGTCCTGGCTGGCCACTTCGATTTGAATTGAGGGAACGCGGCTCAGATTCGCAAGCTTGGTTTGTGCCGGGACAACTTTAATAGTCCATGGATGCAGGCCGTAATCTGCCATTTTCTCCAGGACGATCGAATCGTTCAGGCGGACAGAGTAATCGCCGAGAGTCTGTTGCGGATGGCCTGCTATCGATGTCGAGCCACTTTTGTCGAAGGCCCCGAACACAACCGTGCTGGTTATCGCGATCGCATCGCCATTCAGCTTGCAATCGAGCTCGACCGCGGTCGGCCGATTGTTCGCGTCATTCACTGCACCCGGGCGATCAGGAAATTGGGATAGAAGTGATCCACTGGCGTTTATTTCTTCCGGGACAATTAGAAAAGTGGGAGGGAGCGCTTGCTCCCGTTGAATCTCCAAAGCAAATCTTGGCGGCGCGCTTGGAGTTTGCGCGTATAGAATTGTTGCAGTGCAAAACAGGAGCACGGATGTGAGTACGCGAAGCATCGTTCCACACTCCTCGGCGGCTTGTCTGCCCGCTCCAGCGACCACGGCAACGGGTCTATCCGCAAGCGCAAGTATATTCCTAGTTACTCTTGAAAAACTACCGCAAAAGTCTGCGTCAGACTTGCCGTCATCTTTGGGTGTCCACGTAAGTATTATCCGGGGGGCGATGATGATAAGCGCGAGCGGGAGCGCCAAGATTCCGAGTAAAGATCCTGAGAACAGCTTGCCCATGGCTCCCTCCTGCACGGCGATTGCGAGAAAG
>PKWH01000251.1 GCA_003131985.1 Acidobacteriota bacterium | reverse complement strand
TTGGTCTCCGAATCGCTTTTGGCGACATCTGGCCAATAAGGAACCATCAATTCATAGGTTTTACGCCCATAGACGAAGAGGTCGGCATCTCGCACGAGGTCTGTGAAATATTCCATTAGTTCTTCATCGGGAACTCCATTGTTGTGGTCGAAGTAGCCATCCAGGGTCATGTTGATTGCGTAGATTACCTTTCTCATTTGGTTACGCCTCCCTTGAGTGTCTGTAAGGCCCTGCGCACTGGATCGTGGACCTTATAGTCGTCAAGGATGTGCCACCCCGGGAGCTTCCCGCTTGCCCGACGCGAGTCCTGATTAACGCGCTAAGCCGAGAAGTTGGCTGCCGGATTAGAACTTGTCCGGATTGTCTTCATAAACACGACTTAGGAACGCGCGTACCTCGACCGGCGCCCGACAAGCAATGACCGCCTTGCGCCCCCATTCCAGCGCGTTCTCCATGTTAGCGGCTTCCAGTATCCAAAAACCGCCTATGTGCTCCTTGGTCTCCAGGTACGGCCCGTCGGTGATGCGCACTTTACCGCCAGGCTGCGCCCGCAGCGACTTCGCGCTGCCGGCCGCGGAGAGGCCGCCGGCGAAAAGCCTGGCACCGGCGGCCGCCATTTCTTCGTTGAGCACGTCTATATCGCGCATCATCGCTTCGCCCTCTTTGGACCCGTCGTAACCGTCGGGGTGGTGAATAGCAACCAAATACTGCGGCATGATTTCTCCTTTTCCTGCAACGTCTTCGGGCCAGGCGGTTGCCTTGCCTTCACTACATAGACCAAGGGCCGGACTGGAATTCGACAAATCGCGGAGAGTTTTTTTATTGCTTCATCTCATCGGCGACGTCGTCGCCGAACTTCTTTCGGATCTCCTTTTGGGTCTCGGGATCGAAGTCGGTTAAGTCAAAGAGCCGGCGGACTTCGACCATTTCGTTATCCTGTCCGGGGATGCGCGAGGCCCATTCGAGCGCCTCTTCGCGCGACTTCACCTGAATAATCCAGAAGCCGCCGATCACTTCCTTCGTTTCGGGAAACGGGCCGTCGGTGACTTTCGACTTTCCGCCTTGGAAGGTGACGCGCGCGCTCATCGTCGCGGGCGGGGTCAGACCGTCGAGCGCGAGCAGCACGCCGGCTTTCCCTAGTTCCTCGTTGTACTTGCCCATTTCCTCCATGTCTTTCATATTGGGTACAAAGCCGGCTTTTGCGGTTTCGTATTCTTTCGGAAACATGATCATCATGAAACGCATTATGTTCTCCTTGAGTGTTGAGCGGACGCCATATCAGGGCCGCTACTTTATATAGGAGCTTGGGCCGCACTGGGCACGAAATGTTGCGAGTGGCCCGTTTCGTTTGCCCTGTCGCGCGGTGCGGCTCCACTTGCTAGTCGAACGGGGCGATGGGAAATCGACACGCGATTTGGAGCTTTTTCGCGTAGCGTATCACCCCGGAAACACTTTCTGCCGGTCCGGTTGCCCGGCTTTCACCCTATAGTCGAACGGCCGCACCGGAATTCGACAAGTCGTCCAAGAAATTTTGATTCTTCCGCGCTTTAGAACTAGTCGCAGTCACCTGAACTCGGCGGTTGAGCTCGGTTGTTAAAATCCACACTCTCCTATGCCACTGCGCTCACCACTTGGTGGTTGTAAAGGCAAAGCCCATCCCGGATCTATGGAAGATAAGTCCTGGCCCAACTCCCATCCCACAGAAGGGAGCCGAGGTCGATAATCAGGTAGCAGCACCTGCTGAAACGGGTACGCCCAACTTGCACCGAGCGATCATCGCTCAACAAAGAGTGCGGATGGAAGGATGGCGACAGAGGCGGCTTGTCTCAAAGGCAAAGAACCCATGCAAGTAAAAGCAAAACCATCTTGACTCCGATCGGCCTTCTCATGGAAGGAGTTGACCCGTTTCTGACCGGCTCGATTACTTGTGATAAGGCGATTTAACGTCATCCCCTCGGGAAAAAACCGTGAAAAGAAGACGAGGAGAAACGGTTATCCACGCGGTGTGTGGGTTTCTGCGCTCGTTCACGCAACGCTCGACGCCACTGCCTCTCGTTTTGCTGGCAGAAGCGCTAACAAGACGCCTCCGATCACAATGAAAACGACCACATCGGTAAAGTCCCTGTGGACGCCGTGAATCCGGGCTTCTACGGTTTGAATAGCCATCACCACGCCATGGGCGATGTTCCACCAAGCTGCTAGAGCAATCATCGAGCGATGCTCAGATGGTCTCCTTGCGGCCATGAGTAGAAAGACCCCGACCGGAATAAAGAAGCTCAGAAACATCGGCTCGCACTCGTTCTTCTGCTCCAAAAGCCAGCTGGAATGCCGCAGATCCATATATAGAAAATAAATCAGGGACAGATTGATCAGCCCCACAATCACCAGGACGATCTGTGTTAGGCGTTCTCTTTTCACATTGACCTCACTTGAGCGAATTTTGTTCCGAGCGCCGCTAGGCATCACTGGGAGGCTCGATCTCTCCATCCTGGCAGCGGTCGATTCTTCCTACAGGGCCAGGTATTGATGGATAAAAGCGATGGCCATGCTGCCTTCGCCGACTCCACTCGATACTCGTTTGATGGAGTTATGGCGCACGTCACCGGCAGA
>PKWH01000281.1:6484-8757 GCA_003131985.1 Acidobacteriota bacterium | reverse complement strand
ATATTTCCGCGACGAAGAACATTTGGACGTGCTGCTTTTCATCGACAACATTTTCCGATTCGTGCAGGCGGGATCGGAAGTTTCCGCGCTGCTGGGGCGCATGCCATCCGCGGTGGGATACCAACCGAACTTGAACACGGAGATCGGCGAGTTGCAGGAGCGCATTACGTCGACGAAAACAGGATCGATCACTTCGGTGCAGGCGATTTACGTGCCTGCGGACGACTACACCGATCCGGCACCTGCGGCGACGTTCGCGCACTTGGACGCGACCACGAACCTGAGCCGGCAAATTGTGGAACGCGGTATTTACCCGGCGGTCGATCCGCTGGCGAGTTTTTCGCGAATTTTGGATCCGCGTATCGTGGGGCAAGATCATTACAATGTGGCACGCGCGGTGAAATCAGTCCTTCAACGCTACAAGGAATTGCAGGACATCATCGCGATTCTTGGAATCGAAGAGCTTTCCGATGACGACAAGCAGACGGTGACTCGCGCACGCAAGATCGAAAGATTCCTTTCGCAGCCGATGAACGTGGCAGCGCAGTTCACGGGGCTCGAAGGCAAGTACGTGAANNCCGGAGCAAGCGTTTTACATGGTGGGCACGATCGAAGAAGTGCGGGAAAAGGCGGAGAAAATGGCGGCGACGGCATAATTTTCAGCCACGCAAGCCTGAACCCAAATGCTACCTGAAGCGATCGAACTGCAAGTAGTGACGCCGGAGCGGCACGTGCTGAGCGAGAACGTGCAGTCGCTGGAAATGCCTGCGAAAGACGGCTACCTGGGCGTCCTGCCGGGACACGCCCCGCTGATTACCTTGCTGGGTGTGGGCACGCTGACGTATCACAAAGGCGCGGAGACACGTTACCTGACGGTGATGAATGGATTCGCGGAAGTCTTGCCCGACCGAGTGATTGTGTTGGCCGAGCTTTCCGAACGCGCCGAGGAAATCGACGTGGCGAGGTCTCGGGCGGCGCTTGAACGGGCACAAGCAGAAGCCGCGAAGCCCGGGACGCAAGAAGCCGATTCGAAAGAGGCAGAGTCTGGAGTTGAGCGGGCCACGGTACGTTTGCAAACAGCTTCGAAAGGCGGTGGTTCGGGCTCGCCGCAGGGCTCAAGCCGATCTGCGCACTAACTCCATCTGGATGTACTAGTTAGCACAAGGGCCGCATCCCCAGGGTCCGACCAGCATCCAATAACGGTAAGCTCTAGAAGGACCGGAATGGCTGAAATCACTGTATATTCGACATGCTGGTGTTGCGATTGCAGGCGCGCGAAACAGTTTCTCCGCGAGCGAAAAATACCTTTTCGCGAAGTGAATATTGACGAGTCGCCTGATGCGGAAGAGATCGTGATGCGCGCGAACAACGGCAAGCGCAAAGTTCCCACACTCGAGATCGACGGGCGCTTCTTTGCGTGCAGCCCGTTCGACCCTTACTTGCTTGCTGAAGAACTGAAGATTCCACTGAATAAGTAACAGACTAAACGAGTCCTGCGCCGCGCGTCATTACGCCGGCGACGCGCAGCTCCGGTGTGAGAACGACTAAGTCCGCGTCGGCGCCTATCGCGATTATTCCTTTTTTTCCTGCAAGGCCGAGGCGACGAGCGGGTAGGATTGTGGCCATTCGCAGCGCGTCTATCAGAGGAACGCCTAGGGCGACAATGTAGCGCAGGGCGCGATCGAGAGTCAAAGTGCTGCCGGCGAGTTTTCCTTCCGAGTTCCGGCAAACGCCGTCCTTCACGGTTACTTCGAAATTTCCGAGACGAAAATTTCCGTCGGGCATTCCGGTGGCTGCGGTTCCATCACTCGCGAGGAGTACCGTATCGAATCCTTTTGTGCCGAGCAGAACCTGGATAGCAGGGCCAGCAACATGAATGCCGTCGGCGATGATTTCAGCGGTGACGTCGGGCTCGGTGAGGATGGCGCCGATCACACCTGGATCGCGGTGGGAGAACGGGCGCATGGCGTTGTAGAAATGCACGGCGTGGCGCGCTCCGGCGTGGATAGCGGCGCGAGTCTGGTCGTAATCCGCATCGGTGTGGCCGATAGCGGCGACGATTCCATTAGCTACTGCAGCGGTGATTAGTTCGAGCGCACCGGGAATCTCTGGAGCCACCGTAAGGATACGAATCAAGCCATCTGACGCGGCTCGAAATTTATTCAAGATTTCTACGGAGGGGCGCGCAATCGCGTCCGGAGGATGGACGCCGCGGCGAGCTTTTGAAATGAACGGGCCCTCCAGGTGAATTCCCAGGATTTCGGCAGCCAAGC
>PKWH01000281.1:5789-6418 GCA_003131985.1 Acidobacteriota bacterium | reverse complement strand
GAGGCGACGTAGTCCTTGGCGCCCTCCGGGATTTTCACTTCATCGCGATGGCCAATTGCAGTGATGCGGCCGCCTTCGACGATAATAACGGTGTCGAGGAGCTCTTCCTGCGGAGTGAGGATGCGGCTCGCGTAAATGGCTGTGACGGTCATAGCTTAAGAATCGTACTCGAACTACGCGGCAAAAACACAGGCGAACCTTGCATCATTTTCCTTCTCCGCTACAATCAGTTGTCGCCTATTTCCCGGAGGGTATTGAATGGCAAACGAAAAGCGGTATGTGGCACAGAAGCGGGAACGTCGCCGCCGGAAAGTCGCTAAGAAGAAGGTGCAGCTTTACGAGCAAGGAAAACTTAAGCACGATCAGCTTTCAGCGCTTGCCAAGAAGTTCCTGACGCGCAAACAGCGCGCCCTGAAGAAATCCGAATAAAAAAAGGGGCGCCCAGGACGCCCCTTTTTTCTTACCGCTGCTCCCGCACTGCGCGAGTTTGCTCTTCCTTAGTTACCGCCGGAAACCGCTTGCGCGTGGGGCTGCGATACCTTTGGAACGCTCAAGTATCCAGTGATCTTGTCTTTGCCCACCTGGTTCACCACGAATTCAAGCGGGGAGCGCGCGCCGTTTTCGAAGAA
>PKWH01000281.1:0-5710 GCA_003131985.1 Acidobacteriota bacterium | reverse complement strand
TCTTCCACTTCGTCATGGTTCTTCGCGATCAGCGTACCGAACTCGCCGCGAGTCATCTGAAGACTGTTCTTCTGGCTGTCGAGGTCGGTTCGAACGCCGTTGACGTCCGTACCGAGCTTGTTGACATCGTCAACGCTCGCCTTGGTGGCCAACTGTGCGCTTGTCTGATTCTGCAGATCCGACAATTCCTTGGCGTCCTCTTCCTTGATCTTCTTGGCTTGGAGGCGCGCCTTTCCGAGTTCGCCTTCCGTCAATTTCATTTTGTCAGTCACAACGCTGAGCTCGCCCTGAAGCTGCGCGTTGGTGTCTTCAGCCTTTGCAAGCCGCTGATCCAGGACGTCCTGGTTCTTCTTAAACTGTTCGTTCTGGCTGGCGAAATTTTGCTCGAGTTCTTTTGAGCGCGTGGAGGCTGTCCATCCTGCGCCTAGGGCCACCAGAGATACCACGGCCAGAGCGACGACCACGATGCCGACCCATCGGGGTGCGGCGGCGTCCTCTGTGATGAAATCTTCTCTTTCTTCGCTCATCGCTTTCTCCTGTGTGAATCCGTTGCGAGGTCAATAGGAGCAAGCGCAGAACCAAAGTGGGCCAAGCCCCAAGGAGCGGTTTAAGTCTTGGATTCATATAGACTTGTCGGAATGCGAGCTAAGAAATGAGAATATGGGGCGAAGGGAACACCTGCAATTTTTACGTTATTTTAATTATTTCTGCGTGGTGGAAGAAACGTGGCACTACAGGCCATTATTGCCAGTTATTTTTCCGAGATCCGCGACAGCGTAGTCGTCGTTTAGCGGGTGATAGTCATATTGCGCAATTCGGCGATGCGATCCGCGAGCGGAGGGTGCGTGCTGAATAGTCCCGAAAGGAATTGGCCGGGGGCGAACGGCGCGACGATACAGAGAGCCGCGGTAGAAGGAGGAATGTTGGACGGAATTTTCTGGTTATAGGCGCCCAACTTTTCGAGTGCGCTGATCAAGCCGTACTGTTGCCCAATCATCTTCACGCCAGAAGCATCCGCTTGATATTCGCGCTGGCGAGAAATTCCGAGTTGCAGCAGCAAAGCGGCGAACGGCGCGAGGATGAGCATTAGAAGGGCAGTGATTCCTCCTCCTCTGCGATCGCCGCGTCCGCCCATGCCTCCGAACATCATTCCAAAACGGCCCATTCTCCCGATCCACATAATTGCGCCGGCAAGGGTGGCGGCAATGGAAGATGTGAGGATGTCGTAATTGCGGACGTGCGAGAGTTCGTGAGCGATAACGCCTTCGAGCTCGTCGTCGTTCATCAGATCGAGCAGGCCTTGCGTGACGGCAACCGAAGCGTGGCTGGGATTACGGCCGGTGGCGAATGCGTTGGGAGCCGGCTGCGGAATCAGGTACAGCTTGGGCATCGGCAAACTTGCTTTCGCGGCGAGACGCTCCATGACGGCGTAGAGGCGAGGAGCTTCTTCTCTGCTGATGGGCTGCGCGCCGCTTGAGGCTAGCGCAATTTTGTCGGAAAAGAAATATGCGGTGCCATTCATCAGAACAGCGACGACTAGCGCAAGCATCATGCCGCGCTCGCCGCCGAAACTTGCTCCCAAGAAAAGAAGCAACAGCGTGAGAGCCGTTAGAAGAAATGTGGTCTTTAGAGTTTTCATAAAGTTCAACCTTTGCGCTGCATTTCAGCTTTAGGCGGCGCCTGCCTTCAAAACTCCGCGCGTGACCTTCATTTCGCCAGACTTCGAATCTGCGTCGACAAGCACTTGATCCCCGGGATGAATTTCGCCGTCCAGGAGCTTCATCGCCAGAGGATCCTGGATTAGGCGTTGGATCGCGCGTTTCATGGGACGCGCGCCGTACGCCGGGTCGTAGCCTTCGCGGAAGAGCAAGGCTTTTGCCTCCGGAGTGAGCTGGATGGTCAGTTGGCGTTCGGCGAGGCGTTTGGTCAGATTGCGCATTTGCAATTCGACGATGCGCTCGATCTGATCTTTTCCCAGCGGGCGGAACATAACGATGTCGTCAATCCGGTTCAGAAATTCCGGGCGGAAAAGTTCGCGTAAAGCGGCCATAGCCTGTTCGCGCGCTTTCTTCGGATCTTTTTCGGCGAGCTCGAAAATGGCCGAGGAGCCGACGTTCGAGGTCATGATAATCACTGTGTTGCGAAAATCCACTGCGCGGCCTTTGCCATCGGTCAAACGGCCGTCGTCGAGAATTTGGAGCAAGACGTTGAAGACATCGGGATGCGCCTTCTCGATTTCGTCTAGGAGAACAACGGAATAGGGGCGGCGGCGAACTTGTTCCGTGAGTTGTCCGCCTTCTTCATAGCCCACATAGCCGGGGGGCGCACCGATCATGCGCGCGACGGAATGTTTTTCCATGTATTCGGACATGTCGAGACGGATGATGGCCTTCTCGTCGTCAAATAAAAATTCAGCTAAGGCGCGCGCGAGCTCGGTCTTACCGACGCCGGTTGGACCCAGGAATAGGAACGAGCCGATGGGGCGATTGGGATCGCTCAATCCCGAGCGGCTGCGGCGAATCGCATTCGCTACGCTGGCTAGCGCTACGTCTTGGCCGACGACGCGGTCGCGCAGGCGTTCTTCCATGTGGACGAGTTTCTGAACTTCGCCCTCGAGAAGCCGTCCGACGGGAATGCCGGTCCACTTTGCGACGATTTTCGCGATTTCTTCTTCGCCGACCTCTTCCTTCAACATCGGATGATCTTTTTGCAAATCGGCGAGGCGGTCCTGTGCGGTTTTCAGTTCCTTTTCCGCGGCGGAGAGCTTGCCGTAGCGAATTTCCGCAACTTTTGAAAGGTCGCCGGTGCGTTCGTAGCGCTGCTCGTCGGCTTTTAATTGCTCAATTTCGCCCTTTTGTTTGCGGATGCGGCCGATGGCATCTTTTTCCGTTTGCCAGTGCGCCTTCAGGCCGTTGGACTGTTCGCGCAAGCCGGCGAGTTCCTTGTCGATTTGTTTCAGACGATCACGCGAGTGCGCGTCGGATTCCTTACGCAGAGCTTGGCGCTCAATTTCAAGCTGCATGATGCGGCGTTCGATTTCGTCAATTTCAGTGGGGAGCGAATCAATTTCCATGCGAAGTCCGGCGGCGGCTTCGTCAACAAGGTCGATGGCTTTATCCGGGAGAAAACGGTCAGTGATGTAGCGCTGGGAGAGCATCGCAGCGGCTACGATCGCGGCATCTTTGATGCGTACGCCGTGGTGAACTTCGTAGCGCTCTTTCAGGCCGCGCAAGATCGCGATGGTGTCTTCGACAGAGGGTTCGCCGACATACACCGGTTGGAAGCGGCGTTCGAGCGCGGGATCTTTTTCGATGTACTTGCGATACTCATTCAGCGTGGTTGCGCCGATCGCGCGCAACTCGCCGCGAGCGAGAGCAGGCTTGAGCATGTTGGAAGCGTCCATGGAACCTTCCGCAGCGCCCGCGCCGACGAGGGTGTGTAGCTCGTCGATGAAAAGAATAATTTGTCCTTCGGACTCGGTGACTTCCTTGAGGACGGCTTTCAGCCGGTCTTCAAACTCGCCGCGATACTTCGCGCCTGCGATCAGCGCGGAAAGGTCAAGCGATACGATGCGCTTCGGCTTCAGGACTTCGGGGACATCGCCGGAAATAATTCGTTGCGCCAGACCTTCGACGATGGCTGTTTTTCCCACGCCCGGCTCGCCGATCAGTACTGGATTGTTTTTCGTGCGGCGGGCGAGGATCTGCATTACACGGCGAATCTCTTCGTCGCGGCCGATCACGGGATCCAGCTTGCCTCGACGGGCGAGGTCGGTGAGATCGCGAGCGTACTGCTCAAGCGCTCGGTAGGTTGATTCAGGATTTTGCGACGTGACGCGGTGGCTGCCACGGATGGTGGCCATCGCCTGCAAGACGGCGTCGTGAGTCACGCCATGGCGCGCCAGCAGCTGGCCAGCGGGATCGCGAGAATCTGCTGCTATGGCGAGCAGAATGTGCTCTGTGGAGACGTATTCGTCTTTGAGGCGCTGAGCTTCGTCGAAAGCGCGTTCAAGGACTTTATTTGTTGCCGGGCTCAAATACTGCTGCGATAAATCCGATACCTTCGCCAGGCGGCCGATTTGGTTCTCGATTTCTCCGGAGAGAGTGGCTGGCGACACGCCAAGTTTTTCGAGCAACGGAGACACGACGCCGTCAGCCTGCGCGACGAGAGCCCAAAGTACATGAAGGGGCTCAATCTGCTGTTGGCCGGAGCGCGCGCCCATTTCCTGGGCTGCCTGCAATGCCTCCTGGGCTTTTATCGTAAGTTTGTCGAGTCTCGGCATGTTGCGAATCCTCTCACTTTATTTAGCGGACTTAAATAGGGCTGATTAGGTCTCCGGCTATATTTTCCATTTTTGATCGGGGACCGAGAGCGCTTTCCGGGAGTCCCTCATTAGTCGGACGGCATTATAAAATATGCGTATAGTGTTGTCAAGTATGGCGCGGTCCTAGGGTTCGCTACTAAGGAGATTAATTCATTCTAAAACCTTTACGATCATGCATTTAAGGTAATGTGTTTCCGGCATTGTTAGCAGTATCGGATGATCTTGAGACTGAGTTCGGCGTTCGACCACAGAGATCGTCTTACGGGCGTCGTTTGCTGATTCGGCGAGGATCTGAAGGAAAAGGGCCTCGCTGATATGGTAAGAGCAGGAGCAGGTGACGAGATAACCGCCGGGCTTGAGTAGCTTCATAGCGCGAAGATTGATTTCTTTGTAGCCACGCTGCGCTGCAGGGATACTGTCGCGATTCTTGGCGAAGGCGGGCGGATCGAGCACGATCATGTCGAAACGCCGGCCGAGCTCGTCATATTCCTTAAGCAAGTCGAAGGTATTCGCCTCGCGGAAGGTGACATTTGAAATTGCATTCAACTTTTGATTGCGTCGTGCGGACTCTAGGGCCGCTGGCGCCATATCGACGCCTTCGACGTGGTTGCACTTTCCGGCGATGGTGAGAGAAAAACCTCCCTGGTAACTGAAGCAGTCGAGCGCTTCGCCGGAAGCATACCGCCGGGCAGCCCAATGGTTTTCGCGCTGGTCGAGAAAGGATCCGGTCTTTTGCCCTTTGCGGAGATCGTAGACGAAGGCGATTCCATTTTCTTTTGCCACAACTTCGTCGGGGATTTCGCCATAGATAACACCAACGCGTTGCTCAAGGCCCTCGAGGAGGCGTACTTTAGGGTCATTTCGCTCGAGCACTCCCTTAGGAGAAAATAGGTCCACGAGGATTTCGCAAAAGAGACTTTTGATACGGTCGGTGGACTGACTCAACGTTTGGACTACGAAGTAATCGGAGTAGCGGTCCACAATCAGAGAAGGCAGGAGGTCGGCTTCGCCGTAAATCAGGCGATATGTTTCGGTATTCTCGACAACAGTTTTACGATAGGCTGCGGCGCGCCGGATGCGCTCTGTAAGGAAAGCGCGGTCGACGGGGACATCTTCGCGAGTTAGCAGGCGGACGGCAATCTGGGATTTATCGCTGTAAAATGCGCGACCATGATAGCGGCCGCGTTCATCCGTTAGGCGGACGATGGAGCCAGCTTCCGAGCTCGCGCTGCGGACGTCGCTACGATAGACCCAGAGATGGCCGGCGCGCAGGCGCTCGGAACCCCGGGAAGTAATCACAACAGAGGCCTCCGCCACAATTCCCGCCTTGGGCGCTTAACGCGCCAAATCATTCGCTATGATGGTACAGCATACTTAGAACGGGAG
>PKWH01000345.1:11462-15966 GCA_003131985.1 Acidobacteriota bacterium | reverse complement strand
TGATCCCTAAAGAAACTATCACCAAGCCGCCTTCCGCCGAGCTTCGGCCTAATCAAAAGGACTCAGACACGCTACCCGACTATGACGTCCTCGACAGGATACTCAAGGCCTACGTAGAGGACCTACGCAGCCCTGAGGAAATCGCGGATCATTACGGATTCCCGCTTGACCTAGTCCGAGGCGTCGCCCTCCGCGTGGACCAGAATGAGTACAAGCGCAAGCAAGCCCCGCCAGGATTGAAGGTCACCTTAAAGGCCTTCAGTGTAGGACGCCGTTTCCCTCTCGCCCAGAAATTCTCCGTCTGACCTCCGTATGAAGTGCGCGTTGAGCTACCTTCCGAAAAAGTAGGACTTGCACGGCATGACGTTGTGAAGGTCACGAATCATGCCGGAGGTTGTGCGATTCAAGTTTCACGGCGCGTTCCACTCCTTTTTTATGCGCCTGATCGTTCGGGCGAGCGAAGCGATCTTCGTGAGGATTCTGTCGCAGCGGCCGAGGATTTTGTCGCAAAGTCTGAGGATTTGATCACAGAGGACGAGAGAAGCTAGAACAGCCGCCGCCGTGCTATGGAAGGGCAATATCGGATACTGGGAAAGCTGAGCGGGCAACATCGCGCACCTACCTGTAATGACAGTTGTATGAACCGCGGGTCTTTGAGATACGGGGAGATTTACTGCGGGAGTTTTTTTGAGCTACGAACGTGGAAAACTACAACCACTTGTCGCATTGCATGGTTCTGAATACAATCCTTTGTCTTTGGTGGGGCCACACTCAAGCCCCGGGCCGGTTCTTTCCGTAGCCCATGAGGGAGCACATGAATATATTTCGGCAGTACCTTATTACTCTCGTCGCACTTCTAGTCTCCGGCTCACCGGGGTTTGCCCAGGCACCCCCGGCATCCGCGCCCGCGCCGTCTGCTGACCAGACTCAAATCCTGCAGTCCACGGAAGCATTCGTGCGCAACCTATACGCATGGGGTCCTGAGTTCAAAGTGCGGCTCGGTCCCATGACGCCGTCCGCTTCGCCGGACTTCTATCTAATCCCAATCCACGTAACAATTAATGACCAGACCGATAGCGGAACAGTTTATGTAAGCAAAGACGGGAAAACATTCTTACGTGGCGAGATATACGACATGTCTTCGAATCCCTTCGCCGAGAACCTCGCACACCTAAACATTGAAGGAAACCCGACATTGGGGCCGGCGAACGCACGCGTTACAATCGTCGAATTCAGCGACTTCGAGTGTCCCCATTGCCGCGAGCTCTTCAGGAACTTGAAGACGCTGGAGACGCAGTACCCGCAAGTCCGCGTAGTCTATAAGGATTTCCCGCTTACCCAGATCCATCCATGGACCGAAACAGCTTCGATCGGAGCGCGTTGCGCGTACATCCAATCACCCGCTGCTTTTTGGAAGGTCCATGACGCAATCTTCGAAAGTCAGGACTTGATATCGCCGGAAAACATCTGGGAAAAACTCCTGGGTTTCGCCTCCACCGCCGGTCTCGACACCGACGCTTTCAAAGCGTGTATGTCATCACCCGAAGCCAAAAAAGCCGTAGAGGCCAATCGCGCCGATGGTGAAGCGCTAAACGTCAACAGCACCCCCACCGCCTTCGTAAACGGCCGCATGCTAGCGTCCAGCGATAAATCCGCCCTAGAGCAATACATAAAGTACGAACTAGCCCGCCCCCCAGCCAAAGCCACCCCAAAATAGCCACGTGCCTTCAACACGCCCGCGGAACCGGCCACGTCTTTCCGTATACAACATAATATCCATTCTCGCACTATGTGCAGATACCCCTTCTATCTTGTACGGGGATATGTGTCAACAGTTATTTTGCGGAATTTGGATTTAGAGTGGAAATGGAATGTCGTGGCGGCGGTGACCACTGCCCTGCGGATCGAAGAGGGCGTTCGGAACCTGATCGGAGGAGCGCGCTACCTAAGGGACCAGTTTATGGCATCCAGTTCAGAAGCAAGTTAGCAAAGGCATTGAGGCGCAAGCTCTCTTTGGGCCCATAATCACGTACGTTGCGCCCTGGGGGATGCCGGTTTATATGAGCTGCCGACGGTTTGGAGATGTGCGCCAACTCGCAGTAAGTACTGGGATGGTGTGATAGACCGAAGCGGGGTTGCTCAGAGCGTGGATGCCTGTCAGTTTCTGACACGCAAATTTTGGAGTGCGAGGTATCCGTGCCGGTGACGAAAGCGGGAGCTTGCTCCCGCTTTCGTCAGAACCCAGGCTCGGCTGAACTGCGTCGGCTCGCCGCCTTTCGACAGCCCGGGGGCTGTTAGTTGGATACAAAAAAAACGTAGCCGGGCTTGGGAGGCGATTGCAACAAAGATGCCCGGCTAAAGCCGCTTAGAGGTTCCATGGCAAGCCCTTCCTTTCGTCAGGGTAACCAGGGGCAACGACGGCAAAATTAAGGGGACGCCAACGCAAATGTGGTAGGAAAGGCTAAGGTGAAGAACACTGAGGGCGTGAATGTGACACAATCGGTGAATTATTTGTCGTGCTGGGGTTTATGAACGACGGGACGTGAAATCCATGTTAAGGCAAGGGCACGCCAAAGATGCGGGCGTGCGGGACGGGAACCTTAATCTGCGCGTTCGGATAGGCCTGCTGGGCCGCGACGATGCGAGCGTCGTTATTGAAAGATTTGGCGAAAGCGTGGGGACTGGGAACGCCAGCCTTCACACTTCCCGGCTGGATTCCGGCAGAGTGCAGCGAAGCCGTAAGCTTGGGAAAAAGTGCGGCAGTCGTCGGTGCCGGCAACACGGCAATGAGCGCAAGGATGACGGTCTGTACGCTGGCTATTGCGGAATTTACCGCTGCAATGACTGTCGCGCTTGCCACGTGAACGGCGCTGAGAATCGCGGCGATATTTTGTTGCGCGTCTGCGACAGCTGCATCGATTTGTCCCAGGACGCCCGCGGGAGCCGAGGCGAGATCGGTTTGATACTGCGCTACCAGACTATTAGCCAGTGTGAGGTCCGCTTGAACTTGCCCGGACGCATTTTTTACCGTGTCGAGAACGGCGGCGCTGGGAGCCGAGTTCCCTTCCGCCGCGGAGACGATATTGAGGATGCTGCCGGCGATCTGAACGGCTGTCGGAAGCAATGCAATTACCTTCTGAATGTCCGCTTCCACTTGCGTTGAATTGCAGCCGCCGAGCGTTGCGGTGCCCATCGCCAGCGTGCCGCAAAGAATTCCGATCAATACTGCATGTGCCGCCTTACTTAAATTGTGCATTTCGATTTCTCCTTGAGTGAGGTGAGGATTAGCTTGTTGTATTGAACGAACAGATTTAACTAGGTTTGAGAACTGTGCCGGATTTGCGGGGACAGCTTGGAGGGCTTAACGGGAATGGCGGATATTGGGCCAGTCAGGATGGCGCTCCGGCGGGCGCAGCACGATGCGCCCCTGCGATCGACATTATCGAAATATTGTCATGGCACGGATTATTAAGCTGCCCTTCCGGCGTGCGCATTGCTGGCGTGACGACGCCGCGGTTACAAAAAGTGTAGTCCGGCGCGTCGAGTTACTGCACGCGTTCGATTGAAAGGCGGCGAACGGCCTCGTTGCTACTGAGTGGCGATGGTGAAACCCTGCGGCAGACCGGCGGCGATTACTGTTGGGGATGCGGATGTCACGGGCGAGGTGACTTGTGACTTCCCTGCTGAGTCGATGTAATTCACTGCGATGGTGAAAGTGTCCGAGCCGATCGGCAGCTGACTGTTGGCGGTGTCGGTACAAGCTTGTGGCTGTGTCGCGCCGGAGCACACCGTGACAGGGCTGGTTTTCAGCGGCACTTGCGCGCCCTGCGCATTCAGATAGCCCCAGGTAAATCCCGTGATGCAGCCGGAGGTGACGCTCGCGCTGCACTGCATGTAATTCGTGAAGTTGTAACTGAAGCTGGCGGTGATGAGCCAGTCTTTATTGACGGGCGGAGGCGCTGGCGGTGTCACGGGCACGGTTTTGGTGCAGGAAGCCAACCAAAGCGACGTGGTCAAAATCGTAAGCAGAAGGATTCTCACTGTGTTTTTCATTTTTCACCGTGGATGGAATGGAAGGGTCCGTCACCACAACTCCAAACGTGACGGGATTCGCGGGAGAAGGTTTAATCACCGAAGGAATTGCCGTACCTGAAAGGCTGGAAGTTTGAGGGCTGCTCGCGTCGGAATCAGAGACACTCAGTGTGGCTGTTCGCGACCCTATCGCTGTCGGCGTGAAAGTCACGAGAATCTGGCAGCTTGCGCTGCTGGCAAGCGTTGTGACACACGAAGTGGTTTGAGTGAAGTCTCCGGGGTTAGCGCCTGTAAAAGAAATTGTAACGCCGGTAATCGTTACGCCGGTGTTGTTTGTTAGCGTGAAAGTTACCGGACTATCGCTGCTGTTGCTCCCCAAGGCCGTGGCCGCAAAGCTGTAAGGATTGGGTGCCAGTGCCACGGTGGGCGAGACGAAGTCGAACGCTCCCGCGTTCCAGCACCCAGGGCCAGG
>PKWH01000345.1:11112-11446 GCA_003131985.1 Acidobacteriota bacterium | reverse complement strand
AGGACGTTGGCGCATAATCGTTTGCCGACGTGTATCCCGCCGCATTCGCCACCGAAATCGTCTGGAAGAAATCGCCTGCACATGAAGTCACGCCCCCGTTGACGTTGGCCGTTCCGGTGAAAATGTTCGCGCAGCCGGTCCCTGCATTCGTGATCCAGTGATTGTTTTGACTGGTGATCTGCCCCTGGAAGGAAGTGTTGCCGAAAATCTTGAAGTTCTGCCCGTTTACCGGCACGGACTGCCAGGTGTTGTTATAGATCAGGATTTGCGTGCCGGTGTCCGACGGAGTCGACTGCCCCAAATTATTGCAGTCGCCATCGCAGTTCACGTCGTG
>PKWH01000345.1:0-11057 GCA_003131985.1 Acidobacteriota bacterium | reverse complement strand
TTGTCGTGGATCGTGTGGCAGTTATCGAAAATCGCCGTCCCGCCCACGTGCCGAATCACGTTCTCTTCGAGGTCCCAGGCATCCCCCCAAGCCCATCCCCAGGCCAAGTCGTCGGAATCCGACCCGTCCACCACATTGAACGCCATCACTAATCCGCTGTTATCCTGCCCGGTGTATCCAAGGAACGAGCTCGGCCCGTTGCATGTTCCGACAGCCGTTGCCGTCACGTCGATCGTAAGGCCCGTGCCCGAGCCGGTGATTGCCGTCGTACCGAAGGTCCCCGTCGCCACTCCCGTGCCATTCTGCGTAATCGTGTAACTCGTGACCGATCCGACCGAACCTCCGCTAACCCCGGTCACGGTCCCGAGCGGCCAGCCCGCAGCGTTGTCCCCAAAATCGTTTAATTTGAACGTGTCGCCCACGTGGTAAGTGGCAGCTCCGCCGGAACCCAGTGTCGAAGTCGATAATCCCGGACACGCAAATGGCGTGTGGCTCCAGCCGTGATGGTAGGTGCGAAAAATCCACCGCGGATTGCTGCCTCCGCCGCCGCCCTGAAACTGCTTAATGTTATTGTGCTCGTTCGTGCCCGTCCCGCCATCGGTTCTATCGTTCCAGCACATCCCCGTGAATTCAAAATTGTCGAAAATGTAGTACGACGGCCCGGTGAACGCGATGTTATCCAGATTCCCTTGCGGAAAGGTGCAGCTCGAAACTGAAGTCGATGTAAGGATCGTCGGGTCAGGAGCGCTCGGCGTAAAAATCGCGTTGCCATCGCTGACCACCGGCCGCGTCCACGCGCCTCCTGCGAACCATGTCTGGTCCGCGCCCCAATAAATCGGGCTTCCGCTCGTTCCGCTTTGCGTCACCTTCCAGCCGTACCCGTTCGCTCCGGTCGGCCAGCCGCTCGGCAGTCCAATCAGCGGAGTCCCGCCAAAGTAAAACCAGGTATCTCCGCCGCGAAAGATGAAACCCTCGCCGGGCGCAGGAGTCACAGCCGCGCAAGCGCTCGCGCAGTTCGGCATGTCCGGAGAGTGCAGCCATGGCGACCCTTCCGAAGTTCCCGCATTTGTATCCAGCCCGCTATCGGCGATGTAGTAGCAGCTCGTCACACCCAAACTCGCCAACGTCACCAGCGGCCCCGTAGGATTCGCCGGATTCACATACTGCGCCGGCGTAGGACACGCCCCGCCCGCCGCCCGCGCCGAAGTGGCGCCAAACGTCAGAAGCCCAGCAAGCAGAAGCATAAGCACAACAGATTTTCGCATTATATGAAACCTTTTTGGTCGTGAAGATGCTGCACGGCAGTTGCGAAAGCCACGGTGCCACAGCGCCCTCGAAGATTCGCCCGTGGAGACTCGCTTACAATCGGGCACATAGTGGATAGCAATTGCCGACACTGGAGGAACGTGAAGTACTACCACAATTCAGATCCGAAGGATCAACAGCGGGAATTTGCCGCGGCGCGGCCGACGCAGTTTACGCAGACGCTCCTGACTTAGACGATCTGCCAAACGATTTGATCGCGCTAACTTCATCGTTCTGCAAGTCGAACACTTTGTGAAGCATGCTCATTTGAAGCATCTCCCTGATTTTGGCGCTCGGATTCAACAGCTTCAGCTGCCCGCCCGCCTTGCGAAGTGACGTGTGGCTTCGCACCAGCTCGCCAATGCCTGCACTGTCGATGTGTTCCACTTGGCTCAAGTTCAAAATTACTTTTGTGTTTCCCCGCGCCAGCAAATCCTGGACTGCGTCGCGCAGTACGATGTTGCCTTCGCCCTGCATGTTCCTTCCGTGTATTTCCAGCACAGTGATGCCGTTACCCGTCGGCCGAGTCGTAGCCCGCATTTTATCCGCATCAGCCCCAGCGGAGGTGGTGCCGGTGATTCCCATGCGGTCGAGTATCACGCAGGCCACTCTCGCGGTTTCGTGCGATTCCGTTCTAACTACGATCAGCGACCGGCCTTCTTTCAGAATATTCAGAAACACTTCCGCATCTTCAGCCGACTGCTCATCTCTCAAGGCATCAGCGTCAACGTTCCTACTCAGTTTCGCGCCAGCCGCGGCCCCGGCCTTTTGCCCAAACAGCCCGAGCAATGCCGCAGCGCCCGCGCCGAGTGCGAAAACTTCTCCTGCGCCGGGAATCAGCGCCCACGAAGCCGCCGCCATTCCGGCTCCGAAACCAACAGCGCCGCCCGCGATACCGCCGGCGAAGCCGCCGATCTTCTTCCCCAAAGACACAGCCTCGCTTTCAGACCGCGTCAAATAGACGATCGCGTCCTCAGGCACTCCGTTCTCGAGCAAATACCCCAGCGCGTTTTCGGCGCGTTCTCGCGAACTAAACACTCCAACCGCGGTTTCCAATTGAGCCCTCCGGAACGAAACTTCCCGCCGCGGGCTGGCTGGGAACCTGCCCGGTAGAAAATCCAGGAGACAAAATTGTACACCCGCTTGGCTCTTAGTTCTTTCGGTACATGGAAACGAATTGTCACTCCTTTTGGGACAATCTACATGCCGAGATCGATGTCGCTCACCATCACCGGCGCGAGTTTGTAGAAACGTAGATGCCCAACGGCTAGCGTGAGGACGTTGCTTCCGTTCGCGGCCCACGACGGTGGCGGAATGGAAATGTCGTAGTACGAAGTAGCGCCGCTCGTGATGTCCTCATGCTTCCCTGTTGCCACCGCTTCGCAAACATCCGCGCAATCTTGGAACGACGGATCGCCTTCCACGGGCCACTTTTCTGAGTTGGGGTCAGCCGCGTTGAAGCTCGAGAATTGCCAGGGCTTCAGAATTACCGAGCGGATGTCGTGTCCCCACCACGAAGGGTCGTTCGCGCGATTCTGAATCACCTGCGCCACGCCGCGCTTCCCCAAAACTCCTTCGCCGCGCGCTTCGCGCCACACGCACAGCTTCATCAGATCGAGCGGGCTTAGCTCGCTATATGCCACAGCTTGCATTACGAAACAGGCCCATCGATTTTCGACGTGCCACTCGTAGATGCTGCGGTGTTGCTTGGAATCTTCACACCGGGAATGTTTTCGCTCTGTTCCTTGCTGTCTTTTCCGGTCAGCGTGGCCATCAGGGCGCCGGAAAAGCCGGAGAATGTCGAGACCACGACCATGCTCACGTTCCCGGTGTCGCCGTGATGCAAAACGTGAATCAGCAGACCGAGAAGTCCCGCGAAGCACACGAACAGCACAAAAAGATTCCCGCCCTTGGTAGCGATAGAATCAAGAAACTTCTGCCACGATTGCATTGCGACTCCTTGGGAGGAATGTGCGCCGGTTCGAGGGCTCGTAGGGGCACAGCATGCTGTGTCCGGCACCAATGCTTGGCGATAACTCCCGCGATCAGCGGTTCGTGGAGTTAATGGTTCGGCCGAAGGTCAGCTCGGCCCACTTCGCCGCGACGGCGGTATCCGTATTCGTGTCTGACCCGGAATTATTTCGCGTGATGGCGAGGACGAAGTTGTTCCCGGCCGAGCAGCCGGTCGTGTTGAGTGCAGTCAGCAGCGTAAGATATTCTGCGCCGGACACCGCCGTGCTGCCNNAGCGAATTGCATCCGGTTTGCACGCTCCACGCGGTGAAGTGTCCGTTCGTGGTGTCCGTGGTGGTGAACGCAATTTTCAAATCTACGTTCACGCCAAAATTCCAATCCACGGGCAGTTCGAGCTCGATGTACGCCACATTGCCGCGCGCAAACTGCAGGACGCCTTTGCGTGTGTGCGTTCCCTGGCAAGCGGGCGCGGGAGCGTTGGCTGTCCCAATCTGCCAGCCGTTACCTGCCGTGACGTTGTTGCACCCGGCGGCCATGAAGAAAAGTTTTGTAGGCGCGCTAAACGCGCTGTTCGGCGATTCGGCGTTCGCGGACAAACCGCCCGGAGTCGTCAGCAATCCGAGAAAATTTCCCGTGCCGTTTACGTTGAGGTTGAATCCGCCATTGCTCGACGTGTTCACTGTAGCGTGCGCCCCCTGCACGCTCATGTTGCCGGTGTCGGTGATCGTGGTTGCGCCGGAATCCTCACTCAAAATCGACGCGCTGAACGCTCCGATATTATTAAACTGAATCGCCCCGCTCGGCGACGCTGGATTTCCCGCGCTGCCACCGCACCCCGCTGTCGGCGAACTCGGCGCGCACGGCAAAACGATGGTCGAAGTGTATCCCGCGATCATCGGCCCGGTGATCACCTCCGTGTACGTTCCCGCGACGCCGAAATAGCTGTAGTTGCCGAGCCCGTCAGAAACCAGCGGCTGCGCGATAGGCGTGGTCAGCGTGGGATTCGAATAAATCGCGGCGGCAGGCGTGCAAGCGGGAGTACTCGTGTAAGCGGGCAGCACCATGCCGGTGCAAACCCAAATGTTCGCGCCAGCGATAGCCTGTCCCGTGTCCCCCTGCACCACATTCACGCGCTGCGACCCTTGCGCCAACGCGTCAGGCGCAGCCAGCGCGAGCCAAGAAGCAGCGAGCAAGATCGTCGCGAGTATGCGAGTAGTTTTCATCATTTTGACTTGTTTGCCTCTCAATGCTCGAGCTGTCAATGCCGCGGGCCGCGCAAATCGATCCAATTGATTGACGGGCGCTCCGACGCGTCAATTCCCTGCCGGGCGCAAATCTTTTCCAGTAGCGCGTACGTGTGCGGCAAGTGAACCTTGGCCATGTCCTCCACGAACGCGCGCATCATTTCGTCGTTGCGAATACGCCGGTAGATCCATCGGAGGAACATCACGAGTTGCACTAGGGACGAGAGGGCCACGGTCCACCAATAAGGGTCATCGACAATGCGAATTATTTTGGCCAACGGGCGGTACCGACGATGAATAGCATTTCGCGCTCAGCAGACTTATTTACAGCGCAGAGGGGAACGTCTTCGTGGGCAGCCACAGATATGTTTTGCCGTAGCAAGATGCTGTAGGGGCGCAGCATGCTGCGCCCGCTGAAGCGCCGGCAATCAACGACGACTAGACCGCTGTGAGCGCGTTAGGACGTCGGTCGCTTTCTACCCAAACAGCGACCCAACACTAGAACCCAACCCGACCAGGCCGCCGAGTCCACCGACCGACGATCCGCTCGACGCGCGCTGCCGCACGTTGAGCAGTTCCGCCGGCACGCCCATCGCTTTGCCGAGAAGGTTCGTGTCGATGCCATAGGTCTGAGTGAGCGCGTTGAGCCCCGCCTGCTGTTCTTTGTACGCCTGATTGGCGAACGCGATTTGATTCTGCTGCGCCGTGCTCGCGTCTGTTTGCGCCTGCTCGCGGCCGAGTTGCGCCGTCAAGTCGCCGTACGCCGCCGTGTCATTCGTGGCCGCCGCATGGTTAGCCGCGCTTTCGCGCAACGCGTCATACGCTGTGTTCGCCGCGCCCAAGCTTTGCTGCGTAATGTCAGACTGCTGCTGCGGCGTGTAGCCCGTGCTCGTCAGCAAGCTTTGTATCGTGGGAAGCAGCAGCGAACGGTCCTGCCCTCCCTCTTGGTTGGACTGCGAGATGAGTTGGTTCTGCTGCGACAATTGCTGGTCGGTCAGTTTACGCGTAGTACTTTCTGCTCCGCGTGACATAGTTCCTCCCCGGAAAAAGTAGTTAGTGACGAGTGGCTAGTGGCTTAGGATTTGTAACAGTCGTGTCTTAGAATTAGTCAATGCCTACACGCGGTCTCGCGTCGCTGAAGAACAAAATCCTCACCCTTGCGAGCCACGGTCAGCTACAATTCGGCCCGGTTGCGCGGATGGAAACAAAATTGACCGGCGCGCGGTCACGAATCCGGCATGCCATGATTTAATGCCAGTATGTTTCACGCGAATCCCGAACCCAAAGACCTCATTCCCGAACTGGACAGTCTCGCCGTAGCTGCAACTTCCGCGCACGAATTGATGGGGGGCATTGTCGCGCTGCTCCACAAAAATCTGCTGAAGTACAACTGGGTGGGCTTCTACATGATCGAAAAAGAACCCGCCGAAGATATGCTGGTCCTCGGCCCGTTCAAAGGCTCGATGACCCCGCACACTCGCATCAGGTTGAATCAAGGCATTTGCGGAGCCGCCGCATCCAGCGGCGAGACGGTCATCGTCGACGATGTGGGTGCCGACTCGCGGTATTTAGCCTGTTCCGCGGAAACCAAATCCGAGATCGTCGTGCCCATCTTCGTCGCAGGGAACGTCGTCGGTGAGTTGGACATCGACAGCCATTTCCGCGCTGCCTTCGCCTCCGAAGACAAAAAACTATGCGAGCACGCCGCAAAACTCCTCGGCACCTGGATCGAATCCCACCCTAGCAGCTAGCTGCACGACAACTTCCACATTACAAAACAAGGCGGCGGCAATACGGCGTCCATGCGTCGTCGCGAACCCATCCGAGGGCCGCAAGGCGGCGGCCGAATTTCTTGGCGATAGGCGGCGGCAGCCAGGCGTGCACATCGTGGAGACCGCGCGAGAGAAGATCGCATTCACCGGCGCGGTGCAGCCCAAGCAGCCGCGCGTAACGTTGGCGCGGATTCCCTTCCCCAGGTGCGACCAGCAGATACATTTCGCAAGTCAACCGCGCCAGCGACGCCATCACCGCGCGCCCCGCGCCGTCTTCCACCACCAGCTTCGAAACAAACAGCGGGTCCGCAAGATCGGGGAACGCGTACTCGAATCCTTGCTGCGCGTGCATGCGTCGCAGCGCGTCGAGATCGGCTTTAGTGTAGGGTCGAATGTGCACGTGTTACCGAGGATCGAGCCCGAGCGTCTAGAACACGCGGTGGCGCAGGAGCGGATGCACCCGCGCGACAGCTTCGGCCGCGTCGAACGTGGTCGCGCCCGGCGCGATTCCGTAAGACGCGAGTGCCGTCTGCGCTGCCTCTGAAATCGGCTTGTGCGCGAGAGGATGCGGCAGCGCTTCGAATGCAGCGTCATCCTCGAGCGCGAGATGCGCGCCTTCGTCCGCTTCGATGAGGACTAGGATCGGCGTTGCGTCTGTAGCGACATCTCCCGTCGCAACAGACGCTGCAGCGGCGCTCAGCGCGAGCCAGTGCGAATTCACAAATCGAGCAGCGCGTCGATGCCATGCGTCGAGCGTCGTGAGGTAATAGCGTTTTCCGGTCATTGCGGATGGAGCGGACATGAACTGCAGGTGTAAGTTAAGAAGAAAAAGTATAGTTGTGCGTCAAAATCGAGGCGGCGCCGCAGCCGGCGAAAAATTGATGATACGGCTCGCAGCTCACCGTTACCTTCTTCCCTTCTTCAACGATGACCTCAATTTTCCTTATGGTAATCCGCCCAAAGCGGCCAACCAGAACATCGCTCAAGCACAAACGCTCCGCGCGCATCGGCGAACCGTCGGCGAGAGTAAAAATGTGGTGCGGCGTCACATCTAGCGATTCGTCATTAGAAAAATGCAGCCGGATGAATGTATCCGCGTCGCGCACTTCCAGGCGCACGATGCGCGTCCACGGCTCTCCGTGCGTGTGGCACGGACAACAAAGATATTCGCCCACCTTGCAGGTTTCGATCTTGACGTTGCCGCGCTCTTTCGCCTGCACCACCATTCCGGAACGCAGACAGCTTCCGCTTCCCCCGCCTGAACCGCCTCCGGTTCCACTGCTGGTGGTGGCTGCCATCATCGCGCCTTGCGAAAGCGGAACCCGTCCTTGCAGCGCCTGCTGCTGCGCGGCGACATTTGTTTTCGCGCTCTGCGCATTCGCAGGCGAACCCACGCTTCCGGCGTTCTCTCCCACCCACGTGATCGCAAGGGCAACGTCGTCCCAGTAAGGATAAAAATAATATGTAGTGCCGGCTGTGAGCCCCGCAACGGCGAGCGAGCCGTTAGCAACCGAGGTCGATGTGCCGTCGGCGCGCGAAATTGTGAGTCCGCTCCAAGACCACGTGATGCTCGAGGTGGTGGAAACGTACGTGAACCCACCGGACCACGTCGGCGGCACCGAGCCTTTCATCAGTACGCCAGGCTTCGTCGGGTCGATCCGATTTCCCGTAAGCGCGCCAGAGGTCACGCGCGCAAAATTCGTGCCGTCGGTGATCTGGCTGTCAATGCTCCAGCCCTGGTTCGGCCCGAGCGAAGCCGCCGCCAGCCTCTGCATCGCTTCGTAAAGCTGCGGATTCGTGCGCCGCAGCGCCTCAATTTGCGAAATATTCAGCATCGTAGTTGGGTGAACCGCAACTCGCTGGTCAGTTTGTGCCGCGGACTATGGCGAACGGGTCCGGCTTCGCCCAAGGTACGAGTTTCGTAATCGAGAACCACGACCCCGCTACGCTCGTGCCAATCTGATACGACACTCGCTCCGCCAGTACGTTTGTGAACTGCTCCATGTCGCGCGAAGCGGGCGCGGCGAGCGTCCAGGCGCCTAGCGAAAGCACGCTCACGTCACCCGGCGAAAACGAAGTCAGCGACAGCGAGCCTGCGCCCTGCACGTAAGCCGTTAGGTAGCCAAACAAATTTCTGCCGCTCAATCCGGTCGCCGCCAGAAACGCCGTGGAGTAAAACGAATTGATCGCGACGCCGTCGTCCGAAAACTGCCCTTCGGTGAGCGCGTAGATCTTTCCGCTGGAATTATTCGCGCCAAGAAACACCTGCGCCACGCCGTTCGAGCGTTCAATCAAACCGCAAGAATTCGCGGAAATCATCCACGGTGCCCATTTTCGCGAGCGTTCCGCCGCCGCCGTATAAATCGAGACGAGCGGGTCCTGCATTCCTTCCGTGTAATCGAGCATCAGAATCTGATTCGGCTGCGTGGCCGCGCCCATCGGCACGCCGACGTAGATGCGTTTGTGCTG
Organism: Acidobacteriota bacterium; assembly: GCA_003131985.1. Classification (GTDB taxonomy): domain Bacteria; phylum Acidobacteriota; class Terriglobia; order Acidiferrales; family UBA7541; genus Palsa-295. The sequence goes on along the minus strand of PKWH01000345.1, from coordinate 2,295 downwards.
CGTGTCCACCTGCACCCATAGCAACTGTCCGTATTGCCAATTGATCGCGTCCCACGTCGGTTGAATTTCCTGCGACAATTTGATCGGCTCGCTGCCGTCAAAATAATAAAGTCCCGAGCGGCCCGCGATCACCACCCATTCTTCGCCGTAACCCACGCCGTGCGCAGAAGGAGTGCCCACCTTGTTCGACACTTCCTCCACTCCCCAAAGCGCCGGCTCGTTCACTCCGTCGGTTGCGGTCACATACATCGAGCGTTCTTTCACAAAATACAAATTGCTGCGCAAGCTGAATGCGGCGCGAATTCCCTGCCCGTTATTTACAGCGATCTCCTGGATGCCGGACACGCCGTCATAACTTTCCGGCGCTGACGTAGCGGAAGCGCGCACCAGCGACGAATTCTGCGCAGCGAAAGTCGGAAATATTTCGATATCGTCAACCAGAAACGACTCCCCACTCGGCCCGGGTGTGCTGTCGGCATACACGCGCAGCGTCAGATCCGTCGGCAGCGAAGTTTGCGGAGGAAAGAGCTGCGCCGTGAATTCCTGGTACGAAGCAGTGGCCTGCGCCGCGGAAACGACGAGTCCCGCGCCGACTAGCCCCGCCGTTGGACTGAAAGTGTTGATGCGCAAGGTCCCCGCGGAGAGATTTGCGCTGCGCGCGACGCGCACACGCACCGAATAATCCGTGTTGTTCACCAGCAACTGATCGCCAAACGCGTCCGTGATCGCATTCTGCGCGATCGTTCCGCGTTGGATGGTGACGCCATCCGCCGTAATGCGATACGCATCGCCCCAGACCGAGAAACTCGGCTCGCGGCTTCCTCCCGCGCCGAATGTAGGGTCGAGTTGCCATCCGAGCGGACGCCCGTCGCCGGAAATGTCCCAGCCACCGTCGAACGAAAGATTGCGCCAGTTGTCCATCTTGGCGCGTTCACCCCACCAGAAAAGCCGTTCGGCATAATCCACCACGCCAAGCTGGCACGGCAGCTCGATCTGGCCAAACAAATTCTCCACGCTCAAGCCACTAAGCAGAATCGTGTCGGTAAAATCCACTTCGAGCGAAGTCGTGACGTTGTCGTTGATCGTCATCGTAGCGGGCACCTGATAAAAAGTGGCGCCACCGCTGGCCGTGAACGCGAGCAGCCGCTGCACCACGTTCGAAGGCCCGGTAGGAATATTCGTCACGTTGACTTTCTTGCTGCCCGCCGCTGTCCATGTAGTTGGCGGCGACGGTGCGGTCATGTATCCCTGCCGCGTGACAAAAATTACCGAGCACTGATGTACACCAGGCGAAATGTTGCCGGCGTCGGTAACGTCGGCGACGACGGGTCCTTCCGCCGGCCCGATCTGGCTCACTCGGTCGAAATTCGTATCGTCATACTGCCGCGGAATGTCCTGCCCGATCAGCCCGTCGCCAAACCCCATGTATTCGCGGCCGAAATGCGTGTCCGACGCGAGATAAAGTCCTGGCTTGCCCCCCGACGCGACCACCGAAAGCACTCCCGGCGAAGTTTCCTTATACAAATTGCCAATCGAATCCAGCGCGATCATTCGCTGAACGAGATTCGTCGTGGCGTAAGTCTTCAGCCCGTTGATCTGTGGCGAGCCTGCCACCACAGGAAATTGCGGCACCAGCCCCGGCCGCGTCCGCACTCCGCCAGGAAAAAATTCCACGTCCCCAAGCGAGGGCGACATCCCCGGTGGCACGTCAGACGGATCGAGCAACGTGATCCAAGCGCTGAAAATATTCAGCGGCAACGGCGTAAAAGTTTCGATAGACATAGTGCGAGACGCTCGCGATCGGAAAAGATCAAATGGTTGAATTAATTTGTCTTAAGTCACAGGCGTGACCAACAGTGTTAAAATTCACTCCAACATGGACTGGCAGGGAGAACGAAGAATCAATGTGCCTGGCTGGGTTGCGTTCTTTGCTGGAATAGTTTCTTTCTTTGTTTCGTTCGCCGTCCTCGTTTGGGTGGCCATAAATACAGGACTGATAGATCTGATAGGCTTTAGATCGGAGCCAAAGCAGCCGTCTTGGGTGATACCCGTTGTGTTCGGCGTCAGTATTATTGAGGCTTGCCTCGTAGCAAGGTTAGTCTTCAGAACTATGCAAAGTAAGCTTGGCTCCCGAAGTGAGTGACACAGCCGAATTACCGCTGAACGCTACTGAAGTTTTTTGAAGATGCCGTAAAACGTAATTGTGTCCGCAGTGATTGCGGAAGGATACGCTCCCGCGGCCAGCTCTGGAAACGGCCCTGCGGCCGCGCCCTGCTGAAATATCTTCACTTTGTT
>PKWH01000020.1:1895-3199 GCA_003131985.1 Acidobacteriota bacterium | reverse complement strand
CCTCCGATCGTGCGCACGGGATGGTAATACGTCTCCACATGGACGCTTCCCCAAACGAGCGATTTGGGAGCAAGGCTTTGCTGCACGCGCGCGGCCAGCACGAGGTCTTCTTCAATTTCCTTTTGGCGTTCTTCCAGCAGCGTATTCGCGGTCCGCAGGCTTTCTTCCGCGCGCTTCTGTTCGGAAATGTCCGTGAACGTGACGATGGCAAAGCGCCGGCCGTCCGGATCTTCAATGGATCGCGCGCTGACGATGACCGGGAGCCGGCCGCCGTCGTGGCGCGGCAATACGAACTCAAAACGGTTGTGGCCTGCCTGTAAACCTCTTTCTCTTTGGTTGTTAAGTGTTTCAGTTTCTTCCGGGGTGAAGAATTTGTCGAAGTTCGATCCGATAAAATCGCCGCGTGGGATGCCGGTCATTTCTTCGAAATTTGTGTTGACGAAGATGATTTGGGGACAATCGTCCGCAATGATCACGCCTTCATTCAGCGTCTCGAGAATACCCTCGATCTGCGCGAGCCACTCTGGCGTTTCGAAATCCACGAAATCCCCTTGGCGAGTATCTTACCGAAACCTGGTGAAACCACCAACGCGTCCGCACTTTATGGGAAGCCGTAAGTAACTCGTCTCAATCATTTGATTCCCGTCCCGTGCCGAAGCTGCAAAGATTTATGAAGTAAAGTAAGGTAATGAGACGTACCACAAAGCGGAGAGGGCGCTCGCGGAATTTCGGGGCGAATCGGAATGAGCAACAAACCATCCACCAACGGAAGGCGCGTTCCACCTGGGCCCAAAGGGTTGCCGCTCCTGGGCATGGCGTTGCAGGTGCTGCACGACCCGCTCGGGACGCTGCAACGTATCGCGCGGGAGTACGGCGACATCGTCAGGATACCGATCGGAACTGACGGCCGCATCTTCCTGAATCATCCGGACTACATCGAGCAAGTGAACGTGATTCAGCAGAGCAAGTTTCACAAGAGCAAGCTCACGAAAGATGTGACTGGGCGTTTGCTGGGAGAAGGCCTGCTCATCAGTGAAGGAGACTTCTGGCGGCGTCAGCGACGGTTAGCCCAGCCTGCGTTCCACCGCAGCCGGATCAACGAGTACGCCTCGACGATGGTGGAAAGCGCGGAGGTGCAAATCCGCAAATGGGGGGACGGGGAGGANNCGCTCGCTGGATTTTCTGGTGCGCTATTCGCTGCGCAAGGCGCGTTTCCCCATCAAAGTGCCGGAGAGCTGGCCCACTCCCGCGAACCGCCGCGCCCAGCGCGAGACGAAGTTCCTCGATTCGTTGGTGTACAGGAT
>PKWH01000020.1:0-1756 GCA_003131985.1 Acidobacteriota bacterium | reverse complement strand
TGCCGTACTTGCTGGCGGTTGTGAACGAAGTGCTGCGGCTGTATCCGCCCGCGTATATTTTGGCGCGGACTTCCATCGCGCCGTGCACGATTGGCGGGTACGATTTTCCGACCGGCTCGACGATCATCATGGCTCAGTGGGTGATGCATCGCGATGCGCGCTACTTCGACGATCCGGAGGCGTTTCGGCCGGAGCGCTGGCTCGACGGTCTCGAAGACCGGCTGCCTGCGGGCGCATATTTTCCGTTCGGCGACGGGCCGCGGCGGTGCATCGGGCAGAATTTTGCGTTGATGGAAGCGGTGCTGGTGATTGCGACGGTCGCGCAGAAGTTCCAACTTCAACTCGTCGCGGGCCAGAAAATTGTGCCGGAGGCGCTGGTGACCCTGCGTCCGCGAAACGGGATTCGCATGAGGATCGACGCGCGGCGTTAGCGCTGTTCACCACGCAACGAAAAATCATTTTACGAACTCGCCTGTTCCGCCATTTGCCCAAGGATTGTAGGTAAGCGAATAGATGATGCGATCCGGAATTGGCGGATGCGAATAAAACAGAAACACGTTCACCGGATTCGGCTCGGGATCGGAAAGGTCCACTTCACCCAACACCTGAAACGATTGCGCGGCGGTCTGGCCGGAGTCGGGCGTGAGGCCGTGAGTTACTTCCAAGCCGTACTGGTCCGCTTGATGCTCGATGTGACGGCTGAAAGCGCTATTGATCGGCCCGGCGATGAAACCGAAAATGGAGAGCAGGAGCAAGAGCGCTGGAAACGAGGCCCAATCGTTCAAGTCGCGAATTCCCCATCGGGCGCCCCAGCGCGCGAGAACCCAGCCAATCGTCCGANNTGGTTGAGAACGTAGTGACCCATTTCGTGTCCTGAGACGAAGACGATCTGCGGCGTGGTCATCTTGGCGATGGTGGTATCCCAAACCACAATTCGCTTGGAAGCACCGAGGCCGGTGACGTACGCGTTCAGGCTCGTGGTTTTTTCGCCAGCTCCCATCCAGAACATCCGCTCCGGCGGAATGCTTTGTCCGGCGCGCTGAACCATTTGTTCCAGGCTGACGGTGAGGGCGGGATCCTTTTGCGCTAGCGGCTCAAATTTGTGGAACATGGGGTCTACAACCAGCGGCTGAAGGAAAACGAGGAGAACCGCAATGGGCAAGGAGATTAACCAGAAATAGAACCACCAACGGCGCGGGCTGCGTCGAATCACGCGGTAAAGTATCGAGATGAGACAAATTCCAAGCGCAATGCCAAGTAACTGGCCTTTGGTCCAATCCCAGGCCCACGAACCCCAGCTCTGAATGGAGATTCCAAACTTTCGCTCAACCCAGTTTTCATAAATGTCAGCGGGCAAGCCGAGAATGGCGGCGGTTATAAGGAACAGCGGCACGAAAACGAGAGCTTGGGGAAAAAGCTTGGATGAGAATTTCTCCGCCCAGTCGCGATACTTTGGAGCGAGCCTGAGTTGCAGGACGAGCCACAAAACGAAAAGTCCGTAAACGAAGCCGACTAAGGCGAACCGGAAATGGATGCGGCTCAGGTCACGCGCCTTTTTGTAGGTTTCAGGAGGAAGCGTGTAGGCGGTNNGCGGCTGGAGACGAGGGCGCCTGCGCGCTGGATGCGGCCGGCTGGAGCCGGTGCGCGACGAGAGTGGGGCTCAGTCCCAGCGATACTGCCAAGATCGCGAGAAGAACCAAAACCGCCTTCAATTTGTGGTTCGCCAAGTTTGATGTCCTCTTTTCGCCGCGTGCAA
>PKWH01000196.1:1985-8269 GCA_003131985.1 Acidobacteriota bacterium | reverse complement strand
TCGGCGCAATCGGCAGCGCGCGAAACTTCTCGATATTACCCTTCACTCCCGGAACTCCGGGCCCCGGCCAGTCTGTCCCAAACAAGACTTTGTCCGCAATCTCCTCGATGCGAGGAAAATGCTCCATCACTTTCTGCGGCGGTATACCCGAGATATCCATGTACATATTTTTGTGCCGGCGAACGAGGAAAAATGCCTCGTTCATCCACAGCGGACGGCCACCATGTGCCAGGATCACAACCAGGTTGGGGAAATCCACGCCAACGTCGTCCGCCAGCATCGGCTGCGCGTACACATTTCGCGCACCAGGAAAAATCGACGTCCCGGTATGAATCATCACCGGCAAACCAAGCTCCTCCGCCCTTTCATACATCGCGCGCAATGGCCCCAGACCGCTGCGATACTCGTTAGGCGCAAACAATTGGTGGGAGGGATGAACCTTCAGCCCGCGAATTCCAAGCTTTTTCAGCCGCGTAACTTCCGCAGCAGCATCGAAAATATATTTTGGATGCACNNCCGATCACGTCCGGACTGACGTAGTTGATGATTCCCGCGCGCTCGATTTCCGCGTCGTCCAGGAACTTCAGGAACTCTTTGGCGCTCTCCGCGTACTTCAAAATCTCGTCGTTGTCGCGGCGCCCCCTGCGGACCAATTCGAGGGCTTCCGGTTTGATCGCGTCGTTGGGCTGCACGTGAATATGAATGTCTATAATCGGCGGCAAGCTTGGCTTCTCCTGACTGCCTATTGTAAAACGCGGGCTTCACTCTTCGGCTAGATTCGATCGATCCCCTCTTGATCGAATCCGAGCACCACACGTCCGCCCGCGACAATCACCGGACGCCGAATCAAATTTGGCTCCGCCGCCATCATCCGAATGGCGTCTTCGCGCGACGGTGGATGGTCCTTCATTTTCTTCGTGCGGTAAAGCTCGTTGCGCGTGTTCAGAAATTGCCTGTGGTCTCGATCGCCGATCAATTTCTCGAGTTCCGCCGCGCTCAATCGCTCTTTACCCAGATCGCGGAAATGCATGCCGAAGCCGAGGTTTTCCATGTAGGCCCGTGCTTTGCGGCAGGTTGTGCACGAAGGCTTGTGCAAGAATTCAATTTTCTTCCCCATCTTCGCCGGTTTACGCGCTCTTTTATTTGCTTTCTTAACGGCCATGCTTTGGTTCCTCTCGCGTTTCTCCGCGTTCAATAGCGCGGTACGGTCGGATCGATTTCTGCCGACCAGCGGTCAATCCCGCCTGCCATCGACCGCGCGCCTTTCACGCCTTGCGAGCGCAGCCATGCCGCGGCGTCCAAGCTTCTCATCCCGTGGTGGCAGAACAGCACAATTTCGTCCGCAGCTTCCAGTCGCGCCAGATTCGCCGGAATCTCGCGGAGCGGAATCAGCACCGAACCTTCAATGTGCGTGGTGTCGTATTCCCATTTTTCGCGGACATCCACGAAAACGAATTTCTCGCCTCGCGCAAGCTTGTTTTTCACCTCGCCTGGCGCAACTTCCATGTTTGCGTAGAGATCTTCTGCCATTAGTAACCGAAGTCCGCGGGAACAGTATAAGCGTGATCTTTCACTCCCAAGTTTTGCATTTGCCCCACACCGACTTGCTTCAAATATTTGCTGCGATCGCTCACACGCACCACCCAGTGCGAGAGCCAATCCTCAAAGTCCTCCACGCGCCGCGTCTGCTCGTGATACTGCGCGAAAAATGCGTGATCGCGCCCGTAGTAACCCTGCACCGGCGAAGGATGCGCGCCGCCCGGTTCATGCACCACCGCTTCAACCAAAAATCCCGGCACGAGCGTGCGATTCGGGTCTGACGAAATCACGGTGGGCTCGACAATTTCTTCGGCCACAATGATTATTTTCCTCGCCGCTCGCGCACCATCAACGGCCACGCCCAGGCTGCCCCAAAGGTGCGCGTTGCCTTGAGCGTCCGCGCGTTGCACGTGCAAAATCGCCACGTCCGGCCGGAGCGCGCGCACTGCAACAAGCTTTTCTTCACTGACGGGCGAAGAAAACTCGCGTAGATTTCCGTTTTTCTTCAGCAGATCGCTGCCGAGTGTCGCGTATGTCGGCAGGAACGGCACGCCGAGCGCCGCCGCATGCAGCGCTAGCGCCATCGTAAAATTAGAGTAATCCACCACTTCGATCTTTCGCGGGACTGCCTGCTCCACGGCCCGGCGAAAACAGTATCCCACTCCCGCCGAAACATTCCCCACCCAGGCGGCCATCACGCGCGACACGCAACCCGCGCCGATCATCTGATCGAATAAAATGTCCGAGATAGGACCCACGACCGTAAGATCGCGCCGTCCCTGCCGTATCAGCTCGTGCCCCGCGGCGAACGGAATCATCTGTTCCAGTTGCGCGCCGAGAAGCACCATCGAGCCGGAAGGCACGTGCCGCGCGATCGCGTCGCCCATCGCCATCAATTTTGATTCAGCCATAATTTTTCGGCGTGCTACTCGATTCAGCGAGTCCAGAAATGATTCGGATCCAGCTCGCGCATCACGGCCAACGCCTCATCGCGAGGTGGAAGTGTCTCAACAAGTTCATCGGCCACGCGCAGCGCCCATCCGGTGTTGGCCAGGACTTCTTCCACGCTCACTCCCGGATGAACCGACGCCAGATACGCTTCGCCGTCTTCACCGAAACGAATCACACCGAGCGTCGTGATCACGGCCGAAGGACCGGAATTCACAGGCAAGCCCTGCGCTCGCCGCCAACTCTTGCCGGTCCCGTAGCCTGGCGAGGTGATATATCCCACGCGCTCCGTTAGCCGGCTTCGATCGTGTGCAAGCAAAACCACGGTGCGCTGCGCGAGGCACGCAATATCGCAAGCTCCGCCCGATCCCGGCAAGCGTTGCTTTTCTTCATTTCGAAAACCCCAGGTGGCGTTCAGATTGCCGAAGCGGTCCACTTCTGCAGCTCCGAGAAAGCCCACGTTTACGCGGCCTTGCTGCAGCAGCGACATCACATCGAGCATTTGACCGCATTGCGTGGCGCGAAGAAGATTCGGCGGATCGCCCATGGTGTAAAGAAGTTCAAGCGAAGGTGTTTCGCGGACTACGCCATTTTCGAAGAGTCCCACAGCGCGCGGAGCGTGAGTGCGCCGAGCCACCAGAAAAGCCAGCATCGGCAGACGCATCCCAACAAATACGAGTTCCCCGTCGCCGATTTCTCTGGCCGCCGCCGCAACCATCAGCTCGCTGAAAGTATAACCACGGCTGGCCACCTCCTCTTCCGGCCGAGCCGTCACGATAAGTCCATGTTCCCTTTCGGAGAAACCCACTTCGGCTCGTTGTCCTGTATTTCGGCCACCAGCTTGATATCTTCCGGCTGCGGTAACGTTTCCTTCAAATGCTCCGCATATTTTTCCGGCGACAGCAGCTCGCCCGTCACGCTGTAGGGCTGATCGGCGAACTCACCGATGTGCCGGTTGAATTTCATGTCTGGAACGTAGAGCGGGACTGCGCCAGCCGGGACGTGCTTGTTAATCTGCTCGATCAATTTCTCGCATTCCAGAAAATAAAGATGGCGATTGTGCTCGTTCATGTGACCGAGGTCCACTTCCTGCTGCGTCTGGGCCTCGTCGTAACGCCCCTTCAATCCCCAAACGTAAAACCAGTGCGCGGAACTCGACTGATCCACTCCGAACAAGTCGTAGCTGACCGGAATCCATTTGTTCACGTATTTCTGAACGATATTGAGCGGCACCACTTCCGCCTTCACAATTCGCTTCAGCCCGTCATGCCCCGTGCCCAGATGGAACGATTCTTCCCGCAGCATTGGGTTCATCGATTGCGCTAGCGGCTCGAAGCCCGAATAACTCAGCATGGTGAGCTGGAACTTTCCATCGCGGTCCACGAAATCCGTGTAAGTGAAGAAGTCCAGCCAGTTGGCCACTTCCTGATTGAACGCGCCCAGCAAGCGCTTCGATTCAAACGCGCGCCGCTCCAGCATTTTTTGCGCTTCCACTTTTCCGCTGTAGCCAAAGTGATTGATGAGGAGGTGGCACATCTGCCAGCCGTGACGCATTTCTTCCGTCACAACGCGGCATAGCGACTTGCGGTCGTGCTCGCTCGGCGAATGTTCGAAGAGGCGCCGCTGCTGCTCCACGGAGGCAAATTCCGTGTCGCCTTGATAAATAATCAGGTTCATCAGGCCATCGCGAATTCGCTGGTCCGGAATATCCAGCACCTTTTGCCATTTCGGGCGTCCTTTGAATGCGCCGAATTCAATTTCGTTGGACCGTGTAGGCCCGAACTTCGCCTCGAAATGATAGCTGTCGATTTCGGAATAATTCACCCCGATGTCGTTGCGCCAAACGCGGAATAAATCCACCCAATCATCGAACGTAGCAATGCGTGTAGCGGACATTTATGAAATCCCTCCCATTTTCTGAAGCTCTTAACTTTAAGAACTCTTTGCCGAGCGATCCATCGCGCATCCGCATGGCCCGCCAAATTCTGCGCTCAGTGACCGCGAAAATTCGGTTTGCGCTTCTCGAAAAACGCGTTCAGGCCTTCCAGACAGTCTTCCGACTGGAAGCAATGAATCTGCAGCCGGATTTCCTCGTCCAGCGCAGCGGTCAGCTCGGCGCGGTTATTGCTCGTCATGGCGTGCTTCGAATCGCGAACCGAGAGCGGCGCGGCCGCAGCCAAATCCTGCGTGATTTTTTTGGTTTCTTCCTCGAATTGCGCTGCCGGGATGATCCGGCTAACGATGCCCATCCTAAGAGCGTCTCCCGCCGCCAGTTTCTCCGCAGTCCAGAATAATTCTGCGGCTCTGGCGCGTCCCACAAGCCGCGGTAAAAAGAAGGTTCCTCCGAAATCCGGGTACAGCCCAATCTGCGCGAACGCCTGGGCGAATTTCGCCTGATCGGATCCGACGCGCATGTCACACGCAAGGGCCAGATTCATTCCTCCGCCGGCCGCCGGTCCATTCACAGCCGCGAGCACCGGTTTCGGCATCCCTGCAATCACCAGGCAAATTTCCTTTCCCGAAACCAGCAGGTTTTCGAGTTCCTTCGAGTCCTTGCGTTTTCGCAAATCGTGAAGAAGTTCCAGATCGCCGCCAGCGCAAAACGCCCGGCCCGCTCCTATGAGTCTGATAGCGCCAATCCCTTTATCCTCGCCAGCGCGTATCAGCGCGTGAACCAGCTCGCGCCCCAATTCCACGTTCAGCGCATTCAGTTTGTCCGGCCGGTTCAAACGCAATGTGACAATCCTGCCGTCGCGCTCCTCGAGCACCAGTTGATTCGCGGCGTTTTGTTGAGTAGTTGCTGCCATTACGTTGCTCCCTTAATCTTTCAGACTTTTCAGCAGCGCAGCGAGCTTCTTGAAATACCGCGTTTTCACTCCGCGATCCGTCCCGGCATTTGCACCGCTCGTCGAAGGCAGCACGAACACCTGCGCGCCGTAAAGTTTTTCCTTTTGCAAACCCAACTTGCATACCCGCCCCGTAAATTTCTCGTAAACCATCTTTCCGTTGAACGCGATCACTCGCGGCCGCAAGTCTTCCAGCTTCTGCGCCAGTAACACGCGACCCTCGGAAAATTCCTGCCGCTCGATTTCTTCCACCCCACGGGTGGGGCGCTTTACCAGATCCGTCATCCCGATTCCAAATTCCAGCACCCGACGGTCATCTTCGTAACCGAGCGGCTCCGGAATCACTCCGGATTCATACATCATCGGCCAAAACTGGTTGCCCCGGCCGGCGTAGTAATGCCCCACTCGCGCCGAACGGTCGCCTGGATTGGCGCCCACCAATATCATTTTCATTCCCTTACGAAGATAATCGGGCAGTGTGCGCATTCCGTCCTTTAGATTCGCCGCTCGTATTTCGCGTGCACCTGAATCTGCTATATCGGCCCTCTCTTACTTCCCCTTGAATTCAGGTTGCCTCTTTTCCACGTACGCTTTCAAACCTTCCTTGGCGTCTTCGCTGGTGAAGAGAAGCTGCTGCATCTCGCGCTCGATGCCCAGCGCTTCACCGAATCCGACCTCAGAGCCCGTCACAACTGCGCGCTTGATGCGGCCAACCGCGCGGGAAGCTTTGTTTGGCGGGCAGAACTGCTTTGCGTACGCCATCACTTCTTCCCAGAAAGTCTCTTTCTCATAGATGTAATGAATCAACCCGAACTCCAGCGCCTCTTCGAAGCTGAACGTGCGTCCGGTGGCCATCAACTCAATCGCGCGCGCGCGTCCCACCACGCGAGACAACCGCTGCGTCCCGCCAGTTCCCGGCAACACGCCGAGATTCACTTCCGGCAAACCGAT
>PKWH01000196.1:0-1978 GCA_003131985.1 Acidobacteriota bacterium | reverse complement strand
GTGAGCATGGGGATGCTCGCGCCCGCCGAAAAGAATTTCTCGCCTTTGCCGCGCAAAACGATCACGTGTGCATTCTCGTCCATACGCGCCTGCAAAATCGCGGTGTCAATCTGCTGCATCATTTCGTAGGTATAGGTATTCGCCGGCGGGTCATCCATCTCGATGATCGCCACTCCACCTTCTACTCCGTAGTGAATCAGTTGCTTCTGCTCTACCGCCTGCATCGTCGCCATTATTTCCTCCGGGAAATTATTTTAAGCATTTGTTCGATCAGTATCTAAAGATTATCCGCCCGCGCGCGGCGGTTCCGCAAGCGTGCCCCGGCGGGCCGCACGGATTTCGCACGCGTATCTCCATGCCCGTTCATTACTCCGTGCAAAAACATTCCCGCAATCGTTTCAGCCAGCGCGTCAGCCCGCGGATCCATTTCCGCGCGGTGCCACGTGTACGTCCAATTCATCATTCCGAAAAGCGACAGAACGGCTACGCGCGGATTCAATCGCCGCGCCACTCCGGCTCCGCGCATCTCTTCGAAAATTTCCAGCGCGATTTCCACATACCGCCTCTTTACTTCCAGCACTTCCTTGCGAAACGTACCTTCCAGCGCTTCGTCCTCATGGGCCAAAAGCTTCATCTCCACAGGGTGCTGCAGAAAATAATCCAAATGGTTGTGTACGAGAATGCGCAACTTTTCAACCGGTTCCATAACGCCGGACAGGCTATTTTCCAGTTGCGCAAGAATGGTTTTGAACGTGTGGATTTGAATCAAGTACAGAAGTTGTTGCTTGCTCTTGATGTAGTGATACAACCCCGCCAGAGAAACGCCGCTCGACCTGCTGATGTCGCGTATCGAAGCGCCTTCGTAACCCTTCTCGCAGAAAACTTGCGCGGCGTGGCGCAGAATCACTTGAAGTTTTTCTTGGCGCTCGGGCTGTGGCACAGAAGGTTTTGGCATAAAGGAGACGCGCGCTTCCGTTCGAACGTTCGTTCGGTAAATAGAATACTTCCCGTGGCCCAGCCTGTCAAGGCTAGCCGTCCGGTTCGGTTCGCCNNCTCAACCTGTGCTACCCTTCTCTCTGCGAGATACGTCGAAATGAGCGCATCCAAAATGAATCCGGCAGGCGAGAACCCGGCGCAACCGCGTTCCCTTCCCTCCCAAGTGGTGAAGGAAGACGAACCCATTCTCGTGGCTGCGGCCCAGGGCGGCGACATTACCGCTTTCGAAACCCTGGTGGGCCGCTACGAACGCAAAATTTTGCGCCTGGCCCAGAACATCACTCAGAACCGCGAAGATGCGGAAGACGTGATGCAGGAAGCGTTTCTAAAGGCCTACGAACATCTCTCCGGATTTCAAGGCAACTCCCGCTTCTATACCTGGCTCGTGCGCATCGCCGTGAATCAAGCGCTTATGAAATTGCGCAAGCGCCGCCCCAATGTGGTTTCCATCGACGAAGAAGTGAATACCGGCGAAGATTTGATACCACGCGAGATAGAAGACTGGGGTCCTTCGCCCGAAGATCGCTACAAGCAAACCGAGCTTTCCGATATTCTCTCCGAAGTAATCGGTGATTTAGACCCATCTTTTCGAATCGTTTTCCAGTTGCGCGACATCGAAGAATTATCGACCGAAGAGACGGCCGAGGCGCTTGGGCTTTCAGTCCCGGCCGTGAAATCCAGGCTCCTTCGCGCGCGCCTGAAATTGCGGCAGAAACTGAACAAATATTTTCGACGGAGTGAAATTCAGTGAATTGCAAGACCATCGTTGTTGAGTTGGAAGATTATCTGGATGAGGCGCTCGATCCTGAATTGCGCGTCTCGATCGAAGTGCACCTGGCCAAGTGCAAGAACTGCAAACTAATCGTGGATACCACCAAGAAGACCATTCAGATCTACTGCAACTCCGAACCCGCCCCGCTTCCCGAAGACATGCGCCACCGCCTTCACGACGCGGTAGTCAAGAAACTCGGCCGTCCTCGCG
>PKWH01000110.1:2544-2815 GCA_003131985.1 Acidobacteriota bacterium | reverse complement strand
TGTCGTGCGGGCGCCGTTCCGTGCGATTTCGGAAACTCGGGGTTGCTCTCCGCGGCTTGGAAGCGACCTGGCCCGGTGACGGTGAATGATTCTTAGTTCCGTTGCTCGCTGGCTGCCCTACAGCGGGCACAGCCCCGCGACCGCGTTCGGGGCGCAAAGAGCGCGCATCCTGCGCCGATGCGAAAGGCCTCTTTGCTTTGGGGCTTGGCTTTGGTTTCGGTGCAAAAGGGCGCCGCTTTACGCGCATGCGCCGAGGCGTTATGACGCCCGG
>PKWH01000110.1:0-2455 GCA_003131985.1 Acidobacteriota bacterium | reverse complement strand
AGGTTTTCGATTTCTTCAAAAGTCAGCAAAGTTTTAAGTTTCAGGCTATACGTCTGCGGCAAATTCGCCTTCAACATCAAATTTGCCAAATCTCCGTCATTCGTAAGAAAAACGAGGCCCATGGCGTGGTATTCGAGCCGACCGACCGGAAATACGCGCTGGGTAACTCCGTGCAACAGATCGCTGAGCGCGCGGCGGCCTTCCGGGTCGCTCATAGTGGAAACGATTTCCGGAGGCTTGTTCAACAGAAGATAGATTCGCTCTTTTTCCGGACGCAGGAGCCTTCCATTTACTTTGATATGGTCGCGCGACTCGTCCGCCTTCGTTCCCATCTCTGTCACGGTGCGCCCGTTGACGGTGACCATTCCGGAAGAGATGAGCTCCTCCGCATGCCTCCTGGAGGCAATTCCTGCGCGCGCGATAATTTTTTGGAGTCTTTCGAGCATGAAATTCGGACGTGAACCGACAGTACAGATTAGCACGGAACGAGAAATTACATTTTTCGAGTTAGGTCGCCTGCTCGGATGAACCTTTGCCGGCAGACGCCACCGCTGCGCGCGCGTTGTCGGCTTCGTCCGCGGAACGTTCGGTGCTGTTAGGATTCGACTGACCCGGAGCCTCAGTTGAACTTGCTGTTTTGTCACTGATCGACACCGATTCAGCCGACGCTTCGGGTGCGATAGCGGGGTCTTCCGGTTCGGCTGGAGCAATGCCGGTGTCGTCGCCGAGGGCGGCTTGTGCGAGAGCTTCGAATTCCTTCAAGCTGGGAAGCTCGTCTAAATCGAAAAGGCCGAAGCGCATTAGGAATTGCTTCGAAGTGCGATAAAGAATCGGCCTGCCGATCACTTCTTTGCGGCCAGCGGTGGTAATCAGGCGCTTTTCGAGAAGCGTCTTGATCACGCCACCGACATTCACGCCGCGAATTTCGTTGATCTCGGGAATTGTGGCGGGCTGTTTGTAGGCAATCACTGCGAGAGTTTCGAGCGCGGGCATGGTGAGCCGTAGCGGCGGCTGCAAACTCTTGATGAATTTCCGAACGGCGTCGTGATGCTGGGCTTTGGTATAAAACTTCCAACCGCCGGCAACTTTGCGAACTTCGATCCCGCGATCGTCCGTTTGGTAAGTGGCGACCAACAGGTCCAGTCCGGCGCGGGCTTCGGATTTTTCCACTGCGAGCGCTTTGGCGATCTGGTCGAGCGTAGCGGGCTCGTCTGCTGCGTAAATGATAGCTTCGAGCGAGGCTTGAAGTTCTTGCGGAGTCATGGTCACAGATATTGCTCCTCGATTTGCGACATGGCATCGGGCCCAGCGAATACGGCGTCGAACATTTTGTGTTTGCGCAAACGAATATCGGAGAAAAGCTCGGATTGCACCAGCATGACGGCCTGCATGCGCACCATTTCCAGGACCGCGAGCAACGCAACGATCATCGCGTTGCGCGTTTCGCAGGTTTCGAAGAAATCGATCAGCGAAATGGGCTCGTCATTTCCAGTCAGTCGCTGGCGGAGACGGTCCATCATCTGTGCGATGGTCACCGTTTCATGGTGCAGCTCGAATTTCTTGATGTCTTTTTTGCGTTCGAGGATTTGCTGGAATGTTTTCACCAAGTCCACGAGCGAAATCACCAATTCGCCCTGGACTTCGTCGCCGGCGTATAGTGTGCGGTCGGGATGCGACCAGACGTGATCCTCCACTTGCTGCCTCTGGTAGAGGAGTTGGGCGGCGTTCTTGAATTTTTCGTGTTCCAGGAGGCGGTGAACGAGTTCGTCGCGCGGGTCTTGCTCTTCGGGTCCGGCGAGCGGATCGGGAGGCAGAAGCATTTTCGACTTGATGTGAATCAGCGAAGCGGCCATGTAAATGAAATCGGCCGAGACGTTGACGTCAAGTTTTTCGAGCTGGTGAAGATAATCGAGATATTGCTCGGTGACTTTCGCGATGGGGATATTGTGGATGTCCATCTCCTGCTTGCGAATTAAATCGAGCAGAAGATCGAGCGGGCCTTCGTACACCGGCAAATTAATGCGATAGGGTGACGCCATTCCACCTGCCTCGGTCGAACATCAAGATAAGAGCATATCCCTCGCTGCGCTCGGGATGACAGTGCTTTCTAGCTACCGCCAGACGCATTCCCTGCTGCAGTCGATGGCCGCTGTCGCGCATCCTCCCATTTGAAGATTGCGTTCCGCACGCGCTTCATGGTGCGCTTGGCGGCTTTGCGCGCCTCGTCCGATCCGGCATCGAGGATATCCCAAACCCGCTGCGGATGCGCTTCAAATTCTTTGCGGCGTGTCTGAACCGGCTCGATCCATTTCACGAGATTATCGGCCATAGCGTTCTTGCATTCCACGCAGCCGATGCCCGCGGTGCGGCAGCCTTGGTCGGCCCAGGCAATTGTGTCGGGTGGCGAAAATAATTTGTGAAAGGCAAAGACGGGACAGACTTCCGGGCGGCCTGG
>PKWH01000275.1 GCA_003131985.1 Acidobacteriota bacterium | reverse complement strand
AGGTCGGGCGCAACGATCCCTGTCCCTGCGGTTCGGGAAAAAAGTACAAGAAATGCCACGGCGCGGCCGCCTAAACCTGCCTTCTGCTCTTTCGATTGTCAGGTAAGCTCGTTCATTCCCTAAAAACGCGGAGCAGATAAAGTGGACGACGCGGCCGGAATAACACGCCATTTCGTGCTCACCTGAAACGCGATTGTGCGTCTGAACTTTTCAGCGACGTATTGCGTACCTCTTGCTTGGGTGGGTTCAATTCGCATAGGAGGAGTGAAGATGAGAGTTCGTCTGCGCGCAGTTCCGGGATTGTTCTTGTTGGTGGCACTGGCCGCCAGTTTGACGGCACTTCCTGCCTTGGCCGGAGACAGCCAAGGACATTTCGATCGCACGTTGAGTGTGACCGGGCCGGTGGATTTGGATGTGCAAACCGGTTCCGGGGACATTACGGTGAGAACCGGCGATTCCACGAAGGTGGAAATCCACGCCAAGATTCACGCGAGCGGCTGGGGAGACGCGGAGCAACGCATCCACGAAATCGAAAACAATCCTCCTATCGAGCAAAACGGCAATACCATTCGCGTGGGACACATCGAGAACCGCGATTGGAAACGCAATATTTCGATTAGCTACGAATTAATTGTGCCGGCTCAAACGAAGTTGCGCTCTGAATCAGGGTCGGGAGACCAAATCGCCGATGGAATTGGCGGACCGGTGGACATGAATAGCGGGTCGGGAGGATTGCACGCAAAGAATATTGGNNGGAAGCGCTCATGCTTCTGCCGGCAGCGGAACGATTCGCGCGATTGGGATTGGTGGCGGACTGACTGCGTCGAGTGGAAGCGGCGACGTAAAACTCGAACAGACGGCCGCCGGAGATGTGGATATCAGCACAGGATCAGGCGATGTCCAGATGAAGGGTGTGAAAGGCGCAGCGAAGGTTAGCACGGGCAGCGGCAGCATCACTGCTCAGGGGGATCCGACGGGAGATTGGCGGCTGCACAGCGGATCGGGAAATGTTAGCGTGGATTTTCCGCCGCAGGCTGCCTTCAACGTCGTGGCGCGAACCAGCTCGGGAAACATCGAGACGACGCATACTATAAGCGTGCAGGGCAAAATCACTCCTCGCGAGCTGCAAGGCAAAGTAGGAGCGGGCGGCCCGGTAGTGGAACTGAGCACGAGTTCGGGAAGCATTCAAATTCACTGACAAAGCTAGAATCGGGGGGCGTGCGGCGAGCGCCCCTCGACTTCTGCGTTTTTCTCTCGGCTTTTCCCTGCCTGACCCGTGTTTCGATACGCTATTGTGCTTTTCGGTGCATGCCTGCTCGCTGCTAAAAAAATGTGTTAATCTCGCCGTACCTTGAGGTAGCAACTACTCGAGAATTTGGGGTGTATGTGATGAATGCCACCGTACCCGGAAATTGTCACAGGGCTGGGTGTGCAAGTCGGATTCCAGCGGCGCTGACTAGCGCGCAACTATGTCTGGACCATTTTGTGGATGAAGCATTTGTGCGCACGGATGAGGCGCTGGGCCGCTGCCGCGAGGGGCGCTCGCTGGATTCGGAAGGACTGGAATGGCTGCTCTCGGATGCATTGGCGGTGGTAAAGAATCTGGAGGAGGGGGCCGACGAGCCGAACCCCGAACAGCGAGACCGCATGCTCGAGTTGCTGTTGGTTCTATCGAATGTGCACGAATACGTCGCGAACCAGTCGGTTCGAATCAAACGCCCCGCTTAGCACGGTTCATTCTCAGGGATTCCGACTGCATTTCTCCGGCATAGAACGGCATGCGAAAAGGTAAACCCCGGCGCACGCTCGCCTCTTGCAATCGGATGCTGGACGATTCAATCTGAGAGTCCCATTCCAGCCCACTATGTCTGACGAAAACAAGCCGTACGATCCTTTTAAACCTACTCAGCCGAACATCCCCGGCGTCCCAATTACGGCAAGACCGAGAAGCAAGACGGCGTCCTCGAAATTTAGACTGTCTGAAATGCAAATGCCGCCGAAGTGGCTCACGGTCACAATCGTAGCTGCAATCGTGGTTGGAATCGGAGTCGCGTGGTTGAGCCGCGAGCGGCCCTCGGAGGAAGTCGCTCCTGCTCCCGTGCATGCAAGCGCGCCGATTGCCGTAGCAGCCGCCGCACCTGCGGAACAACTGCCTACTGGCCCGGGGGAAATCGCCACGACCGATGAACTTGAAAGGGTATGGTCGTCAAAACGATTTATATATCGGGACCAATCGACGGGCGACCAAACTAAGGCGATCGTGATACGAATGCCGGGCGGAAACCTTTGGGGATTCTTGTTACGGGAGCCATTCGGCACTTGCGATCTGGAATATGTTACGGATCTTCAAAAACTCGAGAAACAGTATCACTACAGAGCAGAACATCCTATGGTCGGCGATCCATGCAATCGCACCGTTTTCGACATGACGCGATACGGGACGAACTCGGCGGGAAGGCTGGTGCGAGGGCAGGTTGCACAAGGGTCGGCTATTCGCCCGCCGCTCGCAATCGAGATTCGCACAAGCGGCAAGCAGGTGATAGCGGGCCGGATGGAATAATCTAACGCAGAGTTTTAAGTTGGGGAAATATTTAGCGTGATGTTGCCGGACCCTCGGATACTGTAACCCGCTGCACTTCCTGATTCATACGTCCCGTCAGAACCAGCGCAACCATTTTCTGATCAGCAAGCCACGACCACAACGGGTGATCGAAAGATGCGGGACGATTGTGTTCGACGAAGAAGTGCGAAATCCAAGCAAAAGCATACGGGACTAGCAAACCCGCCAGAATGAACCACGGCTGCCGGAAAACAATGGCCGCGAGCAGGAGCGCCCAGCCGACGAGAGTGCCCACAGAATGAAACATGCGTGTGAGCGGTTGACGATGCGCTAAGACGTAGGAAGGCCAAAATTCCAAGAATGTGCGCGGGTTCTGCACGCCGCGATTCTAACTCAACACTGCAATGCTGCAAGGTCGAAAACGAAAATGCCAATGTCCCGCTCCGGCGAAACGGAGACGGGACATTGGCGCTGACGCGGATTTCCGAGCGAGTTATGAAACGAGTTGCTCAACGGAGCGAGCCACCATCACGGGCTGACCGTTGGCCTGATTGATGAGTATGAACCCGACCACACGAATCTGAATGGGTGCCGCGCCGGCGAGCGCGCCAAGACCGCTCAGGTTTATGAAGTTTGTGTCATTGGTTGTGAGCACGGTAAGCGGAGCCGGCAAAAGAATTCCGGCGGTCCAGTCGTCAGTTAACTGGAAGCTTCCGGCGTTGCCGGACTGCACGACGGTGCTGCCCGCTACCCACGATCCCGACTGGCCTTGACGCCGCAGAATGACGCGATGGACGGTTAGAGTTTCCGTGCCATTGGAGGTTGCCAGTGCGCCGCCGATATCAACGCGCTGGCCCGGAGTCAGCAGGGTGTTATTGAAGAGAAGCGTAGTCAGTGGGAGATTAATGTTCCCGAGTCTGTAACGCTCGCTCCCGTTTAAGCTCACGGTTTCAATCTGGCCATCCGCAATTCCGGAAATAGCAGGCAGTTCTTCGCGCACGTAAATATCTGCTTGCGTAGCCGGCTGAGGTGACACGGGACTGACGTCCGTTAGCAAACCGCCGAGGTAGAACTTGTCATTGGAGATTACTTCTACTTCAGACGCATCGATCGCATGCGATACGGGATCAATCGTCCCGGTGAGCGAAACAATCGTGTTCGTGGTGAAGGAGCTCATCGGGATATCCGGATCGTCGAAGACAGTGCTGTCATCGGTGGTCACCTGCCATTGCCGTCCATGAGGGCCCTGGACTGTGAAGGTATTGCCGCCAGTGATGCCAATGACGCCTGCGTGGAAGTCATCGATCGAAACGTTGGCATCGGTCGAGTTGAACAGGTTCATTTCAAATACAGGGTTGACAACACCAGTCACTTGGCCATTACCGTCAAGCTGCAGAGATTGGCGCAGGTCGAATTCCATGCGAAGGCCGACGAGATCGCTGGCCTGCAAAACGAAAGGCTGAGGGAAATTCACAGTCACGGATGAAACCGAGAGAGTCCCATTAATTGTGGATGCCGTGGGCGCATTCGGCGGATTGACGTTGATATAGCCAATCACGGGAGACGCAAGCGTTACCGTGGCCGAAGTGTACGTGCCGTTGGGCACGGCGTTGAGATCGAGAAGCTGGTGCAGGCCGTTGAACTGAGCGAAGTCCACAACTTGCGGCGTGGTGAGGACACTTACATTTGTGGTGCCGTTGAAAATCGTAATGCCCGATACCATAAGTTGGCACGATACGACGCTCGGAAGCGGAGCGTCCGTACCGACGGTAAATACTGACGCCGGGGCGCTGGGAGCCGGCGAAGAAGTGCTCATACCTCCGCCACAACTGGAAAGCAAAACCGCTGCAAACAATGAAGCGAACACACCCATACCTTTGCGGTTCAACATTAATTTTCTCCTAATTTAGGTATTCGATAATGCCGAGGGCCGAGGCCCTATTCGGCTGCTGAATGTGAAACCCAGGCAACCAAAAAAAGTTGCTGCCGTAGATAGTTTCTTAGCGGGCAGACAAATTATGGCGCATGCCAATTTATGGCGTTTTCGGCAGGTATTTCGCACGTGTTTACACCGCGCATTCGTGCGGTGAATCGCAGCTCGGCGCTTGCGCCCTCGTCGCGAGTTGTTTAGGATGATTGCGCGAATGCTGGGCGAAACGATATCGCATTACCGCATCATCGAACCTCTGGGCAGCGGAGGCATGGGCCAGGTGTACCGCGCGGAGGACACGCGGCTCGGCCGTCAGGTAGCGTTGAAGTTTCTCTCTGAAGACTTAGCACGCGATTCCTCCTCACTGGAGCGATTCCAGCGCGAAGCGCGATCCGCGTCTTCGCTAAACCATCCCGGAATCTGCACAATTTACGATGTAGGCTCGCACAACGGCCGACCGTTTCTCGTGATGGAACTGCTCGAGGGGCAGACGCTGCGGGAACGAATCGCTGGGCGGCCTCTTGCGGCAGATGCGTTGCTGGATTTCGGCACGCAAATCGCGGATGCGTTGGATGCGGCGCATGCGCGCGGGATCGTTCATCGCGACATCAAGCCTGCCAATATTTTTATTACCACGCGTTCACAGGCGAAGATTCTGGATTTCGGACTTGCAAAACAATCGGCGTCGCGGCGTATCGCGGAACCGGTGGGCGGCGGGGCNNACAGCGTCGGAACTTACTTCGGACAATCTTTTGCTCACAAGCCCGGGTTCTGCGATCGGCACGATCGCTTATATGTCACCCGAACAAGCTCGAGGCGAAGAACTGGATGCCCGCACCGATCTTTTCAGCCTGGGGGCGGTGCTGTATGAGATGGCTGCCGGGCAGGCGGCGTTCAACGGAAACACTTCGGCGGTGATCTTCGATGCAATTTTGAACCGAACGCCGGCGGCGCCATCTTCTTTGAATCCCAACGTAGCGCCGAAGCTTGAAGAAATCATTGGCAAGTCGC
>PKWH01000211.1:25688-26494 GCA_003131985.1 Acidobacteriota bacterium | reverse complement strand
CTCCGCGCTCGTCGCTAACGGCGCTAATTTCCACCGGAGATTCGGCGGCATGCAGCACAATTGTTGCAGACGGGATGCGTGCCTGGCTCGTATCTTGAACGATTCCGCGCAAGCTGCCGTGGAATTCCTGCGCGGCACAGAGCAGGCGAATCAGGCACAGAGCTGCAATCAAAGCGAGAACTTTGCACGATCTCGAAATTACGGCGAGAATCCTTATCACCCTTGTTTTCTTGCCGGATGCGCGCAAGAGTCCGTCTCCGTTGCCAATTTGATCTAAATGATTGCGCTACAATACAGCCCCAGGCTCTGATTTTCCAGACGCTTTTCTCTGCTCGGGCTCCCATTCTTTTCGCGGAAAGCCCCTAAGCTGCAGCGTATGCCGTCTGCCAAATCGCTTCCCGCGCGGAACAATCTCTGATAGCATCGAGGTTCAAGTTATTTTAATTTTTCTGTCTGGAGCAAGGCGACAATGGCAATGGTATGTGAACTTTGCGGCAAGAAGCCGCGCTTTGGCAATACGATCAGCCACGCTCACAATGTGACGCGCCGCCGCTGGAATCCGAATCTCCGGCGAGTGAAAACCGTCATCGAAGGCGTGCACAAGCACATTCGCGTCTGCACTTCGTGTATTCGTTCAGGCCTCGTGAAAAAGGCTGCTTGAAGCCTCCTGCGAAGGAGTTCCGTTTGAAACGGAGAATCTTAGTCCTTGTGGCGGCTGCGGCGTGTGTGTTTGCGGCTTCGTGCAAGAAAGAAGCCACGCCTGGACCGGATGTTTGGGCCACCGTAAACGGCAAAGAGATCCCGCG
>PKWH01000211.1:0-25675 GCA_003131985.1 Acidobacteriota bacterium | reverse complement strand
GAAGACAAATTCACGGAATCAAAAAGCCCTTATACCGAAGAAGAATTTCAGAAAAAACTGCGGGATACGGGACTGACAGTTGACGATCTGAAGAGCGACATCCGGCGCCAACTCTCGGTGCAGAAGCTGCTAAATCGCGAAGTGATCGCGAAGATTTCCATTACCGACCAGGACGTGACCGACTTCTACAATAAAAACCGAGCGCAGTTCAACGTGGCCGAGCCGCAATACCACATCGCGCAAATCGTGGTCACGCCGCATCCGGACCCCTCCACTCACAATCGCAAGAATGACAAAGCTACTACCGATGTCGAGGCCAAGCGCAAGGTAGGTATCCTCGAACAAAGGCTCGCTTCCGGCGCCGATTTCAGCCAGCTGGCGATGGATTACTCCGAGGACTCAACCGCAGCAACTGGCGGCGACCTGGGATTTGTTCCGGAGTCGGCGCTGAATCGATCTGACCCAGCACTGAAGAAGATCGTGCTGGCGATGAAGCCCGGCGAAGTGACCCAGCCGATTGCCATTCAAGGCGGCTACCGTATTTTGAAAATGATCGCCAAGGAGCCTGCGGGACAGCGCTTGCTTTCTGATCCTCAGGTCCAACAGTCCATTCGTGACATGATGCGCAATCGCAAAGAGCAACTTTTACGCTCGGCCTACATGATCGAAGCGCGCGACGAAGCGCACGTTACCAATTATCTCGCGCGGCAAATCCTCGAATCCGCCGGCAAACTTCCTGCTTCGAATTAGAGTTTACTCAGGGATGATTCAAACCAAATTGGGATTTTGCGGAGCAAATTCAGGTCTGCTGCAGTATGGGTGTGACTTAGGAGATTGAATCCTAGAGGCGGGCTAGCCGCGGCCTGCCGTTTCTGCCAAGGAGCGGCCGGTTCGTGGAGGTCTGAAAGCGAGCACCAACAACGCTCCTGCCAACGGAGTCAAGAGGAGACAAAGCGCAAAGGTCTGCCAGAATGCGAGCCCTTCTTTCTCAGCCCAGTGAGCTGTTGCGCCGCACAGCATAGTCCAAGCGACGGCCGCTATGCCCAGCACTAACCAGCCCACCATCCAGATAAGAATGACGTGAAACATTCCCTTCCCCCGTGCGCCTCCCGGGCTTTCGAACCCGGCTTTCTTTGACAATTCATGTTGGCAGCCTTCGGGAAACTTGGGAAGGGTCCGTGAAGACAAGGCGAACCTAAAGGTAAACGCCGGCGGCTAATGAAAGGAGGTCTTGTTACGAGTTTTAACCGACGATTGCGACCACTTCGCCGGCATTCACTGTCTGGCCGGCCACTACAAGCAAACGTTCGACCGTGCCGGACTTCGGGGAACGAATTTCATTTTGCATTTTCATTGCCTCTACCACGACGATTCCCTGTCCAGCGTCCACCGCGTCGCCGGTTTTCACCAGCACGAGCACGATTTTGCCGGGCATCGGAGCTGTTACCTGCTGCCGTCCTTCGGCTTCGGCTCCCGCTTCGCGATCGCGGTTCCATCTACGGGAGTTGCGAATCGCAACGTCAAACTCGCGGCCCGCAACAGTGACGCGGAGGTCCGAATCGCTCTTGGATTCCACGCGCGCTTCAAACGCTTTCCCGCCGATCACAATCGAGTAGATGCCCGAGGAAACTTCCACAGCGTCTACGTCGAGCACGCGTCCATCAATAGTCCAGTGCGCGCGTTCACCAGTGTGGATCAGTTCCACGCGGCGCAATTTCCCGTCGAGTTCAATTTCACATTTCAAAGTAATCTCTCGGCTCCATCTCCTAGCGCTCAACCTCGCTGTTCAGTTGGTCCAATCTTCCTTCAAGCTTCCAGCGCGACTTGGCGGAGACCGGCGCCGGATTTTTTTCCGAGGAATCCGCACTACGCGCCATGTGCCAAAGGAAAGCGGCGATGGTTGCCGCGTCTCGTTCGCTCGAAGTAGCTTCCGTATCGTCAAAAACGGAGAGTTTGCTGCGCCGCGATTTGGAAAGGAAATCGTCGAGCCAGCGCGTGTATATATCGGCCGATTGAAAATCACGTGTCGCCAGGATCCGCAGAAAAAGTCCGGCGTTCGTCTTGATACCGCTCGCGTAAAACTCGCCGAGCGCTCGCTGTAGGCGGGCGATAGCTTCTGCGCGGTTCGCGCCCCACGCGATTAGTTTCCCCAGCATCGGATCGTATTCGTTCGGCACGATCCAGCCGCCATACACACCGTCATCAAGTCGTATCCCGGGGCCTGCAGGCGGGCGCCACTCGAGAATTTTTCCGGGCGATGGGAAGAAATTATTGTCGGGGTCCTCGGCATAAATCCGGCATTCAATGGCATGGCCGCGCAGCGCGACGTCCTCTTGCGCGAACGGAAGTGGTTCACCGCAAGCAATTCGAATCTGAAGTTTCACGATATCCAGCGAAGTAACCAGTTCGGTCACCGGATGCTCGACCTGGAGCCGCGTGTTCATTTCGAGGAAATAAAAGCGGCGGTCCGCGTCCACCAAAAACTCGATGGTTCCCGCGTTCGTATACCCGCCTGCTTTCGCGAGCTTCACGGCGGCATCGCCCATCGCGCGCCGCAATTCGGGCGTCATAACCGGCGAAGGCGCTTCTTCGATTACTTTCTGATATCTGCGCTGCACCGAACATTCGCGCTCGCCGAGATGCACGATGTGGCCATGGCGATCGCCGAGAATCTGTATTTCAATGTGCCGGGGCCGCAAAAGATATTTCTCGAGGTAGAGGCGCCCGTCGCCGAATGCGTTCTGCGCTTCAGAGGACGCGTCGCGCCATCCGCCGGCAAATTCAGATTCTCGTTCGATTAGGCGCATGCCTTTGCCACCGCCGCCCGCAACGGCCTTGAGCACCACAGGAAAGCCGATCTTGAGCGCTTCCTTGCGCGCGTCTTCCATTCTTTCGATGGGTTCGAGCGTGCCGGAAACCATGGACACGCCT
Organism: Acidobacteriota bacterium; assembly: GCA_003131985.1. Taxonomy (GTDB): domain Bacteria; phylum Acidobacteriota; class Terriglobia; order Acidiferrales; family UBA7541; genus Palsa-295. The sequence goes on along the minus strand of PKWH01000211.1, from coordinate 22,744 downwards.
GCTTCGCGACCCAATTGCCGCGCCGCGGTTTTCGAGCCGAGCTTCTCCATAGCCTCCGGCGGCGGCCCAATGAATGTGACGCCTGCTTCCGCGCAGGCGCGAGCAAGAGCTGGATTCTCCGCCAGAAATCCGTAGCCAGGATGAATAGCGTCGCACCCGGCGTGGCGGGCTGCGCCAATAATTTTCTCAATCACAAGATAGCTTTCGCGAGAGGGAGAAGGACCAATGGGATAAGCTTCATCGGCAAGCCGCACGTGCAGCGAAGCACGGTCCGCATCGCTATAGACCGCGACCGCGCACACGCTAAGTTCTCTGCAAGCACGCAGAATGCGCACGGCAATCTCGCCGCGATTGGCAATTAGGATTTTCTTAAACATTTTGACTTCGCAATAGCAGCCGGGATTCTAGCATTTTGGTTGTCGCACGTCTCCGCGCCGAAAATCGCCGGCTTGCGCTGGCGGATTGTTCGGGAACCCGGTTCGCGACTCTTCTTGAGGTTGGCAAGGGCTCATCGTACGGCTATGATGTCCGTCGTTGGAACCACCGAGATGATGAGTGCGCCGATGACTCTATCGCAGCAAGATCAATGGAAGAAAGCGGCGGCAGAAGCTGCCGCGAAGCTCGTCGAAAGCGGCATGGTGGTCGGATTGGGCACGGGTTCGACGGCTGCGTTTCTCATCGCGGCGCTTGCCCGGCGGGTGGAAGAAGAAAATCTGCGCATCGTCGGCATCCCGACGTCTGAGGGAACCGCAGCCCAGGCGCGCGCCTTAAATATCCCGCTGACCACATTCGCCGAGCACACGGAGATTGATCTGACCATCGACGGAGCGGATGAAGTGATGCTCGGGCCGCTTTACCTTATCAAAGGACACGGTGGCGCTTTGTTACGCGAAAAGATCGTGGCGGCTGCGAGCAAACGCATGGCCGTCATCGCGGACGAAACGAAAATTGTTGAGCGGCTCGGTTCCCTCGTAACTCTTCCGGTGGAAGTAGTTCCGTACGGATGGCAAGCAACCCAGAAGAAATTAATTCAACTTGAAGGAAAACCCGCCATGCGGCTCGGCGCTGATAAGAAACCGTACATCACCGACGGCGGGCATTACATTCTCGATTGCGCGTTTGGCCCCATGGAGGATCCGAAGGAGATCGCGCATCATCTCGATCACGTCGTAGGTGTCGTCGAGCACGGTCTGTTTCTGAAATATGCTTCTGAAGCATTCATCGGCGGGGCCGCAGGAGTGAAGGTCTCTAAGAGAGAAAGCTGAAGTTTGGGGTTCGAGGGCGAACAAATCCCCGGCGAAAAACCTGCTGATTGCATTTGTGAGATTTTCCGAATTTTCGAAGCAGCCCGATTAATTCCTGGATGCGCAGCCTTGCGGATATACGGCGTCGAGCGCGCCCCAGAGGGCTTTCAAACTGCGCTCGGCAGCGCATAGCACCGCGACGGTGTCGGCGTCATTTTGTTTCGCGAGCCATTCGCGCCAAGCGGCCCGATGGCGGACGTCGGCTTCCTCATGTACGGCGAAATAGGCGAGGGAGCGCGGCTCAGAGATGGCGTAAAAGCGACGCAAGCCGGAAATTTTCTGCGTAGCGATTTCGGGAACCTGGGCTTCATACGCGTAAAACGCCGCCACGGCCTGCGCTTTCGTGCCTTGCGCTGCTACTTCGTCATACGTATCCAGCAACGCTGCGATCCCAGGCAGCGGCCGCACGCCCTCGATAGAAGCCTCGCTTACACCAAGCGATTGCGCGAATTGCCGCCACAACATTGGATGTGGGGATCGCGGATCGAGCTCTTCAGCTAGATTTTCGTTCACCAGTGCATGGAGCGTGGCGTCGCCATTCGTGCGGGCCGCGAGCTGTTTCAGGTTTTCCGGGAACGCGAGCACATGCTGGTAATACTGCTCGGCGTAAAGGGCGAGCGATTCTTTCGAAAGCTTGCCTGCGGTCCAAGCCTGGTAGAAGGGATGTTTCAACAGGTGATGCTTTTCGATCAGCGCGTCGAGCGATTCAATCAAAGTCTTCGTCTTTGGAGCATTCTTAGGCATAGCATTCTCCGATTTCTATTCGAATAATTGCGATGAGACAAAACCACGGCATGCTACAGGAATTCCGCGCAAAAAGCCAGTTTTGGGCCATGTAGGGTTCCAAGTCATGCGATTGAAGGTCACAGGGGAATATTGCCGTGTTTTTTGCGGGGGTTGGTATCCCGTTTGTTTTCTAGCGAGCGCAGGGCGATGATTAGTTTGGCACGCGTTTGCGCGGGCTCGATAATGGCATCGATGTAGCCACGCTCGGCGGCCACATAAGGGTTCGCGAAACGTTCGCGGAAGTCGTCGATTTTTTCGCGGCGGATTTTATCGCGGTCCGCCTCTGGAGCGCGGTCGATTTCACGACGGTACACGATATTCACGGCGCCTTCGGGACCCATGACCGCGATTTCCGCGGTTGGCCACGCGTAGTTGATGTCCGTTCGAATGTGTTTTGAAGCCATCACGCAGTACGCACCGCCGTAGGCCTTGCGAGTGATCACGGTGATTTTTGGCACGGTGGCTTCGGCGAAAGCGAAAAGCAATTTCGCGCCGTGTTTGATAATCCCGCCGAACTCCTGTTGCGTACCGGGTAGAAATCCCGGGACGTCTTCAAAGGTGATGAGCGGAATATTGAATGCATCGCAGAAGCGAACGAAACGAGCGGCTTTCACCGACGCGCTGATATCCAGAACTCCGGCAAGAAAGGCGGGCTGGTTGGCAACAATGCCGACCGGGTTCCCGTCGAGTCGAGCGAAGCCGACGACAATATTTTTAGCGAAATGTTCATGGACTTCGAAGAACTCGGCGGCATCCGCGATTGCGTGTATCACAATCTTGATGTCGTAAGGTTTCTGCGGATCTTCGGGAACGAGCGCGTTGAGCGCGGGGTGCGCGCGATCCCAGGGGTCGCTCGAAGCGACGCGAGGCGGGTCGTCGAGATTATTCGACGGCAAGTAGCTGAAGAGTTCGCGAATCATGGCGAGGCATTCGGCGTCGTCGCGTGAAACAAAATGCGCCACGCCGCTTTTTTCGTTGTGCGTCATCGCGCCGCCAAGCTCCTGCTTGGTCACTCCCTCGTGCGTTACGGTTTTGATAACGTCGGGGCCGGTGACGAACATGTAAGAAGTGTCGCGGGTCATAAAAATGAAATCGGTGATGGCCGGTGAATAGACCGCACCGCCCGCGCAGGGTCCCATGATCGCGCTGATCTGCGGAATTACACCACTCGCAAGCGTGTTGCGGAGGAAAATATCGGCATAGCCCGCCAGCGACATCACACCTTCCTGAATACGGGCGCCGCCGGAATCATTTAAGCCAATCACGGGGGCGCCAGCGCGCATGGCCAGATCCATTATTTTCGTGATCTTCGAGGCGTTCGCTTCGGAGAGCGAGCCGCCGAAAACGGTGAAGTCCTGCGCGAAGACATAAACTAGCCGCCCATCGATGCGGCCGTAGCCGGTGATGAAGCCATCGCCGGGCGGGCGCTGCGTTTCCATGCCGAAATCGTGGGAATGATGGCGGACGAATTTGTCGAGCTCTTCGAAGGAGCCTTCGTCGAGCAGCACGTCGATGCGTTCCCGCGCGCTGAGCTTGCCCTGCTTGTGCTCGCGTTCCCGACGCTCTGCTCCGCCGCCCGCTTCGGCTTCGGCGTTAAGCTTGCGCAACTCTTCCAGCCTTCCGTGTGTGTCTTTCGTCGCCATAAACAGGCGTCAGGCTAACACACTGCGGAGAACTTTTCCGGCACGGAAATAGCGGGCTAGAGCGTGCCGGTTTCAGGGTGGCGCGTCGTGGGTCGCAATGTTGGGGGCGAGTCTTCATTTTCATGGGCTCGCAAGGCCCGCTTCTTCGGCATCGTGGTGATCGTGATCACGCTAATGAGAATCAGCAACGTGCCGAGTAACGTACGCGGGCCAACGGATTCGTTGCCGATGAAGTACCCCAGCGTCACTGCCACGACCGGATTGACGTAGGCGTACGTGCCGACTTTCGTCGGCGATTCATGGTGCAGCAGCCAGACGTAGGCTGTAAATCCCGCGATGGAACCCGCGATGATTAGGTAAATTAGAGAGAGCCATGCGGTCCGGGAAACTGCCTGCACGTGAAATCCAGAGAATTCACCCGAGAGTGCCGCGAGAACAAATAACTGAATTCCTCCAGACAACATCTGTGCGGCCGCGCTCATCGGCTTCGACGCCGGAAGAGGGAGGCGGCGCGTCAGGATCGTGGCCACAGACCAAGTGAATGCGGCGATCAGCAGAGCGAGAGCCCCAGCGCGATTAATGGGAACCTCTCCTAACGAAAAGGAGTGATTCATCAGGACGGCAACGCCGCAAAGTCCGACCAGCAAGGCCAGGGCAAGTCGCACGGTGAGGCGTTGCGTACGGAGGAAGATGATTTCCAGCAGCGTGATAAACACCGGGATCATCGCCAGCACAACCGCGGCAATTCCTGACGGCACGCGCTGCTCGGCCCAGAAGAGGCAACCGTAGTCGAGCAGGAAGATCAGTGTGCCGAGGAAGATTGCGGCCACCCATTCTCGCCGGCTAGGAGCTGGAGTGCCGCTTAGCCGCATCCAGGCGTACAAGAACATTCCTGCGACCGTGAAGCGCATTGCTGCAAACAGAAATGGCGGTACTTCGCGCACTCCTACTCGAATCGCCAGAAACGTCGATCCCCAGACGAAGTAAATGATGGCAAATGCTAGAAGAATCTTCCACGAAGGCGGGCGGGCAGTTTGCAATTCCATCTCAACTAATCCTAACTCGCGAGGCTACTCGTTCACATTTGGAATTTAGCTTTCCGATCCAAACGTGAGAGACATTTTGGTCTTTGCATAACCGCGAGTCACAGCGGGTGGCAGTGAGATCAGTCGCGACAGGCGTCCACAGTGGCGGGCACGCTCGCGGGAGCAGGCAGCGGCGCGAGGTTGTACTTGGCGAGGAGCGCGTTTACAGCGGCGAATCCTTGCCCTGCCAGATCGCGCCATGCGGCAATATTCTTGTTTAGATTGGCGCAGGATTCGTCCAAAGCTGATTCGGCAGTTTGCGAGGGAGCTGCATCGCCGCTTTGGATCATGAAGGAGACGCGAGCGAGATCGCGGTGGATGGGGCCAATCCCTGGGGCTTTAGGCGTGCCTTCCTGAATCATTTCAACCTGCTTGTCGAGATCCTCCAGCGCGTCGGCGAGCTCCTTTCCTTCTGGTGTCTGTACAGGCGCTGCAGCGGCGTCTTTCGCCTGGGCATTTTGCTGCGGCTCGGCGGCGACATCCTTTGCATGTGGACTTTGGGTGACAGCGTCGGAGGCATTCGTCTGCGACGCCGGTTTTTGCGATTCGTCCGTGATTCCTTTTCCAGGAGGGTTTTGTTTCGGCGCAGATGCGTTTGCCGAGGCCTGATGTTGTTTCACAAAATCGGCGAGGCTTTTCTGGCGGGCGACAACGGCCTCGCGTATCGGTGCGATGACGAGATAGGCCTTATAGCTTGAGGCGAGACCGGCGGTAATCTTATTTCCCGCTTCTAGTTGTTTGGTGAGATCGGCCTGTGAGACATGGACTCGCGGATCAAGCGAGATCGTGAACGGCTGCTTCATTAGCACTCCGTTGGCGATAAGCACAGCTTCGTACTGGCCGGGAACGGCGAGCGGGCCCAGGGTCTGTTCGCGCGGAGTATCTTCGGGAATCGCGTGGTCGGAAAGGGTGTACTCGACATAGTCGAGGATGTTTCCGTAGTAGCTGAAGGGGAGCGTCTTGGGAGAATCGTAACGCAGATCCCAGACGAAGCGGTTGTGCCCCACGTTTTTCGAAAGCGCTGCGAGAGGGCCGAACCAATATTCGGGAACGTTTTTGGGAGTGGTGTCGGGCGTCGGCGTGAGACTTGTAAATCGCCGCACGAATTTTCCCTTTGCGTCATGAATTTCGAGCGTAAGGACGCCGGAGGGAACGGACTTCAGGTAGTAATCGAAGATTGCGCCGTCGGGCGGATTTTTTCCCGCGGGCGTTTCGGGAGGCAGCGGAGTTTCCTGGTCGTTGTCCCAGCGAACGCGAACCGTGTTGGATGGCCGCAGCAAATATGCGTTCGCGCTGGTTATTTCCGGACCGGCTTGGCGCAGAGGCGAGAGGTCATCGAGAATCCAGATGGCGCGGCCGTAGGTGGCGGCTACGAGATCGTCGCCATGCACGGCGATGTCACGCACATCGGACGCTGGAAAATTCAGCTGCAACGATTGCCAATGATCTCCGTCGTCGAACGAAGCGTAGAGCGCGTTTTCGGTGCCGGCATACAGCAGTCCCTTGCGTACGGGATCTTCGCGAACGACACGAGCAAGCCAGGAATCCGCGAGGCCTGCGGTGATCTTTTGCCAGGATTTGCCGGCGTCGCGGGTACGATACACATATGGATGCTTGTCCCGAGAGACTTGTGTGACGACATAGGCCGTATCCGCGTCGTAGTGTGAAGCTTCGATGGCTACGATGGTGCTTTTGGCGGGCAAGTCAGCAGGCGTCACGTTCTGCCAGGTCGCGCTGCCGTCCTGCGTACGTTGAATTAAACCATTGCTCGTGCCAGTCCAAATCACTCCTGCCTTGGCCGTCGATGGCACGAGAGCTGTAAGAGCTGCGGGCCGATTCGGGCGCTGCGGTTCGAATTCTTTTTCATCGGCGTCCGCGTCAGCGGCATCCATTTCGTCGGAAAGTTCCCGGGCACCAGGAGAAATATTTTCGTCAGCTAAAGGGGCGTGGCCGGAGGCGCCAGCGGGCGATTTTTCGCCGTTCGCGGGAGCGCCGGGAGGAACCGTAAGATCGGGGCTGATTGCTTCCCAGGTATCACCCGCGTTCGTGGTCTTCATCACGTACTGCGTGCCGAGGTAAAGCGTCTTTGGATCCTGAGGCGAGAAGACGAGCGGGGCCATCTGCGAAGTTCGAAACTTCATGCCACGCACAAAAACGTGCGTAATCTGGCCTGTGATTTTGTCGAAGCGCACGACGCTGCCGTACCATCCGCCGGAATAGACGATGTTGGGATCGGTGGGATCGGGAGCGATGAAACAGAATTCAAATCCGCCGATGGAAAACCAATCACGAAAACTGATTTCACCGTAGTCGCTGCGATTCGGGACCGCGACGGTTCCGCTGTCTTGTTGCGGCGCGTAAGAATAGTAGGGAAATTGGTTGTCGGTAATTACGTGGTAGAACTGGCCGGTGGGCTGGTTGAACCAGCTACTCCAGGTTTTGCCGCCGTCGACGCTGATGGTGGCGCCTTGGTCGACGCCGAGAATCATACGCTGAGAATTCTTCGGGTCAATCCACAACACGTGGTAATCGTCGCCACCCGGCGCGCCTTTATAGGCTGTGAAGTTTTTGCCGCCGTCGGTGGAGCGATAGGTCGTCGTTTGCATGACATAAACCGTGTCCGCGTTATTGGGGTCGACGAAAACGCGGCTGAAGTAGAGATTCCCCAAGACGCGTGAATCGGTCGTAATCTTGCGCCAGGTCTGGCCGCCATCGTCCGAACGGAACAGGCCGGGCTCGGTGATGGCGAACACGCGCTGGCCACGAGTTCCGGGAGCGACAGCGAGACCAATCCGGCCCAACGGTTGGTCTGTAGGAAAGCCAGTCGCGGGGAGCTCTTTCCAGGTGGCACCTTCGTCCAACGATTTATAGATCCACGAGTTGGGCTTTTTCGAATCGTCGGGAGGGCCCTGGAAGAAATCATAGGGCTTCCACAGTGCTGTATAGAGCACGCGAGGATTGTTGGGATCGGCCACGGTGTCTGCAGCCCCGGCGAAATCGTCGCGGTAGAGTGTTTTCGTCCAAGTCTTTCCGCCATCCGTAGATTTGAAAATGCCGCGCCAAGGACTTGATGCCGCGACGCCGAGAATGGGATGACCCAGTGCCCCGACAACGAGGATGTCGGGATCGTGCGGGTCAACGATGATCGAATTGATGTAGCGAACGTCCGGCAAGCCGATGTGCGTCCACGTTGCGCCAGCGTCGGTGGATTTGTACATTCCATTGCCGTCCGTCTGCTCACCGGTTCCGACATACACAACATTGGGGTTCGAGGGAGCGATTGCGACCGCGCCAATCGATGCGATATGCTGATCGTCAAAAATCGGCTTCCAGACGCGGCCAGCGTCAGTCGTCTTCCAAACGCCGCCGCCCGGGGTACCCATGTAATAGACGGCGGCATCTCCCGGAATCCCCGCGACAGCGGAGACACGGCCCGCTCGGTAAGGTCCAATCAAACGCCAGCGCATGCCGGCATAGAGGCTAGGGTCGACCGGCTGAGTACTTTTCTGCTGGGCAGGCAGAGATGCAGCTGACATCGCAAATGCGATGAAGACTACAGTCAGGTAGTGCTGGGTGCGAGTCAAGCTCTCCTCCAGAATCATGAAAAGTGTATCACCGCTCGCGAGCTCTTATAATTCCTGGCAGAATTTTGGAGTTTCAAGGTTACGCGAGCACTTGGCAAATGAACATCGAGTGAGCGCTTCGGCCAAAAAGCAGACTCAGTGTAAGCCCGACCAATCGTCAGCGAGCAGAATGGAGTTACTGGGGTTGGAGGGATCGTACTTCACACTGGCAGTTTGGCCGGTGGCGATACGAGTCACATGCAAACGCTCTTCGAGACCCGTAACATCCTGCGCGGTTTCGTAAGTGACGCCGGAAATCGAATAGGTGTAGTAAAGCAGCTTTCGTGTTCCGTTTGCCGCAACGGTGCTGGTTTTCCGGTTTTCGAGGATGCTGGAAGGTCGCGCTTCCTGTGAATCGCGCGATTGCTCGACGATTTCGAGGATTTGTCCTTCGACGATGCGTCCCACACGATTTAGAAACGCACAGCGCTTGCGTTCGATTTCGCCGGCATCTTCCGGCTTGCGCCGCAGCCAGAAGACAACGCCGATCAGCGCAAGAACCGCGACGCCCAGAAGCGGAAGCCAATTGTGCCAATCTTTTAGTAATTCTTTCAAAGCTCGCCTTACGCTCCCGCGGCAGCATTACATCCAGAGGCAGATACGGATCAATTCTCCGGGCCTTCAGGCGGCCCGATCACAGAATTTCGCAGCGTCCCGACGCCGCTGACACTCACCTCCACCACATCGCCGGCAGCCAGGGAGCCGACACCGGAGGGCGTGCCGGTAGCAATTACGTCGCCAGGCTCAAGCGTCATCACTTGCGCGATGTAGCGAATTATAACATCAAGAGAAAAAATCATTTCCGAGGTATGCCCGTGCTGTTTCCTGATTCCATTCACGAAAGTTTCGACGGTGGCGCCAGATAAATCGGGGGATGTTTCGACAACCGGTCCGATGGGACAGAAGGTGTCGAAGCCTTTGCCGCGGGTAAACTGACCGTCTGACCTTTGGAGGTCGCGCGCGGTCACGTCATTGAGGCAGGTGTAGCCAAGAATGTACGGTGAAAGATTTTCATCGCGCACCGGATTTCGGCAGCGTCGGCCGACGACCACGGCAAGTTCACCTTCGTAGTCAACACGCTTCGAAATACTGGGGATGACGATAGGCTCGTCAGGTCCGATGACCGATGACGGCGGCTTCAGGAAAATCAGCGGTTCTTTGGGAGCTTCATTATTCAGCTCTTTCGCGTGCTCGAGATAATTGCGGCCGATGCAGACAATTTTGCTGGGCGTGGATGGCGGAAGAAGTTTTACAGAATTCAGCGGCCAGGAATGCCCAGCGCGTTCGCGGAGGCCCCAAAGATCTCCGAGGATCGCATGGACCTCATTGCCCTCGATCATTCCGTTGCGAACTTCGGGATGAATTTCATGATCCGAGCGGCCCAGTTCTTTCGCCGCGAATTGCAGAGGTTGGAAGCGGCAGAGCTTCATCGATGATGGGCTGCAGGGTCGTCATGCCTGCGGCGTGGCGTGATTGCGTGATGCCGCGCGTGAAGAACCATGGCACCGACCCAGGAGCCGACGGCAAAAACGCCATAGACCACGGCCCCTTCAATGAAAGCCTGGAACGGCGTGCGCAGAATCTGGAAAAGATTCCGGAAGAACATTCCCGCTATGTCGTACGCGATGACGAACATGACCCAAGCAATCATCGCCGACGTGAACATCTGAATCGGGCGATTCAGGAAGCGTACAACCGGAATCAGCATGAAGATGACGAAGAGACCGTAGGACGCTGCGTTTCTTTCGAGCGCGCGATTATCGAGCCAAGGAAGCCGATTTGCCGCCACCAGCGCGCCGAACATCACCATTACGAGCAGTGTGCCGGTGTAAAGTCCAGTCCACAGAGCGGGACGAGGTAAGGGCTTCTGAGCTCTTGCTCCGATAATACGATCGATTGGAGAGCGATCAGTCATGGGTTCGTCGGCTGGCCTTCCAATGGAACGCCGCCGGAGGCGGGTTCGCTGGCGCGGCTTTCATTCCCGGCGCGATCCACCGCAGTTGCAGTGTACACGTAATGGCGACCGGGCCCCGCATTCATATCGCGAAACGCGGGGGTAAGCAACAATTCCGAATTCAAACGGGCTCCTGGCACGCCGTCTTGCTCGCTACGATAGACGTTGTACCCCGCTATATCGGTTTCAGGGCTGATGGCCCAGGAGATGTCCAGATACCCGGGATTATCGCCCTGCGCTGGGACCAGTACGACAACGAGGCCTTGAGGCGCAGCTGGCGGAAACGTGTCGCGGGGACTGACAACAATTAGTTTCGAGTCTGTTGATTCGAGCGCCACATCCGGATATTGCAAAACACTGCGAACCGAATACACGTAAGTAGTGCCGAACTCGACTTGCAAGTCCTGGAAGGTGGGTTCAGGGGTTTCCCCGATCCGCGTGAATGGAACTTTCAGTTTGGGTGCTTCACTTACGAATACAGATGCATTGGCCTCCTGCCCCGGCTGAGTCTGGACCTCCGGCGCGGCTTCTGCGCGATAAATGTGATAGGCGACGATAGGCGGAGCGACGCCCGCAGGTGTCTTTTGGGGCGGCGTCCATGTCAGGACGATGCCGGCATGCGTAACTTCTGCCTTAACGTCTTCGATAGGATCGGCTGCGGGAAAAATGCGCACGTCGGCATGATTCGAGTCTGTTGATTCCTTTTTTGGGGATGCTCGCGTGCGGACGGCGTACGACGCCGTCCACCCTATGTGCTGGCCCAGATCACCCGCATCCAGCGCGCTTACAACGCGAACGTGATTTTTCTGCGAATAGCGATCGACCATCGCCGAAGGGATCGTGAAAATCAATTCCGGTACCGCCGTCGTGGCAAGAACCGCCGAGCCGCGAACCGGCTCGAACTTGCGATAAATCTCAATCGCGGGGATCTGCTTCAGAGGACGATGTTCCACGGTTTCTTTTGGCATCGTGAACGTCAGAATCACGTCATTTCCTTGCTGCTGCGCTACGAGATCCGCAATCGCAGTGGGGACTTGAGGTTTTCGTTCGATGGGTTCGCCGGGTGCGGCGCATCCAGTGAGCCAAAGCGAAGAACAGAAAAGTGAAAGAGAAAGTAGGAAGATGAATCGCAGCGAAGCGCGTGCTTCCGAAACGGGGCCGGAAATTTGTTCCCCTTTTCTGTCTTCCATTTTCTCTTTCTAATGTCTAAAGAATGTAGCGGCTCAGATCCTGATCCTTCACGATATTCGCGAGCTGCTTATGCACGTAGGCGGCGTCTACCTTCACAGTTTTCTTTTTCATCTCGGGAGCTTCGAACGAAATTTCTTCGAGGACTTTCTCGAGGATGGTGTGCAGCCTGCGAGCGCCGATATTTTCAGTCTGCTCGTTCACTTTGGCTGCGAACCGCGCAATCGTTGCGATGGCGTCGTCGGTGAAGGAAAGCTTCAGTCCCTCGGTGTCGAGCAACGCGATGTATTGCTTGATGAGCGCGTTCTTGGGTTCGGTGAGAATGCGGACGAAATCGGCCTCCGTGAGCGAATTGAGCTCGACTCGAATGGGAAAGCGGCCCTGCAGCTCGGGAATCAAATCCGAAGGCTTGGTGGTGTGGAACGCGCCCGCCGCAATGAAAAGAACGTGATCCGTGCGGACCATGCCGTAGCGCGTGTTTACGGTAGTGCCTTCGACGATCGGCAGGATATCGCGCTGAACGCCTTCACGCGAGACGTCCGGGCCGTGTCCGGCTTCACGGCCGGCGATTTTGTCGATCTCATCAACAAAGAGAATTCCCATTTGTTCGACGCGATCGACGGCAAGACGCGTGACTTGGTCCATGTCAATGAGGCGGTTTTCTTCTTCTTGAATTAAATAATCGAAAGCTTCGGCCACCGTCATCTTGCGTTTCTTTTTCTGCTGGCCGAAGAATCCGGAGAGCATGTCCTTGACGTTGATGTCCATTTCCTCGACGCCTTGATTTGTGACGATTTCAAAGGCGGGCATGGCGCGTTCGCGTACTTCTACTTCCACCATGCGTTGGTCGAGTTTCCCTTCGCGAAGCTGGGCGCGGAGTTTGTCGCGAGTGCGCTGCAATTGTTCGCGGCGCTGAGCTTCCCCGGCGAGATTCGCATCTGCGGGAATCGGCGAAGAGGGCAGGAGCAAATCCAGCAGGCGTTCTTCCGCTGATTGCTCCGCGCGTTCTGCTACTTCGTCGAGTTTTTCTTCGCGGACCATGTCTATGGAGGTTTCCACCAGGTCACGGACCATAGATTCGACGTCGCGGCCCACGTAGCCCACTTCGGTGTACTTCGACGCTTCCACTTTCACGAACGGGCAGCCAGCCAGTCGTGCGAGGCGGCGCGCAATTTCCGTCTTTCCGACACCGGTAGGGCCGATCATCAGAATATTTTTAGGAAGAATTTCTTCCGCAAGCTCGGGCGTGAGCTTTTGGCGCCGCACGCGATTGCGCAGCGCAATGGCGACGGCTTTCTTGGCAAGATTCTGCCCCACAATGTATTTGTCGAGCTCGATAACGATTTCTCGCGGGGTCAGCTCGTCAAAAGAGGGGAGCGGTTCGGGCTCGGCCGCCTGCGAATCACCTGCCAAGTAGATCACCATGTCTTTCTCCGATTTTCCGGTCATAGTTCTTCGATGCTGAAATTCGCGTTAGTGAAAATACAAATTTCGCTGGCGATGCGCATAGCTTCCTGCGAAATATCCTTTGCGCTGAGCTTCGTGAACTTCGAAAGCGCTCGAGCGGCGGCAAGCGCGTAAGACCCACCCGAGCCGATGGCGCAGATGCCGTCGTCCGGCTCGATCACGTCACCGCTGCCCGAAAGCAGAAATGTGGATTTCGTGTCCGCGACGATCAAGAGGGCTTCGAGATGGCGCAGAGAACGGTCCGTGCGCCAGTCTTTGGACAACTCGACCGCGGCTCGCGGCAGGTTGCCATGAAACTCCTGCAACTTATTTTCGAAACGTGAGAAAAGCGACAGCGCGTCCGCCGTGCTGCCGGCAAAGCCTGCAATGATCTTGTCATTGTAAAGACGGCGCGTCTTCTTGGCGTTGTGCTTGATCACACCCTCGCCAAGCGTTACCTGGCCATCGGCGGTAAGCACCACTTTGTTGTCTTTGCGCACGCACAGCACCGTCGTACCGTGCATCGGTTCACTTTTTCGCTTCATGGGCATCAGGTGATTATACCTCTCGAACGCCACATCGGCCAATTCGGGTGGTCGCGTCGGTAGTAGGTCAGTTTGCGATTACTGCGTTTAGCGAGTACGAACTGCACGAAGAGCTGAATCGGATGGAAAGGCATAGCCGAAGAGCTAAATCAAATTGGCAGAGTAAAATGGTGGAATATCACGCTATTTTTCGGTGTCACTGGTTGAGGAGTCTTTATCCTTCGATTTCTTATCTTTCGGTTTTTTCCCGACTTTACTCCAGCGCTCGTCGAGAGATTCTTTGGTGAAGAGGGAATCGGAAAGGTTCGTGTTGTACTCGCACTTATCGAAGAACACCTGGAAAACCTTGATCCCGTTGCGATCGCGAGTGATTTGGAACGGAGTTTGGATGCCCGAGAACGGATGATAGTTCGAGAAGTATTCAATTTCTTCCGTACGCATGCGTGTGTTGGCATTGCGCGTATCTATGACCATGCGAATGGGCAGATGCGAAGATTTCGCGATTGCTATGCGGATGGTGCGGTTCTCGCTGTCCACCAGCTCGACCCAGTCTGACTCGTGCAGGTCCACCACGTCGGGCCCGCCGTAGCGGAAGATCATGTCCGGCTCGTGGATTCTATGACGGAGAATATTGTCGATATCCGTCTTCATGTCCTCTTGATAGCGCGCGAGGTCGCTGGTGCGCGCTTCGGTGACGCCGCCGCGGTCGAGGTCCCAGCCTTTGTCTCCGTTCCTCACCTCGATGATATTGCGCTTGGGAAGATTCTCCTGGCGGTCTTTGAACGGTGGGGTGGGAATGGTGAAGTCCTCGAAGTGTCCGTATCCATTGAGTTCTCCGGAATGTCCGAAAAGGCCGAGGCGCCCAGTGCAAGTGACGTCATGAACGTTTAAATACGCTGCGCCGCCTAGCCCCTCGATGGCCTGTTGCAAAACTTCCTTGGCTTTCGCCGCGCTTTGCGCGGGCATCATTACGTCCGATTCCTGCGCGGACGATCCGGGGACAAGTGCGAGAAAGGCAAATACCAGGACGGTGGCTGCCGCAAACCTGCGCGAGATTATCCGCAAAGGACAGAACCTCCATTTACGTTGATTACTTCTCCGGTGATGAAGGTTGCCAGGTCCGATGCGGCAAAAAGGATGGGACCGGCAATTTCTTCCGCGGTCGCGACGCGTTTCAACGCGATAGGAGCTAAGGCTGATTTCATACCGGCTTTTTTGTGCAGCACGGACGCGGACATGTCCGTGTCTACCCAGCCCGGCGCGACGCAGTTAACCAATATGTTGTGGCCCGCAAGTTCGGAAGCAAGCCCCTTCACAAAACTGATGATTGCGCCTTTGCTCGCGCCGTAGTGGGAATGAAACGCCTCACCCCGCTGTCCTGCTGTAGAGCTGATGGCTACGATGCGCCCGCCTTTCTGTGCGATCATATGCGGCACCGCATAATGAATCACGGCATAGACGCTTTTTAGATTTACGCGAATCATCTCATCCCACTCGTGTTCAGTGAGCTTTTCAATGGGCGTATCCTGCTCATTCCAGATGCCGGCGTTGGCCACAAGGATATCCAACCGGCCGAGACGTTCGCGGACAAAATCGACTAGCTTTTTCGCGTTTGCCATTTTGCCCAAATCGGCCTTGAACGATTCCACTCGCGTGCTGTGCTTGCGCGCTTCCTGTTCTACCAATTCGGCTGCTTCGCGATTGCGATGATAATTGAAGACTACGTCAGCTCCCGCTTGTGCGAAGAGCTTTACGGTCGCGGCACCGATTCCGCGCGAGCCTCCCGTTATGAGTGCGGCCTTTCCTGCCAGCGAAATCATTTATTCTCCCGAGAAATCGGCAGCAACTCACAGGCTGTTGCGAGCCACAAAAAAAACGCGATTACATCTCAGACTACGGCAGAATTCCATCGAGCTACGAATGCACCGGGGCCTTTCGCGCCGCGTTCACGAGTCCACGAAATAAGGCTTGCGCAAATGAATCCGATCCAATCATTCGCTCGGGATGCCATTGCACGCCGATAACCCAGTTCGAATCGCCCGTCCATTCAACCGCTTCAATAACTCCATCGGGCGCGTACGCAGTGACCCGAAGATCGCGTCCTGGTTTGAGCACGGATTGATGGTGCGAGCTGTTTACGCGCATTTCGTTTGCTCCCGCTAGTTGGGCGAGACGCGATCCTGGCGCGATTTGGACAAGATGAAACGGCTCGGGTTTTCCTTTTTCCCATTTGTGCTGAATTTGGCTTGGGATTTCGCTCGGGATGTCCTGAATCAGCGAGCCTCCGAGGAAAACGTTCAGGCTCTGGACGCCGAAGCAAATGGCTAGAACGGGTTTGTGCTCGACGAAAGCATGTTTGAGCAGCGCGAAATCCGTTTGCTCGCGATCAGGATCGGGCTCTCCACATTCCGGATGCCGCAGAGACTGAAAACGCGACGGCTCAACGTCCGCCGGACTTCCCGGCAGCACTAGGGCGTCGAGCGAAAGCACAGTTTCTTTCAGCTGGTCTGGAGATAGCGCGAGAGATATCTCCACCGGTTCGCCGCCAGCTCGTCGGACGCCCTCGCAGTATCTTTCGTACTTATCGCGCTCCCCCGTAAGTTCTTCTTTTCGTGTGCGATAGGGAATACCGACTTGCGGATTTCGACTGGGTCCGAAGGTCATGAACTGCCATCCTACCATCGGGCGTCGGCGCCAGCAACCTCGCGAGGACCGTGATCGTAAGTGGGAAAGGAATCCTACTGGCACGCGTGCAAAAAAGCCGCTACGACTCACTATGCGAGTTAGAACGAGCTCGCACTCATGGTAATCACAGGTAGAAGAGGATTTGAGCGCCGGGATGCAGAGGAAGGTTTTCTGGGAGGATGCGTCTTAAACCAGGCGTCGTAGTTCTGCTTCATCTGATCGATGTGGTGTGGGATATGGCGTTCCTGAATCTCCATCCAGCCGGCAAGGCTCAGGCGTCCGTCGGTTGGATGATTCACGGTGTGTTCCCAGACCGATTCGGGCAGCGTGACGAGCAATTGATACGTTGCTTTGCGCAAGCGACGAATAATTTCGAGTGCCTCGCGCGTGCTTTGATGAAAATAACCCAGAGTGCCGGCCCAGCGTGCGGGATCAAACTTCAGGACAGGGCTTTCCGGCTCTGCGATACAACGGCGGCAGCGGATGTAGGCGCTGGCTTCACTGTCTGCAAGGTGCAGAATAATTTCGTGGATGCTCCAACGGTCAGGTGAAGGTTTATGAAGCCACATCTTCTTGGGAAACTGCCGCAGTGCGGCCGACAGCAGGGCTGGCCCGCGACCAAATGATTCCAATTGTTGCCGTCTCACTTCGCGGTTCATACACACCTCCTGCATTATTTGCTTAGACGCACTTAGCTGCACTTCCGCTGCCAGGAGCTGTGTAAATAAACGAATAAATTGTGTTGATTGTTCCAACACAAACCTAATTGTTCGCAAACTGCACCAGGAGCGTCCGACTTAGGGAAAATCGTGTTCGGGGATGGGATAAAGTCGTGGCTGAGTTTCACAAAACGTTACAAATTCCAATTTTGCATGCAGTTTCACATAGACATCCGCAAACCTGAAAATGATTTATGCAGAATGTGGTAGGGAACTAGTTGTTTCCGTATGCTTGGATGTTCGGGCGCTCGCCAGATGCTTCTTTTGAAGTGCGCGTGGGCCAGAGGGCGCGAATATCGCCGACCAAATAGAGTGACCCGCTGGCAAACACCACATCATTGGGATCGGCAAGAGCAATCGCGCGCTCAACCGCTTCGAGCGGATCGGGAACGACGACTGAATTCCTTGCAAAATGTCCGGTGATTTCCGAGAGTAGCGAAGCAGAGATTGCGCGCGATTGGCGCGGCATAGTAAGAACCACAGCCTCGGCGCGCGGAAAAAGCAGACCCGCTATCTCGTCAACGGCTTTGTCACGCATCGCACCGTAAACCAAAAATATGCGGCGGCCGGAAAAATTCTCTTCCCAAAACCTTAGAAGCTCCCGGGCGCCGGCCGGGTTGTGCGTGCCGTCCAGATACACATCGGGCCGTTCAGAAATGCGTTCGAGACGGCCGGGCCAACGCACCGCTGCGATTCCGCTCGCGATTGCTTCGTCGCCAATTGGAAATCCTCGTTCTGTGAGAAGGCGGGCAGCCGTGGCAGCGGTCAAGGCATTTTGAATTTGGAAGCGGCCGGAAAGCGCCGGTGCGATTGCCAGTTTTGGGGAGGTATGCGCGAACGTCGCCGCTGCGCTATAGAAACCGCCCGACACTTTCAAATCCTCGATGCGCCACTCTGCGTCCACTTCAACCAACCGCGCGTTCATTTCCACGCATCGGCGGGCGATTACCGAGCGGGCTTCGGGCCGTTGAGCCGCACTCACCACCCAGGCGTTAGCTTTAATGATTCCCGCTTTTTCCGCGGCGATCTCCTCGATGGAATGGCCGAGATAATTTTCGTGATCGAAATCGATTGGCGTGATTACGGCGACCTCAGGCGTGACGATGTTCGTGGCATCGAAACGTCCGCCCATACCGACCTCATATATTGCGAAATCTACGTGGTGTGTGGCGAAAGCCAGAAAAGCCATTGCCGTGATACATTCGAAGAAAGTTGGATGTGCCGAGAGCTTGCCAGAAGCCATGAGCGATTCGATGGAGGCGCTTACGCCAGTCCAAGCGGCCGCGAAATCCTGGTCAGAGATATTCTCGCCATTGATGCGGATGCGTTCGTTGACAAGTTCGAGATGCGGCGAGGTGTAAAGGCCCGTTCGCAGACCGGCGGCACGCAGAATCGATTCAAGCATGGCTGCCGTGGAGCCCTTGCCGTTTGTCCCGGCAATGTGCGCGCAGGACATCGCGCAATGAGGCCGTCCCAAATCTTCAGCAAGGACGGTGATGTTTTCGATGCCAAATTTCTGTACCGGGATTGCTACTGCGGGAATTGCGGCGAGTGAAGTGGACGGGATTCTCGCAGGCTGGCGCGGAGCCGCAAGCTCTTTTCCAAGCGACAGGAGGGCGCGAACGGATTCTTCGTAGTTCATATCTACGGTGGGATCTTACCCGAGGAAGAAGTTGAGCGCCTGGGAGATGTAAGGCTTCAGCTCTTTGCGCGAAACGACTGCGTCAAGAAAACCGTGCTCCAGGAGAAATTCAGCAGTTTGAAAACCCTCGGGAAGCTTTTGGCGAATGGTCTGTTCAATTACGCGCGGGCCCGCAAAACCAATAAGGGCTCCAGGTTCGGCAATATTCAAATCGCCCAGCATCGCGTAGCTCGCAGTAACACCCCCGGTGGTAGGATCGGTGAGAATGGAAATGAAGGGAAGCCCAGCTTCGTCTAATAGCGCGAGGGCTGCGGATACCTTGGCGAGTTGCATCAAGCTGACGACTCCCTCCATCATGCGCGCGCCGCCGGAACAGGAAACGATAATCAGTGGAATTTTCTGGGCCAACGAGCGCTCAATGGCGCGCGCCACTTTTTCACCGACTACAGCGCCCATCGAACCGCCAATAAAACTGAACTCCATGGAGCAACAGATCACGGGCCGGCCGTTCAAGTGCCCTTCGGCGGTTAGGATGGCGTCTTTCATGCCCAATTTATGCTGCGCGTCTTTCAGACGCTGCGCATAAGGCTTCGTGTCAGTGAAATGAAGCGGGTCACTGGATGCGAGTTCGCTGTCGAGTTCCGTCCAGGGCTCATCATCGAGTAGGAGTTCGAGCCTCCTGCGCGCACTCAAGCGGAAATGATGGTCGCACTTCGAGCAAACTTCCCAGTTCGCCTCCAGGTCTTTTTTCCAGATGATGGCGCGGCAGGAGCCGCACTTTGTCCACATACCTTCCGTGCGTACGCGACGTTCCTCCACCGGCGTGGGGTTCTCGATCGGTTTTTTCTCGCGTTTGAACCAAGTCATGGCTAGTAGTCGATCCCCCGCTGCGCGAGGATTCCTTTCGTGTACGGATGCTTCACTTCGCGCATTTCGGTGACGAGGTCGGCGGCTTCGACGAGCTTCGGATGCGCATTACGGCCGGTGCAAATCACATGAACGCGCTCGGGGCGTTTTGCGAGCGATTCTACTACGCGCTCAGGATCAAGCATTTTATAGCTTATTACGTAATTGATCTCGTCAAGCACAACGAGGTCATATTTCTCACTATATATCTGCGCGCGGCCGTATTCCCAAGCCTGTTCGCACAAGCGTACATCTTCCGGATCGGTTTCCGCCCCGCCGAGCTTGACGAAACCTCTCCCCATCGGCCGGATTTCGAATTTATCGTCACCTAGCATCTTAGCCGCATCGAGTTCGCCGTAATGCCACGAGCCTTTGATGAACTGCACCATCAGCACGCGCATGCCCTGCCCTACGGCGCGGAAAGCCGTCCCTAGAGCGCAAGTCGTCTTGCCCTTGCCGGGCCCAGTGTAAACGATCAATAGTCCTTTACCTTCCGGCATGGTTCGCGTCTCGCGAGAGCGATTTACAATACTGGCCGCCCTCCGGCGAAAGGTCAAGCGGCCACCTCGCGGGCTAGTATCCGGACCGGTCTAAGGGTGGGGAAAGGCGATGGGCATCATAATGGGATATACTGCAACCGAAATAAGGCTTCGAGGCGCAGCATAGAAAATGACCGTTAGTGCGTCCATCTTTAGTTTTCCTTAAGAGGAGATATTATGCTGAAGGGTTCTGCGTTTTTCGCGGTGATTTTTGTTGGTGTCGCTATTCTAGCCGTCTCGGGCTACGCACAGGACCAGAGCCCGCGTCCCAGCCCTGCAGCGAACGCAAATTGCAGTTTCGCTGATGGCAAAACCGTGACCGTAGCCTATTCGAGCCCGCGGGCGAAGGGCCGCAAGATTTACGGTGGTTTGGTTCCCTATGGCAAAGTATGGCGCGCAGGTGCGAACGAAGCCACCACGATTGCGATTGATACAGACGTGACGATAGGCGGCAAAACGATACCCGCAGGCACTTACACAATCTTCACCATCCCGAACGAAAACAAATGGACGATGATCATCAATAAGACGACGAAGAACGCGAAGGGCGGCCCACTGTGGGGTGTTCCGTACCCGGGCGAAGAGGGCGACTTCGCGCGTGTTGATATGAAAGCTTCCAAGCTGGGTTCGCCGGTCGAGAACTTCACCATTTCGTTTGATAAGTCAGGTTCCGGATGCGTGATGAATCTTGACTGGGAAACGACGCGAGCCTCGATCGAGATCTCGGAGAAAAAATAGAGGGCGGCATTCCGGAAACTGTCCGTCGACGGCTAAGCCAGATGCAGGTGTTTGACTAAGTTTGTTGCGATCTCCGCGACGCGGGGCCGAGTGGTATCTGACATCGGCGTGTTGCTCGAAGTAGCGCGCTCGCGCAACACCAGCCAAACGCCAGGCCGGTGAACTTTTTGGTCGTGACAAATCGCGCCCGTGAGCCGAGCAATCTCCAGATTACTTCCAGCCAGTTCCGCGTTGAAAAAAGATTGCACTTCGTCAAGTAAGTCCTGGAATCCTTGCGAAGCAAGCATCGGATCTACATCGCGCGGAACGGGAGCCTCTACCTCCAGCAGATCGTAATCCGATAGCGGCTCCGTGATCATAATCTCCACGGAAGCGGTGGGAGCGCCGGCATCGTATGAAATTTTCACGGGCATCGTGATGCCATTGTTGCAGAAGACCGCCTACCTCGGGTAGGGGTGGCCAGCCAGAATCGCAAAAGCGCGGTAGATTTGCTCGGCTAGGACGACGCGAGCGAATTCATGAGGCATGGTAAGAGTCGAGAGCGAGATTCTCTGTTTGGCCTGGGCGCGGATTTCACCCGGGAAGCCTTCCGCATCGCCACAAAGAAAAATCAGCTCTCGCGTGCCGCGATCGCGCAAATCGCCCAACCAGCGCGCAAATTGTTGCGACGTGTATTGTTTGCCTCCAGCGTCCAACAAGACAACCGTTGCAGCGGGATCGATCTTCAATTTCCGAAGGCTGGAAGGTCCGGCGTCCCTCAACTCGATCACTTCCGCTTCCATGTAATGCCTGATGCGGCCGACGTAATTATCAAGAAGAGCCTGAATTTCCGGGCGCCGCGTCTTGCCGATCATAATCAAACGAATTTTCACGATGTTGTCGCTTCGGAAAAAGTGCGCTCAGATGAGCCGGTATTTTTTGCGCTTCTCAAGCAGAGTCTTGCGGCTGATGCCCAGAATATCCGCGGCGCGTCCGATTTTGTAGTGCGTCCCCTCCAGGGTCAGCTCGATGGCCTCTCGCTCGAGATCTTCCAGCGAACGCAACATTCCTGTAAGTCCGTGCTCGTTTCCAACCGCGCGCAGAATCTCAGGGAAATCCTCGGGTGACAATAGCGACTGTTTTCCAAATACCAGCGCGTGCTCAACCGCGTTTTTCAACTCGCGGACGTTTCCCGGCCAGCCATAATGCTGGAGCATTTCGAACGCCTTCGAATCGAAGGACGCGTCCGTTTTGCAGTGCACAGGCGCCAGTCGGCTGAGAAAGTGCGAAGCGAGCGGAGCAATATCGGCGACGCGCTCGCGGAGCGGCGGAACGTGAATCGCCAAAACATTTAGCCGGAAGAAAAGGTCCTCGCGGAATCGGCCCGTCTCCACAGCCTTGCCCATGTCCGTATTCGTTAGCGCCATTAATCGCGCTTCCATGCGGAGAGTTTCCGTACCGCCGAGCCGTTCGAATGTGCGCTCTTCGAGAACGCGCAGCAGCTTTGCCTGCATCCCGGGGGTGAGCGCCGCTATTTCGTCGAGGACGATTGTTCCGGTCTGTGCCAATTCGAGGCGTCCCGGTTTGCGTGCGACCGCACCGGTGAATGCTCCGCGTTCGTGCCCGAAGAGTTCGGACTCTACGAGCTCGGCCGGCAGGCTGGCGCAGTCAATTTTCAGCAGGGGAGCGTCGCGGCGGGGCCCATGCTCGTGAATCCATCGGGCGAGCTGATCTTTTCCCGTACCACTTTCGCCCGTGATGAGAAGGGTAGTAGACGTGTCCGCGAGTTTTTCCGCGATTTCAAGCAAGCGCCGCGAGGCGGGATCTTCCGCGACCCACGCAATGTTCGGGGCGGTCATTGCTGCGTTGCATCACCTTCCGCGTTGCTTTGGGAAGCGGGTAGCGGCGAGGGCGCAGGGAAAGTCATCCGCTCGACGGACCGCCAGAGTCTTTCGAGATCGT
>PKWH01000288.1 GCA_003131985.1 Acidobacteriota bacterium | reverse complement strand
GGAGTCGACCCGGAAAAGGGCGTGAACGCGGTGCATGAGCTTGCTTTGCAAATTCAACGTGTGATGAAGTTGAACAATCCGCGGCGCGGAATTACGGTGCAAGCGACGGTAGTCGCCGGTGGAACAGTTTCAAATGTGATACCCGCCTCCGCGCGCGCGGAATTAGATATTCGCTACTCGCGGATGATCGACGCAGCCAAGCTGCAGCGCCAGCTACGCGGACTGCGTCCAATTCTAAAAGGCGCGCTAGTGGAAGTGCGCGGAGAAAGATATCGTCCGCCGCTCGAACGCACCGCCGCAACCCGCGCATTGTTTCGTCAGGCACAGTCACTGATGCGCGACTTGGGGCTGCCGCTCGGTGAAGCAGCAACTGGCGGCGGATCTGACGGGAACCTTACGGCGGCTCTCGGTGTGCCAACGCTGGATGGACTTGGCGCACTTGGCGACAGCCCCCACAGCCCGCGCGAGCATGTGGTGATTCGCGCGCTGCCGGAGCGCGCGGCATTGATTGCCGGGCTGCTAGCCTCACTATAGGTCGAAAGATGTTTCGAAGTACTCCGGCGAAAACTTGATGCGCTCAGCGGACATCTTCGTGGCGCAGATAGGCGATGGTTTGCTGCTGGAGGTCCGCGTAATTCGAGTGCAGCGTATCGCGCAGAGCTTCTTCCGTGGACGGTGCAGCGGCGATGCGGTCAAGCAAGCGGCTGATGTCGCCTATTCCTCCCGACTGAATAATGGATTCAACGGCAGCAAGCGACCAAGCGTACGCCATCGCGGCTGAATCTGCGGGCAGCGCCATCCACGAGCCTTCCAGCATTTGAAGGGTGGGCACCGATCCCTGATTTGCCTCATCGAGCAGGGTTCCAGCTGAAGCGCTGCTGCGGCGCCCCTCCATGTACTGCGCCACGCCTTCCTGAAGCCACGTTGGCGCGCGACCGTGCGATTTCTGCCCGATAAAGCTGTGCGTCAGTTCGTGCTTCAATACGTGGGCGAGTTCCGGCGTGACGCTGGTGAGTCCCTGTACAGGAATCCGTATGCGCCCGTCGTTGATGGCGCCCGCCCAACTCGGCGCGCGAGTGATGTCCGCGAAGGACTGCTCGGTATAAAGGATCACGCCGATTTGTTCGGGCGGCGTGTAATCAAGTTGAGATTCCAGGTCGTGAAAATCGTCTTCCAAAACGTGCAAGATTCCCTGAGCGAGATCCGGCGTTGCGCTGCCGTTGTATTTCAGGGCGAAATGCGCGGTTTCACCTTCTCGATAGCTTTCTTCTTCCGATTTGTCCCGTTCTGCCTTTTCGAGAGCGTGTTCGACCTCGGGATCGGGATGCAGAAGTTCGGCTCGCTTCCATTCCTCGACAGCTCGATCCATTTTATTTGCGCCGTAATAAGCCCAGCCGGTGAGTTTCGCGATATCGGCCGCAGCCGGTGCGGAGTCGGGGGTGAGACGGCGTGCATGTTCGAGCGGCTCAAGAGCCGTTGTGAATTGGCTTTCGCGCAGATAAAGAGCAGAGAGGTTGAGCAGGAGCCCNNCCCTTGCTGACTAGAAATTGAGCGGCCGCGTAGTGAGACGCCGCTACTTTTTCGATTGCAGTGGCGCCGCCGGACCGCGCATTGTTCTCAAGCTGCGCGATGTAAGCAAAATCGATAGCATTATCGTGGACGGTGAGGCGCGCAACTTCGTCGTACCCGCGCGCGGGATCAACCGCGGCTACTGAGATCGGTGGTACGGATGAAGCCGCAGCCGCGGAGGAATATCCGAGATTGTCTCGATCGATGCGTTCGACAATCGATTTCGGGATAGACATCTGGCCGGCGGGCGTTTCATAGGTGACGTGGTCTCCGTCTTCAGTGACATTGGAAGCTATAATTCGGCGGCCGTTCTTCAGGACAATGGTGTCCGCCGGCGCAGACCAAACGACGAGCACGAATAAGAGGACGATAAGCGCTGTTCGACGCACACTCCAATTTTACCAAGCGATTTCACTTTGGTTGGCCACTGCTTGCCGCATCATGTCCTAAGTTGTACAGTCGATTTAATGGGACTGCGAGTGCGACTTTCGCCGGGCTTTCTCCTGCTGATTGCTTGCGTTGCTATTGCGGCGTTTCCATTAGTCGGTGAGGCGCTGCAGGCGCCCGGCGGCGCCGATGCACGTAGTGCGACGAGCTCGCTGTCTGACGACCCCCGCGCGCTTTACCGGGCGTTGAACGAACTACGGCCAGATGCGGCGCGCGTCTATGACGTTCACGACCTGAATCTTAGGCGCGACGTTGTTAGCTTCACATTTTCCGAGGGGATGCTGGCATTTCTGCCGGCCATCGGAGGCCACGAGACTGGCGCCGTATTTACCGGCCGCGGTCGCGTGCTTGCGACGCCCCGAGATCCCGGCGAGCGACGCTCTCTCGCGCAATTTCTCGGCGTACCCATTCTCGACCAGACTTTTTCTCGCGCCTATATCCGTTTCACGGACGAGACAGCCGCTGAGATCCAACAACAGTTGAAATCAACAGGAAGCGAAGAAGCTGCTGCGCGGTTTGCAGAGAGTTGGAACATGGTTGTGGGAGCTCTCGCGCCGACGCAGTCGCTTCGAATCATGCAGGATCTTTTATCGAACGACCCGCTGCCCTTCTTCTACGCAATGCTCGACGGCAATTCAGCCGGCACATTCGATGTGCTGGTCGATCGGCGGCGAGACGAGCAGATTTTGATTGGCCAGCCGCGAACCTCCGGTGGTGAGTCCTTTTACGACGTTTGGGCATCTTTTCGGGCGCAGGATGCGCCAACCACGCCGATTGAGCCCTTCGTACCGGTCGAATATCGCATTGATTCAACCATCGCGAACGACCTATCGCTCGAGGGCAAGACGACAGTGCGGCTAAAGACTGCGCGCGCCGGGGATCGATTTGTTCTGCTGGAACTCTCCCGCAATCTGGCTGTTGAAGAAGTCCATTCCGAAGACGGAAAGCCCCTCGTCTTCTTTCAGAACGAAGACTTGGAACGCCGCGACATTCTTCGGCGGGGAGATGATGCGATTTTCGTCGCCCTGGCCGCGCCCGCGCATGACGGTCAAGAAATTGAATTGCAGATCTCCTACCACGGAAGCGTGATCACCAATGCCGGAAACGGAGTGGAATTCGTCGCCGAGCGCGAAAATTGGTATGCACATGCAGCAGGCAGCGGACATTTCGTACCGTTCGATTTGACGTTTCGCTGGCCCAAGCGCTTCACACTGGTCGCCACTGGAACAAAGATCGAGTCGTATGACAACGGAGATTCGAACGCCGGGCGCTGGCGGTCGGAGGTCCCTTTTTGCTTGGTAGGATTCAATTTGGGCGAATACAAGATGGAGAGGGCTGCCGAACAACCAAAAATCCAGCTATATGCGAACAAAGAGCTCGAGGACGCAATTGCGTCCCGTCTGAGCCAGAACGTGCCGGTTCGCCCGCTTTCTGCAATTGGCCGTTCCCCATCGGAGATCGTTGCGGACGCCGCAGTTGAAACTCCTTTGCCTAGCCCGGCAACTGTGCTGAAACAACTGGGGAGAGAGGTCCTTGACTCCATTCATTTCTACGAAAAACTAAACGGCGAGTTTCCGTTCGATCACCTTGACGTGGCACAAATTCCGGGCTCGTTCGGCCAAGGCTGGCCTGGCCTGGTATATCTCTCGACGCTGGCGTTTTTGCCGGCCGAGGCACAGGAACGCGCGGGATTGAGAGAGTGGGAACAGCGAGAGGCCCGTGACTTGATGCCTTTCCATGAGGTCGCGCATCAGTGGTGGGGAAACGTTGTAGGTTCAGCAAACTATCGGGACACGTGGATCGAAGAGGGAATGGCAAACTATCTTGCGCTCCTTTACGCGGAGAATCAGAAGTCCACGAGCCACTACCTGGGTGAGTGGCTGGAACACTACCGTGCCAGCCTGCTTGCGAAAGCTCCCGGGTCAAATGAAACCGTCAATGATGCTGGGCCGCTGAGCCTGGGCTGGCGCCTGCGGTCCTCAAAGACACCGGATGCATATCGAACGATTATTTATGGGAAAGGAACGTGGGTGATTCACATGCTCCACGAAATGCTGCGCGATCCGTCCGCAAAGGATCCCGACGTCCGATTTCGCGCCGTTCTTCGAGCGGTTCTCACCAAATATCGTTTTCAGGCGCTCACGGCCGAGGATTTCCAGCGCGAGGTCGAACGCCAGATGACGCCCGCAATGGACTTGGAAGGCACGCATCGGATGGATTGGTTTTTCGATGAATGGGTTCGGGAGACCAGCATTCCACATTACACCGTTAAATTCGAAGTGAAACCGCATGGAAACGAGTTCCTTGTCACTGGACGGCTTGAGCAGGAAGAAGTTGACGATCAGTTTACGGCTCTAGTGCCGCTTTATGCAGCGCGGCCCGCAATGAAACCGGAACGTCTCGGAGTTGTAGTCACCACAGGTCCGACGACTCGCTTCCATTTCATTTCGCGGACCCGGCCCGCGCATCTTTTGATTGACCCCCGCCTCACTCTGCTTTGTCGAACGAACTAAGATTCTGCTCCTCCTTGAAAGAACCTGCTTCCGGCAACTCGGAGGGACGATATTTTTTGGCTTTCAACTTGCGCAAGGCGTTT
>PKWH01000312.1 GCA_003131985.1 Acidobacteriota bacterium | reverse complement strand
ATGCGCTTCCAGCCGATCATCGTACCGAGGCCCAGCGCGATGGCGACCGCGACTTTTACCCAAGTGGGGATGAATTTTGTCGCGTTGTCGATGTGCTTCTTATAGTTAGCTATGACCTCCGAATCGGCCGTCGAAAACTGGGGGTTCCCGCTCTTTTTCATGAGGCGTAGGGCTTCGCTGACGACGTACATGTCGTTGCGGAAGTTGCGAACTTTGTCTTGCGGGACGGCCTTGAGTTCCTTGTACTGCGAAATTTCCGTGCCGATTCCATTCACGAGCTCGCGCAGGGCAAGCATGGTGTTCGGCGTGAATTGCTTCGAGCGAATGTAATCGGTGACTTCGACTGTGGGGTCGCCGATCACCGCGCTGGAAGAAACGTAATGGTCCAGCACGCCGGCGGTCTGAGTGGATACCGCGACGAAATCCTGCGACTGACTGTAAGTGACAGCGTGATTCACTGCGTAGGCGGTCGGCACCGTGCCGATCAGGATGAGCATGATCAGACCCATACCCTTTTGGCCGTCGTTGGAGCCGTGAAAAAAGCTCACGCCGGTGCAAGTCGCCACGAGGAGCGCGCGAATCCAAAACGGAGGAGGTGCGTCTCCAACCGGGGCGGCGTAGAGCGCCTTGCTGGGAATCAATTTTTTCATCAGCAACAGCAAGCCACCCGCGACAACGAAACCAACGATCGGTGACAGTACGAGGGACTTTCCAATGTTGGCTGCCTGCCCCCAGTCCACGCCGCTGGTTCCGGACTTGACCGACATCAATTGGTTTGCGATGCCTACGCCGATGATGGAACCAATGAGGGTGTGCGAACTCGACGATGGAAGGCCGAAATACCAAGTCCCCAGGTTCCAGATGATTGCTGCGACCAGCAAAGCAAAGACCATCGAGAATCCCGCTCTGCTTCCGACCTGCAAAATTAGTTCCACGGGCAGAAGTGAAACTATGCCGAACGCAACAGCTCCGCTGGAAAGGACTACGCCGATAAAGTTCCACATTCCGGACCAAACGACAGCAACGTGCGGCTCCAATGAGTGGGTATAGATGACCGTGGCCACAGCGTTCGCGGTGTCGTGGAAGCCGTTCACAAACTCAAATCCCAGGGCGATCAAAAGCGCGACACCGAGCAAGACGTACGGACCAACCGAGACGGCATGCATCTGCGAAAGGTCAGACAGCAGGTGTCCTCCCGCATAGATCAAGCCGATGATCAAGGCAACTCCAAAGACGAGCATGCCGATTCGGCCTGGTCCTGCGCCAATCTTTGTGTCTAGAGCGGTTGTGCCGGTCGCCATCATTCACCTCGCGAGCTGGGATCCAACTTGGCGGACCGAAGCTACCGGGTGTTTGTTAACACAGTGTTATAGGCGCGTGAACAGTAGCGGAACTATCGGCGGCGGGCGAGACTTTACGGCTTGTCATCCCGCCGCCGGGCAGCTTTCGGATCGCTTGTCGATGGTTTTCTTACGGACACGAGGCACCACCCATCATCTTGCCTGCATCGGCGAAGTCCGTAGATAAGGATTTGCTTGAAGTGACGGCTCGTCGCCTGCGGAAATCCAAAGACGTGGTGCTCAAAGAAAAATGCAATCCGAGGGTGCAGTGAAGAAACCGCACCTGCGTGGGACAACATCCATCATCTCAGACCAGCCGAGATTGCCGTCCAGGACCGAAACTTGGATGTGGCGAGTCACAAGAAGAAAGCAAACAACGCGGACGGGCAAACTGGGGAGTGTGAAGGGCGGAACGGAGCTAAGGTTCTTATGTGGAAAACAGATCTTAACCGTGACCGACGGTACGATGCAAGCCGCTCGCAGGGATTTCCTTCTGGGTTTCCTCGTGAGGGCGCGGATATTCTGAGGTTGGGACAACCAAGCCACTCTGCCCCACAGTGCTTCCAACAGGGATACTGGATTGCCAGGAATACTCAGGGACCATTTCTTTGATCTTCGCACGAATGGGAGACGCGCCATCGACATACAACGTTGCACGCAACTCAGCGAGTTGACGGCACAGCCCCGGCCAATCTTTCAGCGGGCCATCTGTCCGCTTAATCTTGTCACATGACGTGGGTGATACCTTTTCATGCGGATAAAAGAGTTCCTCATTGAGTTTTTCACCCTCGCGCAATCCCGTGATTTGAATAGGTATTGATTCCTCGGATTTTCCGGAGAGGCGAATTAGCGTTCGAGCCATATCTAGGATGTTCATGGAAGTTCCCATTTCGAGCACCAGAATGTCGCCATGATGACCGATTGTGAACGCCTGCAAGACCAGGGAAACGGCTTCTTGGGTGGTCATAAAAAACCGGCGTATTTCCGGGTGTGTGATCAGCAGTGGCCCGCCACGACGCAACTGCTCCTGGAAGACGGGCACGACGCTGCCACTCGAACCAAGAACATTGCCGAAACGAACTGAGACACAGCGCATCCCGTTCGCCGGCCGAGAAGCAAGCATCAGTTCGCCAATTCGCTTGCTCGTTCCCATAACACTCGTCGGATTGACGGCCTTGTCAGAGGAAATGAGAACGAACCCACGGCACCCGGCTTCTTCCGCGATATCTATCAAACCATATAGACCAAAAACGTTGTTGCGAATTACCTCCGCGACGTTTTCTTCCATCAGTGGGACGTGTTTATATGCCGCAGTGTGAAAAACATATTCGACTTTGTGATCCGAAAGGCATCGTTTCATGCGGTCTGGATCGCCAATGTCGCCAACGCAGCAGACTGTTTCAATTTCCCCGCATCGTTGGCCAAGCTCCCGCTGAAGGTAGAACATTCCGGTCTCATTCTGATCGATGCATACAAGTCTGGCTGGATTATGGGCCAGAATTTGACGGCATAATTCCGATCCAATCGATCCTGCCGCGCCGGTCACGGCGATCACGCTGCCTTTCACGTGACGGCTCACGGCTTCAAGATCCATCTGCACAGGCTCGCGTCCAAGCAGATCTTCCAAGCGCACCTCGCGAAACTGGTTAACGCTGGCTTCGCCGCGAATGATGTCCCTGAGTGTGGGTACCGTCTTGAAGGGCAGCTTCGTTTTCTGGCACTCTTCCGTAATGCGCTTCATCTGTTTGCCCGTCGCAGAAGGAATCGCAATCAGGATTTCCTCGGCGAGAATCAACGAAACCAGGTTCCGAAGGTCGTGAACGGCGCCGAGCACCGGAATACCGTGTATGCGAATGCGAAGCTTCGATGTGTCATCGTCCACGCAACCTACAGCTACGTAGCCGCTTTCGGGTCGCGCGAGTTCCCGGAGGACCATCTGTGCCGCAAACCCAGCTCCGACCACTATGACCCGTTTCGAACGCGGTGAATTGCGCCGAACGGATTCTGCAAGAACGCGCGAAGCCAGTCGCATGCCCGCGAGGAAACTCGCCGTCAGTACGGCTTCCAGGAAATAAATAGAACGAGGAAAGCCGGTTGCTCCCAAAGCATACCGGTTGATAACAAAAAACACCGCAGACCCGACGCCGACGGCTTTCAGAATGGTCAATACATCGCTCACACTGGCAAAGTGCCACCAGCCATGATCGAGTTTGAAAAAGCGAAGAACGATCAATCGCAGAACAATCAACAGAAGGCCTGACGTTAACAGGACGCGGCGATAGGGCATCGAGAAATCAAAACGTAATAACCATCCTGAAACCAAGCCGCAAGTTACAAGGAACGCCTGGAAAGCGTAGATGAAGACTGGGCTTCGATTGGAGACGAACTCGGGCAGTCGAACGAGGAACGTACGCTTCACAGACATGGAAACCCCTTTTGAATCATTCGAGGAAACTATGGGGATTGTTCTTAGCGTCCGGCAGCGGTATGTAAGGAGAGGGTCCGAGAAGTGAAGAAATCACGGACACAACTGACAGTAGTATCAACATCATCGTGTGTGGTTTCCGCACTCATCGGCAGAGAGATAACTTCTCGACAAATGCGTTCCGTCTCAGGAAGCCCAGGGTTTTCCAGCCCTAGGCCCTTGTGTTCCCACATCGGTTTGGCCCAATGGACGAGGGTTTCCACGCCTTGTTCTCTCAAATGCTGGCGCAATTCGTCGCGGCATTCCGTTCGGATCACATAATTCTGATAGCTGTCAAAGTGCCGATCGTCCTCGAAATGAGGCAAGCGTAGACCCTCAATCCTTTCCAATCCTTTGCGGTAAAGGCCTGCCGTCATTCGCCGATGTTCAATCCAATCGGGAAGATGACCCAGTTTTACGTCGAGAACCGCGGCCTGGACGTTGTCCAGCAAAGCCGTTTGACCGTGGTACTGGAATTCGCCCGTCTGCCGGTCCTCGCCGTTAAATCGCATCAGAGTGACGAGGCGGGCGACTTCGGGATCGTCGGTAGTAACAGCGCCGCCGTCGCCGAGGCCGCCCAAGGACTTGAACGGATAAAAGCTGAAACACCCTGCTAAACCAAATGAGCCCGCTCCCTTATTCTGGAATGTCGCGCCCAGTGCCTGAGCGGCATCTTCGATGACGGCTATCCGACGCTCTTTGGCAAAAGCGATGATTCTATCCATGCCGCACACTCGACCGTTGAGGTGGACAGGGATAACCGCCTTAGTGCTGGCCGTGACTGCGGCCTCGAACATATTGGGGTCCATGTTGTAGTCATCACGCACATCAACCAGAACTGGCTTGGCGCCCGTGTGAACGATCGCCGATACGGTGGCCACAAACGTGTGGCCAACGGTAATGACTTCGTCTCCAGGTCCGACACCGGCCGCCAGCAATGAGAAATACAGCGCGTGATAGCAGCTATTGACGCCAACCGCATATTTGACGCCGACAAACTCGGCCAGATGACTTTCGAAATCGCACAACTGTTGGCGTAAAACCAAATCCCCTTTCGTGAGCGTATCGGTAATCGCGAAGTCGACTTCACTCTTGATCCGTCGGTAATGCTCGCGGGGATTTACGAATGGCACGCGGTATGGCATGTTCCTCTCCTCCGGTTAGGCATTTTTTAGGTAAAAATCGACGATCGCTTGCAGGAACGGTTAACTCGCGGTAGTGACAGAAAAGGTGCGCTCATTCTTCAGCGTTGAACGTATGGCAGCCACCAAAGATGCCACCGAAAGTCCATAATTTGCTCGAATGTATTCCTGCGTTCCGATTACGGAAGAAAATGCGGAAGGAAGACCAAATCTCTTGAAGACGATACCTTCTGCACCGGCTTCGGCCAGTACTTCGGCAACTGCGCCGCCCAGACCCCCAAGCAGACTGTGCTCCTCGAGCGTGAAGATTGCATGGGTTTCCCGCGAGGCTGCGAGAATGGCATCCGAATCGATCGGTTTTACGGTGTGCATACTGAGCACACGGGCTTGTAAACCGGTCTTGCGAAAAGACTCGGCTACCTTGACAGCCGTCTCCAAAAGGCCGCCGGTGGAAATTAGAGTGAAGTCTTTTCCTTCACCAACCTGGATCGCCTTACCAAGCCGAAAACGAATTTTTTCCTGATGAACACTCGCCTCTCCCGCTCGGCCCAAACGCAAGTAACAGGGACTGGGATGTGATGCAATAGCCTCCGTTGCCGCCTCAGCTTCCATCGGGTCGCCCGGAGCGACCACAACCATTCGGGGCAGCGCTCTCATAATTGCGAGATCTTCCGTCGCATGATGAGTCGAGCCCAGAGAGCCATAGGCCAGCCCGCCTCCCACCGCAACGATCTTGACGTTCGCGTTGTGATAGCAAACATCATTGCGTATTTGTTCGAGACACCTGAGAACCGGAAAGTTGGCGATGGAATAGGTGAATACGATCTTTCCGCTAAGAGCCATACCCGCCGCTATGCCGGTCATATTCTGCTCGGCCACGCCGGCATTCAGAAACTGAGCGGGAAATCGTTGAGCGAACTTTTCCACCACTCCGAATCCAAGGTCGCCCACGATGAGATGAACGCGATTGTCTCGTTCGGCTAGAGCCGTTATCGCGCGAATAAAGGCGCCTCTCATTGTTCTTCTCCTAGCTCAACCAGAGCTCTTGTCATCTCGTCGCGATCAGGCGAGCGGTAATGCCACAAGAGATTGTTTTCCATGAAACTGACGCCTTTCCCCTTTATGGTGTGAGAAATGATGCAAGTTGGCTTCCCGGTCTTAATAGGAAGTACAGCTAAGATCTGCTCGATTTCTTGAACGTCGTGGCCATCGATTTCGCGAACCTCCCAGCCGAAAGCTCGCCACTTCGCCGCCAAAGGCTCCAAATCCAGAACCTCTTTGACGGTACCGAGGCTCTGGATCTTATTGTAGTCAACGATAACGATGAGATTATCGAGCCTATGATGGGGGGCAAAAAGAGCAGCCTCCCAAACCGAACCTTCGTCGCATTCGCCGTCGCTCAATAACGTGAACACGCGGTAATCGCGTCCGTCGCGCTTGCCGACAAGCGCCATGCCGCAAGCAATTGGCAGTCCATGACCGAGAGACCCAGTAGATACTTCTACGCCTGGGACTCCCACGTGCGTGGCATGCCCAGCCAAATGCGCCCCATCTTGATAGAAATCATCCAGCCAATCCTTTGGGAAAAATCCGCGCATTGCGAGGATGGCGTAGAGCGGAGCACAAGCATGGCCTTTGCTTAATACAAACCGATCTCGCTCCGGCCAGTCCGGCCAGTTCGGGTCAATCCGCAGAGTTTTCGTGTAGAGCACAGCCAACAGGTCCGCCATGGAGAACGCCGAGCCGATATGTGAGCTCTTAGCCCGATGAATCATGCGCGCGGACTGCAAGCGAATGTCTCTTGCGACCAGCGAAGCATCACAGGCCGTCAACGCGGAGCTTGAGACGGATTGTTTCTTTTTGGGTTCAGTCATTTGCAAGCCCCTCTGGCGGAACTACTCGACGATGGCCTTCAGTGTCTTGAGAATAATTTTGAAGTCAGTCATGAATGAACGTCTGCGCACATATTCCAATCCCAGCCGAATTTTTTCCGGACGAATTTTTTCACGGTACGCCGCGTGTGGGTCGGAACTCCCCCGCAGAATCTCTCCCTCATTCCGGAACAGGATCGACGCCCAGTCCGTGATGCCTGGCCGCACTTCGAGCAGCCCCTTCTCTTCGGCGGTGTATAAGAGCACTTCCTCGACGACTTCGGGCCGCGGTCCAACCAGACTCATCTCACCTTTCAGCACGTTCAGCAGCTGGGGCAACTCATCGAGTTTGTAACGTCTAAGGAATGCTCCCATGCGCGTAATCCGCGGATCGTCCGCGGAACTTGAGGGGCCCCCCAACTTGTGCGCATCCAACACCATCGTCCGATACTTGAATATCCGAAAGGCCTTTCCGAAAAGCCCCGCCCTAAGCCCGCGATAAAATACCGGTCCGGGCGAGTCCAATTTGACCGCAAGCGCAAGGATGGCGAAAATCGGCAAGAGCAGCGTCAATCCGATGATTGAAGCAGTAAGGTCAAACAGCCTCTTGAGAATCGCCGAAATCATGCGCGCATAATCCTTTCTTGCAGTGTGCATTTTCAGAACTAGCGATAAGTCCGGTGCGCAGCCGCGTTCGTGAAGAACTTTTTGCGTGGAAATAGCTTCTAATTCTCCACGGCTCAGCAGTTTTGGAGCCTCTAAAAGTCGCCGACTTTTCTCAAGGCCGTGACCGTGTGAGCGGCCGTGAACGGGAACAACGCTTGAATCAAGAAATAGGCAAAGGGGAAATTCTTGGAAAGCAATCGCCCAAGAGGAGGGACAAGCGCGCCGCGAAAGACACCGCGCACTTCGGTGCGTTTCCCGAATTCATAGAGACTGTCGAGTCTTCTCCGCGACACTCCCTTGAATTCGCGGCTGCCAGGTTTCGAATATCTCCAATCCGACACCAATAAAATGCCCCCCGGCTTTGTCACTCGAATCATTTCCGATGCAATGCGCTTCGCCGTATCATCATCCGTGATCTGAAGAAACATCATTGTTTCGGTCACGACATCGAAGCTGTCGTTTTGAAAGCGGAGCCCTGTTGCATCTGCGCATTCCAAGGAAACCAGAGGATTCGTTTCTTTGGCCTTCCGTATTCTGTCTTCCAGCAAGTCAACACCGAATAAGTTCTCGGGCAAAAACCCGAGTCGCAACAACAACCACAGGCTGTCACCTTCGCCGCAGCCTACATCCAGAATCCGGGCAGAGTGCGTATCGAGATGAACCGATCGCAAAGCGCGGATCATCGCCGCTTCCTGTGCGAGGGTCTGAAAAAGCACTTCGGGATTTTGGAGGAGGTTGTTCCTATTCGCACCTTTTCTCGCGGCATATTCCCGGTAATACTTCCCTGTGAAAGCCTGAAGGGACGTCGACGCGGCATCCCCGTCTTGTATTTTTTCTGACAGCGGTTCGGGTGTCATAGGCTCAATTTTCGCGTGAACGCTTGAATCAGGAGAGAGCGATCCAGAAAATGGGGTTAATGCCCTGTTGCGGCAAACTTCGAGGCCGCGACTTCGCGGCAGCTGCCATCTCCAATCAAATACTGACGTTCACAGGCCTCGCAGGCATTATCGCGCAGACGCACTCCGCAATTGCATATCCACCCGTCCTGGCGGGCGGGAACGCCTCTGACGAGAGCATAGTCAGGTACGTCGTGAGTAACAACAGCGCCGGCTGCGACAAATGCATAACGGCCGATGGTCGTACCACACACTATCGTGCAGTTTGCACCGAGCGTGGCTCCCTGTTTCACCAGTGTTCTGTTAAATTCATGCTTGCGAACTACGTGACTGCGAGGATTGATGACATTCGTAAAAACCATCGAGGGGCCGCAGAACACATCGCTCTCCAACTCCACACCCTCATAGAGAGAGACATTGTTTTGAACTTTGACGCTATCTCCCATGATTACGCCGGGGCTGACGGCGACGTTCTGACCTAGGTTGCAGCCGCGCCCGATCTTGCACCCGGACATGATGTGCGAGAAATGCCAGATCTTAGTTCCAGTGCCGATTTCGCAAGGCTGGTCAATGACAGCAGACGGGTGAGCGAAATAATCTTGCGAATCCACTATGACGGGCACTGGCACGCCGCCTTGAGCCATCGATCTGCCGCACGCATCGAGAATCTCTAGGACGCGAAGACCATCCTCACCATGCGTTCGAGGATGAGATCCTTTGGAGATACATTCCAAAAAGTGTTGGCATTCTTTCTGCAATGGCTCGTCTTTCGGCAATGCGATCACCTGGCCGCCGTCGCGCTCCGCGACCGGCTTGCGATCCTGCCAATTGATTCGATGTGCGTATAGCACAAGCTTTTTCTCAGGTTCCAAGTCGTCAAAGACGGCCATCTTCTGGCTGCCGATGACGCACAACTTTTGTTCCTTGAAAGGGTGGAGCCAGCTGACGAAAATATGAGCCTTTACTCCGCTTGAAAACTCTAAGGTGCTCAGAGTCGTGTCCACAATCGGGGGATTCAAATAACTTCCGCCTTGCGCCGCGGCAATGGTGGGAGTCTCAGACAGCATCTTGACGATCACGGCGATATCGTGGGGCGCGAAGCTCCACAATATGTTTTCTTCCGTACGCAGTTTTCCGAGATTCAGGCGAGAGGAATAAATGTACTGGATCTTTCCGAGCTCTCCCGCTCGTATCAGACGCACCAATTCAATAATTGCCGGGTGATATTCGAGGATATGGCCGACCATCAGCACGAGTCCGCGTTCCGCAGCTACTTTGACCAGGTGTTCCCCTTCGCGAAGATGAAGCGCGAGCGGCTTTTCAACAAAGGCGTGCTTGCCGTGGTTCAGAGCGTCAAGGGCAAGTCTATAATGCTGCGCTGCAGGCGCAGCGATGACAACGGCGTCCACCAGCGGATCCGCTAAGACCGCGCAATAATCCTTTGTGGTTGAAACTTTATATTCTTGGCGCACCCGATCGAGGAGAACGTCATTGACGTCGCAAACTGTTTCCAGCGCGTGCAGTGCGTGGAAGTTACGCACGAGATGCTTGCCCCAGTATCCGGCGCCGATCACACCGACCCGAGGGGTTTTCGTTTTGCTTTGAAGTGAAGGCATCGTTTTTGTTAGCTCCTCATTCCTGATCAAAATCAGCAATTGCCGCGACTACGGCACGCTGTCGGTCTTCGGTAAGCTCAGGGTAGATTGGAAGTGACATGACTTCCCGACTCGCGGCCTCCGACTTGGGAAAATCTCCCAATCTGTGCCCAAGGTACGCGAAAACATTTTGGAGATGTAATGGCTTCGGATAATAAATCTCGGTCGGGATGCCGCGTTCCTTCAAATGGTCACGAAGCGCGTTCCGGTGTTCTTTGACCCGGACCGTAAGCTGATTGTAGATATGGACCGAACCAGGCACCGGTGCAGGCGGCGTGATCATTGTCTCAACGCGAAACTCACGGAACAGTTCAAAATACCCAAGGGCATTATTTCGTCGAGCGAGAGACCAGTCATTCAGGTGACGCAACTTAACGCGCAAAATCGCTGCTTGCAAAGCGTCCAGGCGGCTATTCATTCCCAACGTTTCGGAATCGTATTTCGTTCGCGCGCCGTGGACGCGCAGCAGACGCAATTTGTCTGCGAGCCTGGAATCACCTGTAGTGACCATGCCACCGTCACCGGCGGCTCCCAGATTCTTTGACGGGAAAAAGCTGAAGCAACCCATGAGGCCAATACTCCCTACTGCACGTCCTTGATAGCGAGCTCCAATGGCCTGCGCTGCATCTTCAATCACAGGAATCCTGTGTGCAGACGCCACATCCTGAATCTTGTTCATGTCCGATGCCAGGCCAAATAGATGGACAGGCATGATCGCTTTCGTCCGCGGCGTAATAGCTTTTTCAACTTCTGATGCGTCGATGTTAAATGTGTGCTGATCGATATCGACGAAAACGGGCTTCGCTCCGACTCTGGCGATAGCCCCGGCTGAAGCGACAAAGGTAAAAGGTGTCGTGATGACCTCATCGCCCCTACCGACCTCCAAAGCTAGCAACGCCAGGATTAGGGCGTCCGATCCTGAAGCACACCCGATTGAATGTATGCAGCCCGTGAACAAACTGATTTCTTTCTCGAATGCTTCAACCTGCGGTCCCAAGATAAATTGCTGGCCATCAAGTACTTCTGTCACAGCGTCAAGGATTTCTCCTCGAATACTGACGTACTGTGCACGCAAGTCGAGAAACGGAAAGCTAACCGGAGATCTACTAGGTGCAGTTGAGGTCATTTGGTTGCTGGAAAATATTTCAAGATTCGAGTTGTCGCAGGCGCCACGAAATGAGAAAGCAGTATCCGGAAATAGAAATCGCTGCGGTTAAAGTAGCCTCGTTCCAAATCTGTCTATCGTACTCGCACGGTACCACGCCCTCTCCAACGAGCGCCCGGTAAGAGCAGAAGCAGTAGCCCAAATGAGGTGCCGGCGCCGAACGCGAAATGGCGACCTGCAAAGGTGCCGGGGAGCAGCAGCATAAGCTTACCTTTTCGCTTGCGAACCGCCATCTTTGCTGAGGCTCCGATATTGGCAACTACGTAAGAACCCAAGATCGCAAGGAATATCCAGATGAAACTGTGCCAAATAAAGGAAAGCGCGAGTGTAACCGCCAGGCTCGCCACCAACGCGAATGGAATCCAATGCCGCCAAGACCATGCTTTGCTGCCGAACTTCAGCACGTAGGTGACCCAGAATCCGTCAGCAAAATTATGCCGCCAGAAAGCAGGCCAAGTGGCGTCTGCGAAATATCGGACGACCACATCCGGCACGAGCAAAATCCTTCCGCCGGCAATGCGGAGTCGCCGGTTGAGATCCAAATCAGAGCTGCCAAGGAGCCGCTCGTCGAACATACCAATTTTGTCGAAAAGTTCTCGCCGGTAGCAACCGAACGCTGCTGTATCCGTCCATATTGGTTTTTGTACACCCGTCTTGACGTGAGAATTACCAGAACCGAACCGGCTGGCGAGCCCTGCTGCGATCGCCTGCGCGAATGGACCTTCCGCTCCCGGCTCGACCTGAAGCGCCCCACCGACATTCTCCGCTCCGCTCTCCTGGTGAAAGCGGACGCAAGTGGAAATGTGATCGGGTTGATACACGGCATGCGCGCCCGCAATAATGATCAGGCTGCCGGACGAATTTCGTATGCCGGTATTCATGGCCGCGGGAAAAGACCGGGCGGGGTTGTCCAAAAGTCGGAGGCCGGAGCAGAGCTTTGCATACTCGTGGACGATTCCGCGGGTGCTGTCCGTACTCATTCCGTCCATAACAAGAATTTCCAGGCGGTCTTTTGGATAGTCGTTTGCGAGGATAGAGTCCAGGCACCGGGCGATGTATTTCTCCTCATTCCGGCAGCCTAGAAGCACCGAAACAAACGGCCATTTATCTCGGACTTCGCCAAAAATGGCTGGATGATCGGAGATTTCGCTCACAGTCACAGTGTCACAGTTTTTCAGACTAGCTGCGCGACAGAAGTCCGTACGGGGTAGCGAGACAACAAATTAAACTTGGAATCCCGAAGAACCAGCCCTCCGATGAGAAGCGCGAGTGGGACCGAATTGTAATAGAAGGCCGATACAATGGGCGAAAAAAGGACCCAAGCGTAATAGGCAGTCAGCACCCAAAGCAACGATATTCTTCCACTGCACAGCTGAGAATAAGCCCGTCCGACGAACGCACCTGCGATCAAGCAGAGGAACATCGACCCAACGAACGAGAAATCGTCAATCAAGCCGCGAAAAGCCGTATAAATGTTCGATGTGATCCCGCTTTCCAGATCGACGATCTCCCAATTCACATTTCTCACGCGTTCCTTGAGTCCCAAGAATTCGAATACTCCTCCGATTGTATATGCGCCATAGCCAAGTGGCTGCGACTCGTGATTGTTAGCATAGCTATCAAACACTGCGAGGTAAGCGAGGATATCGGAGGCTATTTTCACTGTGGCTTCTGATGCGTCATTGAACGGGCGCCCGCGTACGGCGTACAGGCCCGCAAACATTGCAACCGCTGCGATGGCGATGATCAGTAGGGTTGCGACAAATTTGGTCGTGATGCGAAATCGTCCTCTACTCAAGAAGCATTTCATGCTTAGGTACGCGGCCATCCAGCAAGCAATGGCGACCAACGTCGCAAATCGCGAAGCGATCGCCGTCCCCATGAATAAGGACGGGAAGAAACCGCTGAGCGCCAGCAGTTTCTTAGTCCGCGACCTAAGTAGAGGAGAGGCAAAACCGCCCAGGAGCACTGAAGGGAAGACCCACATTCGGAGGAGACGATACCACCACGGATCAGGCTCGCCCCCAACAACAATGTCATACATAATACTGCCCAAGCTAAAGAATCCATCCAACGAGAACGAGAGATTCAAATTTCGCAGCCAAATCACTGCATAAAGCACAGCGCCTAACATGGCTGCCGCAGCAAAATACAAACTGAGCCGCAGGCATCGATCTCCCATGGAATTAAGCGCGTTCTGGTTTAGTAAGACATCAGTGTTCTTCCATCCGGCAGGATCGACGAACAGGAATGCCCCTACCTGGAGGCAAGCGATTAGACCCAGCAACATCCAAATGGATTTTGGAGAAATGTGATCTTGCGTCATCACTAGAGGCAGGCCGCTATAGACGGACCACGTCAGCCCGACAAATGCGCTCGGTGCGAGCCAACTGCCCTGATACATGCGCGCGAGGAGCGACAGTCCAAACAGCACGCTCCACGGCAACCAGGGCGAATTTAATAAATGGGCGAACACGGATACTCAGTCACGAATTGATTTTCTCGAGTCAGACGGCCGCCGCAGCCGACTTCTGGGCGGAGTGAACTGCCGATTCTGATGTGTTCGTTGCGATCACGTTTTCATAGAGATTTTCCATGATTCTCGCGGTTTGACTCCACTCATAGCGCTGTTTGACACGTTGTCGCCCCGCGCGCCCCAGTCTATCTCGCAGGCCCGGCGTGAGATACAGCTTCTCGAAACACTTGGCGGCCGCCACTTCGTCATCCGGCGGAACCATCAAACCGGTTTCTCCGTCTACGACAACCTCCGGCAATCCGCCCACTTTAGACACCACTACCGGAATGCCACAGGAAGATGCTTCGAGAATAGCCACGCCAAAGCTTTCGTTATCGGACAAAGCTGCAAATACAGAAAACGATCTCAGATAATCGGGCACCCGCCCGTGCGGTACTTTGCCGGCGAAATGGACCAACTCCCCTAGGCCAAGCTTCAGTGCAAGTTCCTTGTATTCACGTTCCAGAGTTCCCCCACCTACAATCACGAGCTTGATGGGCCAATCGGAATGTTCGTTCACGAGCAGCTTGAAAGCTTTTAGCAAGCAATCAATGCCATAAGACTTTTCCATGGATCTGACGGTACCTATGACGAATTCGTTCGATTCTTCCGAGGTCTCCGGAATCGAGAATTCGTCGCAGTCCACCCCGAAGGGCGTGATCAAGGTGGGTTTCGAAGTGTATTGTTTCGCTTCCCTCGCCATATCCAGGCTGGTGGAACAAAGATAGTCGGCCGCTGCAAGGTTTCGCCTGAGAAGCCACTTGTGAAGAGGCGACCTGTGAGGGAACTCGTATATGTCACTGCCCCAAACCGAAACGATATAAGGATGGAATCCGACCAGACGGCCAAGCGTTCCGTAACCGCTGGCGTAATGCGCATGAACGATGGATGGCCGAATGTCGGCTACAAGTTCCCGAACTTGCCGGACTCCGCGAAAATAGTCCAGCTTGAAGGGCAAATCCTCTCGCAGCCGATAGACGTGAATCCCTTCACGTAGCCCGTCTCCGTCGCGGAGGGAAATGACGTGGACCTCGTACCCCTTTTGGTGAAAGTGATTCGCCCACCGGACCGCGTGAAGAGCGCCCAAATTGGCAAGAAAGCAGATTCGTCTCGGGTTCATCGGTGACAATTAATCCTTCTGGCAAATCATTATTTCGGTGGTGGGACTCTCGCTCATTAAACGCGTGAGCGTCAGTTCGACGGGGTAAAGCACAGCGCCATAAACGGAGCCCAAAAACGGCACGAAGTGAACGGGAGCCAGGAACGCTCGCCATATCGGCATAAGCCATCGCAATGAAGAATCGATCGGAGCATTCATCAACACGAACATGGGCGCTCTCCGGACAATTCGGAGACCGCTCTTCCGAACCACTGCTTCTATCTCATTCAGCGAGCGGCTCACTTGGTGGTCGGTCCGCTTCGCCGTACCGTGTAAGAAATTGTCAGAAAAAAAGAAATAGCCCTCGCGTTTCAATAAGGTGGAAATATTTTCGATCGCCCTATTGAAGCGACCGTCTTCCGTGACGTGGAAAAGAACATCGAATGCGGAAACCACATCAAATTTCCCATTCCAGTTGAACCGCTCAAGAGTTTCTGCAATGTCGATTTGCGCGATATCAATTTCCGGGAATTTTTGCTTAAGCCGCTCCACCGCAACGGCCGCGATGTCGCTTCCTTGCAGCGACCGCACGCCAAAGCCTTTCCATTGTTCGAGCCAGAACCCAGTTCCAGAGCCGATATCCAGAACATTGGCTCGCGTTAGCTCGATCGAAAGACCGAGCAGATGTCTTCGGAGTATCTCCCGCCGGACGGCATACAGCCAGTTGTTGTAACGCACACCGTACCCGAGGTATCCGACACCCTGCAATCCCCAGTGGCTTGCCAGACGCGCTTCCCAATAGGACCTATCTTTCGACCCGGCAATCCCTCGAAGAGAATCGGCTCTCATTTTCGGAGTTAGCGCCCCGGTTTCAGCGGGTACAGTAGCCATCGGAGTATTTTTCATTCAGCCGCAGCGGATGAGTAGAGTATTCGCAGAGTCTCAGCGCACGATAGAAGACAAATCGTCAGGACGCCGCCAAGAAATGCCAGCAGTACGACGTACTTATTGTTCTGCACGTAGAATACTGCCAGCGATCCCACACAAAAAACTCCGAATCCCGCCAGGAGGATCACCGTGGTTACACCAAGCTCATGGAAGGCATCAATGACGTTGCGCAAAACTGTGTAGAGACTGTAAGGCACCGCCGCGAACACCAACAACCGTAGAATGCCTACCCCCGCCGTAAAATCAGGCCCTAGATAAAGTCGAACCAGTCTCTCTGCCCCAATCGCGATTCCCAGCGCAAGAACAACCGAAATAAGAAGTGTGATCTTCGTTAGCAGCCAGACTTGCTGCCTTAGCTCTACGGTTCTCCCCGCGCTCAGAAGTGCGCCTGCTTTGGGCAGCAGGATGAGGCCGAAAGCAGAAAAGAATGAGCTGATGACGTTCAGCATCGAGATTCCGAATGCTACGTAGCCGGCCGCGCGAATCCCGCTTTTGTGCGCGACGATTGTGGCGGGCAGCGCAAACAGCGCCATTAGAATAAAGTCACCGGGAACCCGCTGGATCCCGAAACGCAGCAGTTCCACAACTTGCACGCGATTGTCCTTCGCTACCGCTTTCCACGGAGTAAACAGCAGAGCCACTGTCGCCACAACGAAGAGAGAAATACCGAACGCAGAGAGGAGCGACTGAACGCTCTTGCCAAAAAAAATAAAAACAGCCACAGGTACGAGTCCCAAATTCACAAACTGCAGAAGATTCGCGGCTCGCATTTCCAACATCCCCCGGAAATAGCTGTACGCGATGGCGTGCAACGCCGACCCCGCGACGACTAGGCTGACGGGCAAAATGATTGACGCGTATTCCTTCGATCCGAAGAACAAGTATGCGAGTCCCGAGGCAAACACATTCAACAGCGTCACGCAAACCAGCAAAGACAGTCCGATGCACCAGAGTGCCGCCCCAAGATAGCGGGCTTTGGACTCCTCATCCCTACGTCCGGCTGCGTTGGCAACATAGCGCGGCAACCCGACAGCAAGACCGAGGAGAACGACAGGATACATAATCGAAATTGTGCGCCGAGCGACGGCATATTCAGAAAATCCCGTATTACCCAGAAAATGCGCCGCCAGCTTGTACGCCAGGAGTTGGCAACCAAGAACCGTGAACTCAGTCGCAAAAGTGCTACCGTACTCGCGAACATGGGTGCCCAAATTCTCAGTAATCCAAGAAAAAGGCGTACTAACCGTCGCGCTCATAGGCGACTGCCTTCCGTCGCGTGCATTAAATAGAAATGTAATGTGGGGATCAAGATTACTAAGGACATGCGAAAAGGATTGCTATGCTCCCGAGAATTCCCTACACCGCTTCCACGTCCGCCTCAT
The DNA here is from genome assembly GCA_003131985.1 of Acidobacteriota bacterium. Classification (GTDB taxonomy): domain Bacteria; phylum Acidobacteriota; class Terriglobia; order Acidiferrales; family UBA7541; genus Palsa-295. Next base: position 13,514 of record PKWH01000312.1, on the reverse strand, counting down.
CAATCTCTACCGCCATTGACCTCATGATTAGTTCCACGGACACGACAAACCGCGTCTTGCCTCTTCGTCGCAAGAGAATTCCTCGGATTCCCGCGAGCGGACCACTCCTCATTCGCACGCGACGTCCTGCCGTAAGGAACGGATGTGGCCCCGCCGCGAGCTGCTGAGATAGTCCCGTTTGCAGAATTTCCATTTCATAGTTCGGCAGCGCCGTCGGTACCCCGTTGAACGCTACAAACCGTACCACGCTCGGAATTTGCAGTACCTGCAAGCGGTCGCGGAGCGCGACGGAAACGAAGACGTAGCCAGGAAAAAGAGGCAAATCCAAGGTGACGCGCCGGTCTTTCCAGCGACGGACGGAACTATAGAGCGGGAGAAAATGTTCCACACTACGGACATGAAGCTCCGCAGCGACACGCTTTTCATGATTTGCGCAGGTGTAGAGCGCGTACCAATGCGGCTGAAGGTAAGTCTTTGGTGTTGGCTCCGCCCAGCCCCGCTCACAGTCTGTCTCAACGCCGACAAGCTCCATTGGTCTCCTTCTGAAGACAGCTTCGCCCCCTCACTCCCAGGGCGACATGTTGTCTAACAGCTTCAGTTACTGCTACTTACGAGAGTTTGGACGTGTTTGCATTCCCGTCAGTTGGCGGGCGATGAGCCAGCCGGTCCCAAACCCTCTGCGTCGCCCAACGCGGCTCTCCCCCGTTTTGCGAAGCCCAGGGGACCCGCGCTTTCAGCGTTTCAGAAATTTCATGCATCAGAATCTTGCGTGGGTCTTGCGGATCCACCTCGTTCCATCGCGCTGACCCGAGCACCCAAACCACAGACAAAGCGAAACCGAGAAATGCGCCCATCAGCATGATCGACAGTCGCGGGGGAAACGATTTTTTCTCTGGGATCGTGCCCGGATCCAGCACTTTGACGCTGGGTGTCTCCTTCGCCTCTTCCATCTTGGCAAGCTCATATTGTTGAGTCAGCAACTCGTAGACTGTCTCTTGAATCTTCGCGCGGCGATAGTAGTCCGCGTATTTCACGCCTAGGAGCGGCAGATTTTTTATGGAAGGATAGGGCATGTCACTCGAAGAGCTCTGAATCGTTTCGACTCCTTCGCTGGGCTTGCTGTCGGCCCCACCCAGACGTTGAAGTTGCTTACGAAGTTCTTCAACGCGAGCGATCGACGCCTGAACTCGAGGATTGTTATCGGTGTAGATTCGCCGGAGCCCTTCGAGTTGAGCTTGCGCGGCGACCATCTGGCCTGCAATCGTGGCAGCCACGTCCAGCATCGCTTTCCCTTCCTGCTCGATGTCGAGCGTGTTGTTTCTGCTGGAAAATTGAGCGAGTTGATTCGAGGCATCATCCAGATCTTGTTTGACGACCTTGAGGCGCTCCTCCAGAAAAACCCTTTGTCGATGTGCGGCGGAAGTCGATAGGTCGGTCACGAGCGAATTCAACTCGTTCACATATGCATTTGCCAGGGCAGCGGCTCGCTGAGCGCTGCGGTCGGTAACACTAATCGTGATGATCCCGCTCTTCCTATCTTCCGAAACCGAGGTGTTTTCATCCAGTTTCGCCCGTGCGTCAGCGACAAGCCGTTTTCCATAAACTTTTCTCAAGTCGAACTGCTCAATGACCCGATCCTCCGACGTCTGGCTTCGCAGCACACCTACGAACAGCGCGCCAGTAGTCTTCAACCCCAGCAAGTCGCCTGCCATCGATCCTAAACCGTTGCTGCCCTTTGCTGCGAACGCAGCCATCATGGCCATGCCGGACGTGGACTGAGTATCAGGAGGCATAAGCTGCGTCGTCGATGTGTAGGATTTGGGAATCAAGAACGCGATCAGGGTCGCTACCAGCAGACCAATCACCGTCATTTGAAGGAACAATCGGCGACGATCCCAAAACACGCGTAGCCGATTCGCTTGCCGCTCGCGGGAATCCTCAAGCGAAACCGGGAGCAACGAAACACCTCCCGCGGTCGGCTGCGTTAATTCCTGCTGGGGCGCCAACTCCGGCTGCGTTTTTGTGCCTGTTTGCATCATTCCTTAGACTTTGCTATTGGCGTCTTGCCATCGGAGTAAAGCCCATCTCGACAATCGCCGTAAGATTTCGCTGTACTCCACGGAACAATATGGGGTAGTGCGAAATATGTTCGTACTGTACCTGGCTCTTTACGTAAAACCTGGAATTCGAATAAACGGAATTGCTCAGGCTGTAGTCCTGCCAGGCGCCTCCACCTGGTATGAATGCTTGATCCACAGAGCTGTTCTTGTATGTGAATTGCAATGTGTTAGTAGGCGAAACCCAATAGGTTAGCCATCCCTGATATGCCTGCCCGTCCCGTCCCACCACATTCCCAATCAGATTGCCACCGTTGGTGTAACCGTCATGATAGATAGCGTTCCAATAATTCAAGTTCCCCATGTTGCCTTTTCCGTCTATGCCGGGCCATCCAGGCGACTCGGTCGACGTGGCTTCGATATGAAGATCGAGTTTGGAGATTCCGGGAATTCGGGTAATAAAAATCCCCGGCCGAAATGGATTCTTTGGCTGGTTAACGAAAGGGACAGGGTCATCGTCTGCGTAAAGGTCGCCGTAAAACACTAGATAGTTTCGAACCTTGGGAACATTAAACGTCCAGTCAAAGCTCGAGTGACTATCACCCGGCACGGAGGATGTCCCCCCGGTGGATTGTTGGCCAAAAAAACTGCGTATGAAATTTCCGGGAGTCAGTGGCGTGCCTCCTCGACCTCCAATCGTGACAGTGCGCCCGAAGCCGAATTCCAGGTTTGGTAAGGGCTTAAAATTTATCTTGTTGCCGTAAATGAACGGGTGGGGGATAAACGTACCACCCTCAAGCCTGCCGAAGAATTGATCAATGCGCATAGGCCCGAGATACTTCAGGAAGCCGGGCAGGCTGAATGGCTCTGAATTGACCACGCGAACCATGTCGACTGGCTCGGCATTGTCACTCCACAAGAACGAGCCGCCGAGACCCGGAGCCCAGGACAAGCTTTGCTTCCCAACCAGAATCTGCCAGTTGTCTAAATTTACGCCGATGTAGGCGTCTAGAAGGCGTATGCGGTTGACAGCTTCCACAGGAACTGCCGGCGGTTCCGGGACAAAATCGCGGAGAGCGATAATCTCGCGCACGGCATCCGATGGTGCGGGCGCGGAGGGCGCATGCTGGTACTCCGCGCGCACGTATATCGCTATGGGACCTGCCTCCGCGCGGACTGCTCCGCCTGCTTGACCGTTTGTCCCACGCTCGAATGGCCGGCCAAAATCGTAGGATACGGTCTGTCCAAAGTGATAGCCGTCGGTCAGGGGCGCCCCACTGATCGAAACTGCTCGTACGTAAACGGAGTCGAGATCCGCCGAAAGATTTTGCCCTCCATCCAACAACCCAATTTCATGAGAAAACTCTCGTCGCAAGCGATCCTCTAGGCCTCCCGCTTGGGAGTACAAAGGTCCATCGCCTTGCAATGCTTCACGGGCCTCTTCGGTAAGACGAGCGCATTCCATGCGAGTCCAAGGACTCAAGCCTGCGATCTCGGTGTGAACGTAACCGAGCGCAGCAAGTCTGTTCAGCGCCGGATATACCCAGCTATCCAAAGGAACGAATGTGGTTCCCATGCTTTGCCGGGGTCGGTCACGCTCCAGATAGTCGCGGGACTCTGCAAAAGTTTCCCAAGGCGAGCCACCAAGTTCCGGATCGTGATGTTGGCGATAAACAATTTGGCCAGAGAGCCATCCGATTGCGCTTCCGACTAACACGTCCGTGGGAAAATGCTGCTTGGAAGTCAAGCGGGAAGCGCTTACAGCCGATGCCATTCCATAAGCTATAAATTCCGTAAGAATCCCGGGATATTCGTGGGCTACAACACCTGCGATAGACCACGCCGCCGCAGCATGTTCCGAAGGAAACCCGTCGCCTCCCTTCCAGAAATTTCCATTATAGTTATCGCTAAAAGGACGTTCGCGCCCCAAGCTGTAGTTCAACGAATAGACAACAGCGAGGCTGTCAGCCGCCGCTTCGGCTGCCAGGAATCCAGTTTCTCTCTTGTGATCGTCGTGGCTCATTTGGCCCCAGAGATACAACCCCCCTGCCAGTCCGCCCATTGCGCCGAGTCCATAATTTGAAAAAGTGCTGCTGTAGTTCAATCGACTCGTAGAATTTGAGAGGTGCTTGCTGAACTCGGTATCTGTCGCGAGCGTACCAGCTATAGCGAGACCGAACGGCATAAGCCAGTCGGCGTCCGCTAGCCGAATCTCGGCTGGACTGGACCAAATCATTTCCTGATCAAGAAAGAAGCGCCCAAACAAATGCAACCCAAGCGAGTTGTCGTAATCGGGCGATTTCGCAGGCGAGATGTTCAGTTTGTGTGCGGAATCCGCATTCGAGGTCGATTCCGTATTCGTTTTCTCCGACTGAGACGTCCGGTCCGCCTGATTCTCTTGGGGCCTCGCATAGCAAATCCCGCTAAAAGCCTCTGGCGCGACTAACAAAAAAACTGTGAGCAAGACGTTACCTCGAGCTCGATTCATTCCTCGATCTCTCTAATAATGAGCAGCAATGAATGCGGTGCTGGCAATCGAGGAAGCTACCTGCGCTGCCAGGAAAACCAGCTGCCACTGTATGCCCCCGCCGATTGCCTTTTCCGGAACCACCACTGTGTCCCCCGGCCGCAACGTGGCATTCAGCGAGTCTCCACTCCACAAACTCCCGTTTGTCCCGATGACTGAGCCATCCGCTCGGATAACGAAGACTGCTTTCTTATCGGCGAGCTGAGTGGGACCTCCGGACTGGCGGAGATACCACTGCGCGCTTTTGCCCGGACGGTACCCGACGGCGGTAGGATTGTAGACTTGGCCCGTGACCATAACATAACTGGGCTTTTTGGGAACTACCAGTGTGTCTCCAGTTCTAACTTCCACGTCTGAGGCTGTATCTTTCCATTGGTTGATTTCCGGCGAAATCCTTATGGCAACTCTGCCGAGGGGAGGCGTGGCACTCAATTGCTCAAGCGTTGTCTGCCATTGCGCCAGCGCCATGTCTTTGGCTTTTTTCTTATCGGGATCCGTATCGGGCAAGAGTTGAAGATTTGACTGCACATCGTTAATACGCACAATCATTTGATCCCGATCTCTTGCTTCCAATTCGCGCACCTGCACTCGCTGTAGCATCACTCCGTAGGGGTAAGCGTCCGGCTGGAACCCGCCTGCTCGTTCCACGATTGAACTCAGGTGTTCGCCAGGACGAATTCCGTATGTTCCCGGATACTTGACTTCACCTTTTACACTGATTGAGGCGCCCAGATCGTTCCATCCCGGAAGCTGCCGTATAGTCAAAACGTCGCCATTGTGAACTGCAATGTCGGCCTTGTCGTCGCCGGAAAGCGCAGCCGATATCGCAATCACTTCGTGCTGCGCAGCTAATGACGTCTGGCTCGGATATGCAAAGTGTGTCAGGTCGGCTGAATTGGTGTCAGCGCTCGGTTTGAGCCCGCCTCCCACGCGGATCAAATCCGCCGCCTTCATGTTGGTTGTCAGCGGGTACCGCCCCGGCCTGGCTACTTCTCCTTGTATGTATGCGGTCGCAGGTTCAACCGCATCCGGATTACGGTGAATCAGCAGCCGGTCACGCGGCTGGAGTAGAATGTCCTCGGTCGGATCACCTTCAAGAGCTTGGTTAAGATTCACGCTGAAGATCTTAAATTTCCCGTCAGGCAGATACCGGAAGACCTGGGCATCTTCGGTTTGCGCGTCCGGCGCAAGTCCCCCGGCCAAATGGACTGCGTCACCGAGCCGAATTTGGCCGGCCGTCTTATAGGTTCCGGGCCTTCGCACATCACCCCATACGGAAACCGTCGGTGGGTTTTCAAAATCGTAACGACTAAAGATTCGGACCGTATCCATAGGACGAAGGATCGGCGCCTGCGAAGGGTTGGCGAACGCGTCCGCGAGATCAAAGCTTTCTACCGTGGGATGAAAATCCGGAGGGTTGAGTCGGATAATTTCGGCGTACCGGGTGGCAGGCTCCGGTAGGAGGTCCTTGTAGGACGCGATGATTTCAGTGACGCGCATGTTTTCGCGATACGAATAGCGTCCTGGACGGATTACGTGGCCATCGAGGAAGATCACGTCCTGGTTATAAGGCGTGATCGGAAATATTCTGACGCGATCGCCATCTTGAATCTCGAAGGCCTCGAGTTTCTTTGTCACATCGGAGGAATCATCGACTTCAGGAATGTCCAGGCTCAGCATTGTCTGCTTGTCGTGCGCCACAAGACGCTGGACTTCGATGTGGCGAAGCGCAGCAGTGGGAAGAAGACCTCCTGCCAGTTCAAGCACACTCGCCAAGCTCTTCTCGTCCTTCAGCTCGTAGATCGCTGGACGCCGAACCATCCCTTCGACGGTTACCTGCCTGCCAACCGGGGGCACCATAACGGTGTCGCCGTTATCCAAGCGCACCATGTCACCTTTTACCCCGTGGAGAAGCAAGTCGTACAAATCCACTTCCTGAACAAGCTGATTTCCGCGGAAATGCTTCACAATTCTGAGCGATCCTTTTGGGGTGGGACCACCGGCGGCAAACAACGCATTGAGCGGTGTCGAGAGCGAGCTAATGTCGTAAGCACCAGGATTCGCCACATCGCCGACCTCATAAACTCGGATCGTCCTCAGGCGGGCGAGCGAGACTTCCGCGGATACGTCGCGAACTTGCGTCCGCAGAACTTGCTGCAAGTTCTGCTGGACGTCAGCGAGACTCTTCCCGCTGACAAGAAGAGGGCCAGCCTCCGGGAGGCTAATCCGACCTTCCCGATCCACGGTGCGGAAAAATCGCTGGGAAACTCCGCCCCAAAGATCAATCGAAAGACCATCGCCAGGGCCCACTACATAATCTGGACCGGCCGGAAGGTCCATTGGAATCAACTGGGGGTCTCGAATTCCATTTTCGAAGACTTCCGATCCAAATCGCCTGGGCGTCGTCGGACGAGTGACCGCCTGAACGTACATGTCGTACAGAGAGGGAATATCGGCATAGGGGCTCAGCGTCCGCGTCATTTCAGCCGGTTGATAGAGCGCACTCCGTTGATTTCTTCGGTTCAACGGAACAACCGGAGACATACCCCGCGGGACATACATATCCGTTTGGCGTCCCATGGCTTCGTTCGGGTTAGCCCCAGTACTGTTCGCCCCGCCGAAAGCGACCCCATCCGACCCCGAAGCACCGCGCTCGGTCCCACTCGTGCTAGACACGTCGGTCAAGCCTGAATCCGTCTGCCCGTCCGGACGGTTCGCGACTTGCTGAAGCCTTGAAAACCCTCCATTTTGATCTCCGGCAGAGTCGGCATCGAAGATATTGGAAGACTGGTCCGTCTGCGCTCGGTCTCCCAAATCGAGCGGGGGATAGAATTCCGAGTTAGTGCCTGTTTGCATGAGCTGGGTTCGCTCCACCGGACGTTCGCCAGACGGAGGCACACCCGGCGAATTCTGCTTATCGGGAGAATTCCACTGCGGCGGCGTCCCTGTCTCAGGCTCTTGCCCTTGCGCTTGCCCTCTCGTCATCGAGGAGTTTGTCTGCGCGGTGTTGCAGTCCGGATCTGACTGCGGATCGCAGGACTGAGCGTTCCGCGGATTGCGTGAATCCCGCGTCCGCGCCATCGATAATTCCTCTTCCTGCCTTTGCGCGAGCCATTTGGTTCGCTCCAGAATCAGGAGTTCGCGTTCCTTGCCGAGTTCTGAATCGGGATTCACTCTGGGCAAAAGATATCCGTACCGCTGCACAAGAAGAGTTGCCACGGCGCGAAACTGGCTGTCCGCTCCCAAGCGCTCGAAAATGGCATCGTTCGTGAGATCAGAGTCGCTGACCACTTGGCCATGATCCGTTGCATCCTTTGCGATCCATCGTCTCAACTCCACTAAGAGTCCGGCGTCTCTGAGCAGCACAATTTTAAGGTCGGCCGCCGACGCCGCCACCCGACTCAGGTTGTCGCGGCCGAGATCTGAGCTAGGTGTGGAAGCAGGACGTTGACTTTGCGCCGAGGTTGCGAGGCAACCGAACAAGACAGCGATCAAAACGCATGCGATTTTTCGCACGCCAGTTCCCGACACTCGGATTAACTTCACGTTTGTCCCAAGCATTTGACGCTTCGTGGCCCTCATTGCGGCCTATTCATTGGGCGAGTTTTTTCGCGAATCGCACTGAGCACTCCTGCTTCCGAGCATTCGATCTGATGCGACTCTATGTGCAGCGAAGCCCAATAACACATCGAACTATTGCGGTCCGATGAGATGGCGATGATTTGAATTTGGGGAAAGCTTCGAAGTACGGTTTGGCAAATGCCGGACAGACGATTGGATTTTTCAAGAGCCACAATCAGAAAATCGGGGCGTACTGCTTCCACCGCCTTCGATATCTGGACTTCCTCTTGAATCTCACCTACGATCTCGATGTCGGGTTGATCGGAAATTGTGGCCATCACGAGTTCCCGAATCAGCCGTGGCCGGTTTGCCAGTAACACTTTGATGCGACTCATTTGCCTGCTCCGCGACCGCTACACGTGCACGCGACAGTATGCGAAAAGCGAATTGCAGGGGAAGGTTCAATTAGGATTCCAACGAGGGAGGATGTTCTCAGGTCCGTGAACGAGTACGGGCGGCCTGTCGCCGTAACGGGCCGCACTCAGTACTAGGTCTAAATCACATCTCGTTCTACATTCCAAGAAGCTGCGTTTCGCAAGCTTCGGACACATCCAGGCGATCGCCAATTCCGAGTTTCCCAAGAATACGATGGACGTGATTTTTGACGGTTTGCTCCGACAAATTCAGGCTGCCGGCAATTTGTTTATTTGTTAAGCCGCGCCCAATCAAAGGGATTAACTGCTGTTCGCGACTTGTTAGACCAATACTCGCCTTTGTCTGCCTATTGGGATAACGGGTCGCCAGTAAGGCGATATACTCGAACAGCAGACGAACATAGTGCGGCGGACAAATCGCGTCTCCTTGGCCAACTCCGCGAATGGCTGCCACCACATCACTCGCCGAGGCATCACAAAGGACGTATCCCACGGCGCCACGGCGGATGGCTTTCAAGAAATGTTTCGGATCGTCCGGCATCGCAATCAGTATGCGCTTGACGCGGCTCTCTGCTAGACCTCGAATTGGAGCGACTGGCTCTTCCTCCGGGAGCAACTGCAGTGAATCGAGGACAACGACATCGGGATTTGTCCCTGCAATTTCTTCTTCAGAAGCGGAAGTTGCGGTCCGCCCATGAACGACTTGAATGTCACTTCTTTTTTGCAGTATCCGTGCAATCGATTCCCTTGCCAGTCGATTCTGGCATTGCAAGAAAACTCCGATTTTCTTCTCCACGGTGACCCTCAGTCCCACGTGAATGGTATTGCTCAAGCACCTTATCTATAATCCATCACTAAATCTATACATATATCAACTACGTAATGGAATATTATTTGCAGTATCTTCTCTCCCATTCGCCCTTACGGAAGACGGGCGAACCGATAGATGCCAATAGTCCCCATTGTGGATGGCCCTGTCCGCGAAAACTGGGGATACTCCCAATCACTAGACGACGCCTGCACAATTAGTTTGATGATTCCTGGGACATATGGTTACTCAGACGCGTCCTCACTGTGTCGCAAGCCGAAGTTCTTCCTCATTAAACCGGAGGTGGTTGGTTCAGATCCAACCCCCCTTCCAAATATTAGTGCCTTTCAGCAGCTTCCACGACGCCGCAACCTCCAGATCGTAGTTTTCATGCAGCAATTCGAGAGCCCTTCACTGCTCCTCCCAATTCGGAGATCATCCAAGGACCCACTTCAATGGACCGAACGATACTCAACAACGATTTCTCGGCAAATCCTTTCGCAGCACTCGACTTCGGCACGAAACGCACCCTTACGAAAGCTTTTAATTTTAGTTTTGAGTCCGGCGCGTCAGCCAGTTCCGCCACTCGTCTATGTACTTTTTCGGTACAGTTCATAATCAAAGTCATCAGGACCGACCCAAATTGGGCTAAACGGCCCTAAATGACGCGAAACATAAGTGCCTACGCCGGCGACAAAACATATGAAATCATTGATGCTTTTTGACCCGCAATCGCTGCCACATACCGGGGAGATGCGTCCAAACTCGACGCCGAGTCACGCCTCGTACTTGATTGGGTCCTGATCAGTGGTTGCGAAAGGTGTTCGGAATGAAGCATGGTGCCCTCTTGTTGGGAAGGTGCTATTCAAACACCAAAGACCAAGAACGCTTACCGACAAGTGGACATCGATTCTGACCTGGCGAAATTGCTCAAGACTTTTATTTGCGCTCGCCAACCGGGATTCTTGTTCGCCAACAAAGTGGGTAAGCCAGTTTCTCAGACAAATCTGCTTCGTAGGTCCCTCCATCGTATCTTGGAAGAACTCAAGGTAGAGAAGGCGGGTTTTCATGCGATGCGGAGGTTCCGTACGACTTGGTTGCGTAAGCAGCGAGCACCGGAAGACCTGATCAAATTCTGGCTCGGGCACGTGGAGCAATCCGTGACAGACGGCATTCATTGTGTGAGAAAGAAGTGGTGCGCCCGGGGGGATTCGAACTCCCGACCTTTTGGTTCGTAGCCAAACGCTCTATCCAGCTGAGCTACGGGCGCGCCGAAATGCAGTGCTTCTAGATTACGATACGGCGGGTGGTACTTCAACTGCGGTTAGCGGAAATTTTATCGGTGGCTACCAACTGCCGCCGACCGACCATCGTGTGGGGATTCATGCGACCACATTAGGCGGGAGCTTGCGAGGGCTCTCTGCGCTGTGACGGCGCCGTCTCGCGCATAAATAGGGCTGCGAAGAAAACGAGGATTGCTCCGCCGGCGGCGATCCACAGTGGCGCGACGAGACCATAGTGTTCGGCGAAAGCGCCGGCAATAGCTGGCGACAGCGTGCCTCCACACAGTTCTCCTACGAGTGTGGACAATCCGATCGCAGTCGCAGCAAATTGTGGGGGCGCGCTCTCCGTGGGAATTAGAACGATGGTCAGCGCTGCGATTCCTTGTCCTCCGTTGGCGATGAATCCCGCCGTCGCCATTAGCCACGGGTGCGCGACCAGATAGGATATTTGATAGGTCAAGGGCACGGCTGCAGAAAGAAGCGCTACGAAGAGGAGCGTGGGCTTGCGGCCGACGCGGTCGGAGATCCACGGGAAAATCCAACCCCAGACGAACGCTCCCAGGCCGCTGGCTCCGATTACCAAGCCCGCCAACGTAGCGGAATGTTTAGAGACTTCAGTGATGTAAAGAGGCGCAAAAGCGTTCATCACGTAGAGCCAGGTCATGAAGCCGGCGCTCGCAATACAGCAAAGCCATATGTTTCGAATCCGCAGGATCGAGAGATTCCCTTTCAGGGAAGGTTTGAGGTGCCCCGTGTGAGAGTCAGCCGGTTTTGGTTCTCGTAGGTAGCGCCAAAGGAGCAAACCTAGGATGACGCCCGGAACTCCGGCGATGAAGAAAGCGGAGCGCCACCCATAGCGGGCGGCGACTTGCGTGGTGAGCACTGGAGCAATGGCTAGTCCCACAAGAGCGGCAGCGCTGACGACGATGCCGACATTCCGCCCTCGCGATTCGGGGGTCGAAGACGCTTCCACCGTTGCGGTGATTGTGGACCAAGTGGGTCCTTCCGCCACGCCCATCAGCGAGCGGATAACGAAGAGCTGTGCAAAAGATCGAGCGATGCCTGAAAGCCAGGACAAAATAGAAAATATAAACACCGCGGGAATCAGTACCGGACGCCGGCCAATGCGATCCGAAAGCGCTCCGAAAATTAAAGAAGACACTGCCCAGGTGAGAGCGAGCGATGATACCAGGAGACCAACTTGACCGTGGGAAAGGTGAAGATCGGGCGCGATGAACGGAGCGAGATAGACGAGGCTCATCCGGTCAAGGAATACGGTACCCCAAGTGAAGAACACTAGAACAACAAGGCCGGTTTGGTAGCCCCGCGAATCGCGCACCAAGCTTTTCTCCTTCAACTTGCGAGAGCAAGCATAGCAACAGCTTCCGGTGGAAGTTTTACTCTGTGACTTTTACCTGCTGAAGTCGTCAACATTTCCTCCTGTGCGATAATCGATTGTTTTGCGGAAGATATAATGCGGCGCGCCAAAGATTGATTAAGATTAATGGTACAACTGTCCGCCAGGAGAAACGAGTGCCAGCAAATACGATACGCAACCAACAGATGTTCATCAATGGCGGACTGACTGATGCTGCCGATGGCGGAACGTACGAGAAGAGAAATCCATTCACGGGTGAAGTGATTGCGCGCGTGGCCGCGGCTGGGCGTCAGGATGTCGCGCGCGCGGTTGAGGCTGCATCCGTGGCTTTCCCCGCTTGGAGCGCGACGCCGCCTGGAATGCGCCGCAGTCTGTTTCTGAAGGCAGCTGACGTGATGGATTCCCGTCAACCGGAGATTGCGAGGTTGATTACGGAAGAGACCGGCGGAACCTTCGGCTGGGGGATATTTAATTGCATCCTGGCCGCCGGNNCGCGAAGCTGCTGCGCAAACGTATGGGCTAATCGGAGAGATTATTCCGTCGGACCTGCCTGACACGGTAGCTATGGCGACGCGACAGCCGGTTGGCGTCGTGGTGGGAATAGCGCCCTGGAATGCGCCGCTGATTCTTGGCGTGCGAGCCGTCGCTCTTCCGCTGGCGTATGGAAATACCGTGGTACTTAAAGCCTCGGAGGAGTCGCCGGGAACCCATCTTGCTATCGCAGAAATACTTCAACAGGCTGGATTTCCCAAGGGCGTCATCAACGTGATTACGAATGCGCCCAAGGATGCCGCTGACGTGGTCGACGAGTTGATAGCGCATCCCAAGACGCGCAGGATTAATTTTACGGGTTCGACGAAGGTAGGCCGGATCATAGCTGAGAAAGCCGCGAAATATTTGAAGCGGACCGTGCTGGAACTGGGAGGCAAAGCGCCGCTGATCGTTCTAGAGGATGCGGATCTCGACTCGGCGGTGGCAGCCGCGAAGTTCGGCTCGTTCATGAATCAGGGGCAGATCTGCATGTCGACCGAGCGGATCGTAGTCGAGCGGCCAATCGCCGAAGAGTTCGCGCGGAGACTTGTCGCCAAAACTACCGCACTGAAAGTTGGAGACCCTCTTCAGCCGGATACGCAGATCGGTCCAGTGATCAATAAAACTACAATCGACCGCTTGGAAGCGCTCATCGCTGACGCGCTCAGTAAAGGTGCGAAGCTGCTTTGCGGCGGAAAAGCGGCAGGGCCGTGTTTCACTCCTACCGTTTTGTATAGGGTGGGAAAAGACATGCGCGTCTATTTCGAGGAGTCGTTTGGGCCTCTTGTTTCCGTTGTCATCGCAGAAAATAGCGAAGACGCTCTGCGGATCGCCAACGAAACGGAGTACGGTTTATCCAGCGCGATTTACAGCCGCGATATCAACAAAGCGATGAAAATTGCCGAGCGCCTTGAAACCGGCATGTGCCACATCAA
>PKWH01000269.1 GCA_003131985.1 Acidobacteriota bacterium | reverse complement strand
TCCGCTGGCCGAGTGATCGGCGAATTCTCGGCATCGACCTTTACCGGCGTCAGCCGGGGGCTTCCTGTCGATTTGCGTGTCCGGCCAGCAAGGGCTTATGGCCTCATACCCTTGTACTCCGCCTCTTAACCTCCTTGCGAAGAAATTGTGTTTAGAACCAACGTTTGACGAGTGCACTATCACCAAGCAATGAATAAAAGCCGATTACTTGAGAATCCCCCTACTAACGATATTTATACTTGACAAATTATGAGCCTAGACAGAGGATGCAGGCCTTATTGCTTAACTGTGTTCAATTCCGGGGCCGCTGGTACCTGGACGCTTCTGCCAATCAGCGTCCCAGCAGTAAAACATTGCGTGCCGCAAGGAGATTTCGAAGATGACTCCCATTTCTGCCGCTCTACGGAAAGTTCCGCTGCTATGCGCGAGTCTGCTCTTCTGCATCGTGGTCGTGCCGGGAAGTGCATACGCTCAGGTTAAGCTTCCGGGTGCGAATGTCATTAATACGGTGGCCGGCGACGGCACTGCAGGCTACTCCGGTGACGGCGGTGCAGCTACCAAAGCTGAGCTATATGGGCCCTGGGCCGTGGCAGTGGACTCCGCTGGCAATATCTATATTGCCGACTTAGATAATTTTCGCATCCGGAAAGTGACCGCATCCACCGGCATCATTTCCACGGTGGCCGGAAACGGCACTACGGGCCTCATGGACGGGGGACCGGTCGGCGACGGTGGACCGGCTACCAGCGCTGAGCTAGCTGATCCCGACGGCGTAGCGGTGGATGCATTTGGCAACATATATATTGCGGATAAGTTTAATGATCGCATTCGCATGGTGACGGCGTCGACGGGCATTATCACCACGGTGGCCGGAACCGGCGAGCAGGGCTACTCCGGTGACGGTGAAGCAGCTATCGATGCTAAGATACACTGGCCCGGCAGCTTGGCGCTGGATAACGCTGGCAACATCTACTTCGCGGATATAGAAAACAATCGCATCCGCAAAGTGACGGTATCCACAGGCATCATCTCCACGGTGGCCGGAACCGGCACTGCGGGTTATTCCGGTGATGGTGGAGCGGCTATCGGCGCTGAGCTAGATTTGCCCTTCGCCGTGGCGGTGGATACATCTGGCAACATCTACATCGCGGATACATTTAATAATCGCGTCCGCAAGGTGACGGCGTCCACAGGTATCATCTCCACCCTGGCCGGCGACGGCACTGCGGGCTACTCCGGTGATGGTGGAGCGGCTACCAACGCTGAGCTACATTGGCCGGAGAGCGTATCGCTGGGCATCGCTGGTAACGTCTACATCACGGATGGGACGAGTGATCGTGTCCGCATGGTGACGGCGTCCACAGGCATCATCTCCACGGTGGCCGGAAACGGCACTGCGGGCTACTCCGGCGACGGTGGAAAGGCTACGAGCGCTGAGATTAATCCTTGCGGCACTGCAACGGATCCCCTTGACAACATCTATATAGCGGATTGCGGTAACAGTCGCATCCGCGCAATCGGCGCCGGTGCCGTATCCGGCTTCATCAACCCCAAATACGTTGTTGTGGGCGTTACCTACGCGCCGCCGGGCACCGGCAGTACGGTGACATACACGAACACAACTTCGGTAGGCAGCACCACAAACGTCTCCAGTTCATTCACAAGTGACGTCGGATATAGCGTTTCGGTGACGGGAGGCCTTGGAATTCCAGCTGGCGGTACGTTATTAGACGGAGGCGTACAGCTGACCTTCACTGAGTCGACGGACTTTACACAGGGATCAAGCAGCTCCGACACGGTCACCATCAGCAAAGCGTCTACCATTGCGTTTACGACGCCGGGGACGCCCACTTTCTCACCAGTGAATAGCGACTACGACTTTATCTGGCTTTGGATAAACCCGGAAGTTCTTGTCTCCTACGTACCCGGAAGCAACCCGGTAACCGTCCAATCAACTGGATACGCGTTTGATCCGACCGACCCAGCATCGGGGGAACCGCCGGCGAGTGGACCATACATTGCGGGGCCGGATATCGTCGAGGTCCAGGTGGGATGCCTCGACGGAGACTTTACCTGCCCGAGTACTTTAGTGCTTACAAACGGTGTGGTTACGTCCGGTGCCCTCGCTCGCAGTTGGGCTGCTGGCGAATACACATGGCCCGCTGGAGAGGGACCGGGCCTAACAAGCGCCGACATAGCCAACATACTCACGTTTGATCCTCTAGTTCCAAGCAACAAGTACACACTGCTCAATTCCTTCCCATCCACGACATCCGATGGGCGTTTCACGAAGGAACCCTTCCCTCCCAACGACATCCAATACCCCGTGGGAGCGGCAACCGAAATGTATAGCACCGTGCAAACGGATACACAGAGTGTTGCCTCGGGCAGCTCGAACACCATTAAACAGGCGTTCGGGGTTTCGGAGAAGTTTGGGTCGGGTTTCCTCGGCCTTTTTCAAGAAACCACCACCATAAAAGATTCGCTCACTCTTACTTGGACCTACTCATGGCTCAACACGCTCACTACGACCACAACCATGACCGATGCATTGTCAATTAAGAGCCCACCCGATCCACCTCCGACGTACACAGGGCCGGTAGAGTTTGTCGCCTATCAGGACAATTTGTTCGGTACGTTTGCTTTCGTTCCCGTGCCCGTGAACTGATTCGCCGGGACAAATATTGCGCGCTGATATTTGTCCCGGTGTCCTACTGCTGCTCAGTTTAGAGGGTTGTGACTGTCGTCCGTGGCGGACTGATCCGGCTCGACGCGCGCATTTTTCTGTCTGCCGAAGTTCGCGCCACATACATTCCATCGCGGGACTTCGAAGCGAAAACTATTTAAGCGGTGGGGCCGGAACTAGCGGCAAGCGGCGGGGCTCGCCGTGAAAGCCGCGGATTTCGATTTCGTCGAGCAGGAGCGAAGGCGCGGTTACCGTGGTTGGGATGCCGCCCTGCGCCGAGCCGAACGTGCCCAGCGCGGTTCCAGCGAAGCCACCGGCGGGGTTTTGCATGTAGGTGACCACCGTGCTGTCGCTGCCGATGCCGAGAATGTTTCGCAGAGAACGAAGCGTTAATCCTTCGATGTGACCGCCGCGAACCATTTCTTCGCGGCCATCCGCAACGTACACGCGATATACCATCAGCGGCATGCGTTCCCCGCTGGAAAGCCCGCCGGCGATGGAACCGATGAAGTCGTTGAAATCTTCCTGGCGGATCGAAGAGAGCGCGGGATTGTCCATGCGCTTTACTTCGAGACACCATTCGTGGCCGTCATCGTGGCAGGCACTGAGGAATTTCTTTTTTAGGGCTGCTGCGTCCAGCGAATCGCTCGCCTGGAAAATAAGATTGCTGGAGAGCGGTAGCGTGTCGGAGAGCGTGGATGAGCGCGCGTGGCCGTTCGACTTCTGGAAATCCGGGCCCGGCCGGCGCGACATTAGAAAGTCTCTGAGAATTCCGTTATCTACCAAAGTGACACGCTCGGCTTTCACGCCTTCGTCGTCTATGGCGTAATTCCCGAGCAGCGGCTTTCCTTGAAATTCATTCAGCGTGGGATCATCAACGAGAGTTACGTTTGCCGGAAGCACTCGTGTCCCAATGCGTCCCGACCATTCGCTCCGGCCTCCGAAGCGTTCCATGATTGCGTCGAAGGATGAGCCCATGGAAAGAGGTGGCCGCGCGCCGGACAACGACGGCGAAAGCACCTGCGCGAGAACGGAGCCAGCTGCGGGCGCGTCGAAGAGCACAGGGCCGGTGTAATCCGGAACGAGCGGGCTCGCTCGTAGCGCGATCAGATCGGTTCCAGTTTGCGCCAGGGATTTGGCCACGGCTTCGGGGTCCGGAAGATCCGCAGGCCGCGCGAGATATAGCGAATAAAAATTGTGCAGCGGCATGCCATCATCGGCTTGCGTGTCGAGCGCTGCTTCGATGGCGGCCAGGCTGCGCGACGTTCGCAGCGTAGTGCCTTCACTGTTCATCAAATAGTACGTCACATACACCATGTAATAATTCACGCGCGAACCGTTGAGCTGAGGAAAGTTTTTCAAAACTTCAGAAGCTTTGCGTGCTTCTTCTTCCCAATTGCGCGAGGTCCAGTCGGGTTCCATGCGCGGATCGATCTGCTGGGTTGGAGGCGCCTGCCAGAAGTCGTCAATCTCAGGCGGTTTGGTCAGGCTGCGCAGAAACGCTTGCTTGAGCGACATCTGCGTGACGGCTTGCTTGTAAGCCTGGTCGGTGGCGAGCCACAAATCCTGGCGAAGCGAATTGTAGTCGCGGTCAATTCCAACCTGGCCGGTGGAACCGAGAAAGCCCTGAAATCCGTCCTCACTGATGAAATTCGAGCTGTCGAGATGATAGTCGCCGACGCGAACGTCCACACTCATGAACCGGTTGCGCGTGGTGGAACTGTTGATCAATGAGCCGAAGGACGCGGTGACTGCGCGGACATCCACGTCCATCAGGCGGTACTCGAAGTAAAAAGGCTTATCGACGCCGGGAAGCTGCAGACGGGTGCGCGCGCGTTCCATTTCGTCATGCATGGCGTGAAGCGTCTGATCGCTCTCGGTGGATGGCACGGCGGCTTGGGCGCCGACCGGTGATGCTGCATGCGTGGCGCGAGCGGGCACGCCTGCGGACAGAGGAATCGCAAACGCCGCAATCAAAGCAAAGGCTGAAAATTTCTTCACGGCTGTTGTCCCTTTGTCTGCGAATTATTTTCCGCGGTTTTATTTTGGCCCGGATAATGCCCGTCGGGGTCGTGCGCCGGGGGCGGAAGGATGGGCGGCTTGTCCGTGGAAGTTTCCTTCTTCTGTACTTCCATTTCCGAAATCAGAATCGCGGGCGCCACGGCGGAAACCGGNNACGATGTCCACGCCGCGAACGAGCTGATCCGGGCGGCCATCGGGGAAAACTTTGTAAACGACCAGCGGCAGCACTTGAAACGCTTGCGGCTGAGCGCGGCCGGTGAACGTGAATCCTCCGGCGATATCGTCAATCAGGAGGCCGAAAGGCTTGCCCTGTGCCTTCACGAGTTCGATCAGCTTCTGACGCAATTGGGCATCCGTCATCGTGCGCGAACTTGAGACGATCAGGTTTCCCTGGCGCGCAACGGGTACATACCCAAGTTGGCGGCGTCCGTGACCGTTCGATTCCGGAATGGTTACCAGCGGCGAGCGCGACATCAGGAAAGTCTTCAGCACGCCGTGATCTACCAGCGAAACGTTTTCGCCCGGGACACCTTCGTCGTCAAACGCATAATTGCCGAGCAACATTTGGCCGTGGAACGATGCTTCCGTCGGGTCATCCTTGATGGAAATAAACTCGGGCAGAATCTGTTCGCCCACTTTGCTGGTAAAAGTTTGGCCTTCGTTAATGTCCTTCTGGCGGAAACC
>PKWH01000229.1 GCA_003131985.1 Acidobacteriota bacterium | reverse complement strand
GCGCGGGAATTGTTTGACCTGAAGGATCGCAAGTCGCTGCTATTAAGTGTGGCGCTATGGGAAGGTGGCTTGCCGATTGACGTTTTGCCGATTGATGGAATGCTGGAACTGAGTCTGGGAGAAGAGAGTTTCGCTTGGAACCCCGCGTAACCGCGGATCCAGATAACGAAGGCAGGCACGCTCCGTACTAATGCACGCTCCGTACTAATACTGCGTCTCGATTCAGTATTTAACATCCTCGTTCCATTTCGAGAATTCAATTATCGTCCGCGCAACCCTTTCAGCACACTTGGGACTGCACACCAAGAGCACTCGGCTCGGCAATTTTGAGCCACAAAAGCAGGAACCGAAGTTTGGTTCCGGCGGAGGAGCTCATGCGCTTGAAGGGGTATTTTTTCCGCGTCTTTTTAGCTACTGCGGTTGCAGCATTCCTCGTAATAACCACTCAGCCCATCAAATTCCACGGACAAAACATTTCGCGGGGAATCCGGCCGGCGAAAAATTTGCGATTGGCAAGTGTTGCTCCGGCTGGATTGCGTTCGAGAACAGCGTGCGAAGGCGATAGCAACTGCGCCGCGCGGTTTTCTCTTCCGATGACGCTAGAAGCCAACAACGGGCAGGCCGGTCCGCTGGTGAAGTTCATTGCTCGAGGCGATGGCATCACGGCGCTGCTGACGGCGGAAGGGATTGACGTGGTTGTCGGCTCGGAGCGGAAGGGAACGGAGAGCCGAGTAGTGAAGCTTCGATTCGAGAGGGAAGATGCGAGAGCGGAGCTGATCTCGCAGTCAGGCGAATCCAGCACCGAAAAAACAAAGCGGCCTCGTCGGGCTTCGGCTGGAGCGTCGGGAAAGAGTCACTCGCGGCGGAGGAACAGAAGCGGCGGTGGATCGGGCGCGGCACGCCACCGGAGAAGCAGGAAGAGGTCAGCGCGGCCTCGAAGTCGACGAAGACGGGCGGCGGATGATCCCGCTCCGACGCAGAGGCAAGTTCCAAATCAAAACGCGCCGAGGATTCCTACCGCGCCTCGTGAGAAGAACCCTCCCAGCGCCGATGGCGGAAGCTTGCGATGGCGTGGAGACGGTAGATTGGCGGGCGAGACGAATTATTTCTTGGGAAATGATCCTGCCAAGTGGCGGACGCACGTGGCTCATTTTTCGCGTGCGGTGGCGAAGGGGGTCTTGCCCGGCGTGGATGTGGTGGCTTATGGGAGTGAGCGTGCGCTTGAATACGACTTGCGCGTAGCGCCAGGAGTGGATGCGCGGAGTTTGCGGCTACGGATTTCGGGTGCGGATGAGATGAAGCTTGATGCGGAAGGGAACCTTTTAATCATGGCCGCCGGACAAGAAATCCGGATGAAGAAGCCGGCGATGTATGAAGAGACGACCGGCGAGCAATTGTCTAAAAGCGACTCGGCGAATCTGAAGCTGCAACGGCGGCCTGTCGCTGGAGGCTACGCGATTGAGGCTGACGGAACCGTAGGTTTCCGCATCGCGGCGCAAGATGTTACCGCTCGATTGGATCCAGCAGGACTTTCGAGCCGTGGGTCGAAGAATCTTACCGGTCCGGGAACGCTGGTGATTGATCCTTCGCTAAGCGTTTCGTACTCGACTTTTCTAGGGGGCACCGGCAGTGACAGCGCAACGAGCGTCACAGTGGACTCGTCTGGAAAGGTTTATGTAAGTGGCACGACTACCTCAGCAGGGACTTTTTCGGAGTCTTCGAAGAAGCTTGGTCCGGGCAGCGGGGCCTCCGATTATTTCATCGCGAAAATCGATCCTGCGCAGAACGGATTGAATTCTCTGGTGTACTTGACGTTTATCGGCGGAAGTGGGGACGAAGAGGGGGGATTTCTAGCAGTTGATGGCAGCGGAAACGCGGCGATTGCTGGCACTACTACGTCCACTGATTTCCCGGTTACGGATGGAAGTACGCGAACGGCAGGGACCAATGACGCCACGGTTACGGAAATCAATTCTTCTGGCGCGCAGCTTGTTTTCTCAACGCTATTCGGCGGCAGCGGTGCGGAGGCTACGCAAGGCCCCGGAGGGATTGCGATGGATAGCTCCGGAAATGTTTTCGTAGCCATGGACACGAATTCCGTGGACCTGACGACTACGGCGGGAGCATTTCAAACTGTCTATGGGGGCGGTGCCAGCGACGGTTTTCTCGCGATCCTCGAGCCGGCAACTACGCCGACTTTGAAATATTGCACCTACCTGGGACTGAATGCGCAAGCGAGCGTCGCGGGAGTTGCCGTGGATTCCGCGGGCAACGCGTTCCTTGCGGGATTCACATCGAACCCGAACGGAACGTTGATTACTACGAACGGATTTCAAACTACGTATGGCGGCGATCCGTTCGATGGATTTGTGATGGAAATAACGCCAGCGGGAAATGGCGCAACCGATCTGTCGTATGCAACGTTTCTTGGAGGCGGAAGCTCAGACGAGGCGTTGGCCATCGCAGTGGGAACGGACCTGCCAGCTACTGCGTATGTGACAGGGTCGACGCAGTCATCAAATTTTCCTACGAGCGGCTCGGTCACGGCGCTGCAGACCAGCCTAAAAGGCACAACGAATGCGTTCTTGGCCGTGATCTCCCAGAACGCGACGACGGGGATGACTTCGCTTGCATATTCCAGCTATTTAGGCGGCTCGGGGACGGACACGGGACAAAGCGTTTGGTTTGGCGCTGTGAACCAGATATACCTGGCGGGAACCACGACGTCCTGGGATTTCCCGTGGCAGGATAATTTTCAGCCGTTCAATGGCGACTCCGACGCATTCGTGACTATGCTCGATCCGACCTCAGCAGGCGCAGCTTCGCTACTTTATTCCACGCCGCTGGGTGGGACCGCGCCAATCGGAGTGACGGCTGGATCAAACGGAAACGCGATCGTGGTGGATACATCCGCCAACGTGTACGTCGCAGGCGCCACAACCACTGCGGATTTTCCGCGGGCTGGAAATCCGGGGAACGGAATTCAACCTATTTGCGCTAGTTGCCAGTTGTCGCCGCCACAGAATGACGCGTTTGTGGTGAAAATCACGCCGAGCGCAGCAATGAATCCGAGCGTCTCATTCAATTCGGCTAACGTGAACTTCGGGTCGCAGCCAGTAGGCACGACAAACAACGCGCAATTACCGGTAGCAGTCATCAATACAGGCGACGCACCTCTTTCTATTTCAAGCATAGCCATAACGGGACCAAACAGTAGCGATTTTTCCGCTATCAATCCTGCGCCGTGCTTGGCGGCTCCAATTAACTCGGGATCATTCTGCGCTTTCGAGATGCAATTCGTGCCAAGCGTCGTCGGCGTCGAGGGCGCGGCTTTGAGTTTTACCGACAATGCGTCGGGAAACCCCCAGGTCTTCGCGTTGCTCGGCACAGGAGCGGGTCCCCTGGCTGTCATCTCGCCATCGAGTGTCAACTTCGGAAGCGTTTCGGTGGGGACAACGCCTTCACAAGCTATTACTGTGACGAACAAAGGCAATCAAACTCTCCAATTCACCAATATCGCCGTTGCAGGGAATAACGTCTCTCAGTTTCCGCCGTCCGCGGACACGTGCCCGGCTGGCCTTACTGCGGGGGCTAGCTGCGGATTGGTCATATCTTTCGTGCCGTCTAGTACTGGCACATTCACTGCGGTTGTGAACATAACTGACAATTCAGGAAATCTGCCCGACGCGATACAAACGATTCCGATAACCGGAACCGCGATTGCTGCAGCGCCGCTATTGAACGTGTCACCTTCGGCATTGGTTTTCTCCTCGCAAGCCGTGGGCAGCACAAGCGGAAACCAGGCGGTGACTCTTGTGAATCAAGGCAGTGCGGCCTTGAACATTTCAGCCATCGCTGTGATCGGAAGCGGTGCGAGTAACTTTGGAATCGTTCCGGGAGGAGCCAGCCCCTGTCCGTCGAGCGGCACTCTTGCAGCGGAAGCGAGCTGCACAGTGACGATCAACTTCGCGCCGCTATCGAGCGGCACAAAAAATGCGAGCCTGAGCCTCAGCGACAATGCAGCCGGAAGCCCCCAAACCGTATCGTTGACTGGGACTGCCGTGGGACCGACTATCACGCTGTCCGCCCCAAGCCTCAATTTTGGCTCGCAGGCTGCAGGAGCGACAAGTGCTCCGCAGAATGTGACAGTCTTCAACACCGGAGCTACTTCCCTTGGAATATCCGGCATCGTTTTGACCGGTGCTAATTCGGCAGATTTCATCGAGACAAATAACTGCCCGCAGAGCCTGGGCGCGAGTGCCTCGTGTCTAATCACTGTGAAGTTTGACCCTGCCGCTAGCGGGCCGGCGATCCGAACGGCGTCGATCAGCATTTCCGATAATGCGCCGCAGAGTCCGCAAACAATAGCGCTCACGGGATCTGTGACGGTAGCAACGGTATCGGTTTCGCCGGCGACGATCAGTTTTGGAAGTCAGTTGGTAGGAGCGACGCCGGGTGCGCCGGTAGCCGTCACGGTGAAAAACACCGGAACTGGAGCGTTGACCGTGAGCGGGGCGAGCGTTACAGATACGGCGGACTTCACGATGAAGAATAATTGTACAGGCTCGATCCCGGCCGGAGGCACTTGCACGGTACCAATGACATTCGCTCCGGCGGCTCCAGCGTCGGGAGCGCAATGCGGTTCCACCACCGGATCGAAGAGTGCAACCCTCACTCTGACGGACAATGCGACAGACAGCCCGCAAGCGGTGATGCTGAATGGGACAGCTACCGACTTCTGTCCGAACCCGCCGACGGTCGGCGGCACTAGCCTAACCGTCACGCAGGGAGCCACGGCCACTTTCCAGCTCGACATTACTTCGATGAACGGGTTCGCGGGGTCCGTGGGACTCGCGTGCACAGGTTCGGTTCCGGGGGCTGGCTCATGCGCGACATCGGTGTCAACACTGACTGTCCCGGCAAACGGGCAGGCCCCGTTCACAGTGAACGTCCCGACGGCGTCAAGCCTGGTGCGTCCGAAGGCTAGAGAATTTAGGTGGCCGCCGTGGAATTTTTATCTCGTCGTGATTGTTCTGGTAGCAATGTCGGGGATGGCTAGCCTAGGTCATCGTTCAGCGCAGGCTTCCGCTCGCCGAGAAAATCGGAAGCTGGGCGCGGTCTCCAATTTCTATGGAAGGAAAATGATGCGGATTGCGCAAGCATGCTTACTGCTGTTGATATTTGGCTTTGCGATCTCGGCCTGCGGCGGTGGCGGAGGGGCAGCCGCAACGCAGTCGAACACATATTCTTTCACCGTGACAGCAACGTCCGGCGGCGCCATGCGCACAATCGCTTTGACATTAACTGTACAGTAAGAGTCCACATCCTGTGAGCGGGCCAGTCGGCAAAAGCCAAGCCTGCGTTAAAAGACTTTGACCGCAATGTCCCGAGGGCGCGCGCCAACAGGAATGAGCGTAATCAGCGCGGAGGTCTTCGCGCGAATCACGGCCAGGTCATTCGATGTGGTGTCAACAACGAGAAGGATGTCTCCCCCGGGCGTAAGGAGACAAGTGCGAGGATTTTGACCGACCGGGATGGGGCGGCCTGCCTGCCGGACATCGATCGCTATCGGAATCACGTGACCTCCGGCCGAGTCGGACACGTAGAGTCTCTGATCGGATGCAGAAAAAGCCCCGGCGGCAGGCGACATTCCAAGCAGTAAGAAATCGCTGACTTCGTTCGTTAATGTGTTGACGATGAGCAGGCCGTGCGCGTCGCCGGAAGGGATGTAGAGCTCCCCGCCATCGGATTTCAGGATTAGATCACCGGGTGCGCCACCGAGCGAGAGGTTCGCAAGCAGGACTGACTTTTTTAAATCGACCACCGAAATCTGGTTTGCTGTGCCGGAGGTGACGAAGACTTTAGAACTATCCGGCAATATGGCCAACTGCTCCGGCTGCGCGACCACGGGAACTACAGCAAGCGAAGACAGCGATGCGGCGTCGAGGATGGAGATCGACGAGTCGTCTCGATTAGAAACTACGACGATTTTACCCGAAGGCGCAACGCGGGCAATCCAGGGACGGCGTCCGGCATTTCCTCGCGCCACAACTTGGCGCGTAGCGCAGTCGATGGCTACGATCGTGTTTGACCCGGAAGCGGCGACATAGGCGCGGCGGCCGTCGGGCGAAAAGTCCAGCGCGTATGGTTCAACGCCGACGGGGATTCGCGCGACGATACGATTCAGCTTGGCGTCGAGGACCCATGCGTATCCTCCCGCGGAGCTGAGGCCCCAGATTTCGTTCCGCGTGGGATGCGCGCGCAGGCCGCTCGGTCCCAAGCCAACTGGAATCGTGGCTACCGCGGACAACTTCACCAGATCGACGGCCGTCAGCGTCCCTTCAGCGGTGTTGCCTACGTAAGCAAAAAGATGAAGCCCGGGACGCAGAAACGACGGGCGCAATTCGAGCGCAACCTCGCGGAAGGCAAGGCCAGCGAGAAGGACTAGAAGGAAGATGAGGCGGACGTTAACTCGAAGTTTCATGTCAACGGCGGAATTATATGTGGAGAGTCGTAAAACTGACGCTCAATTAATTGCGCGGCCCAGAACGCCCGCGATCTGCCGTACTTCGAGGATAAGCTGCTCGAGTTCTTCCGGCAGAATCGATTGAGGGCCATCGGAAAGCGCATGGTCCGGATCGTGATGAACTTCGACGAGCAGGCCGTTTGCGCCCACCGCCACGGCCGCGCGTGAAAGCGGCAAAACCTTGTTGCGGCGTCCGGTGCCATGCGACGGGTCCACAACGATCGGCAAATGGCTGCGGCGCTGCACTGCCGGGACGATGCTGAGGTCGAGCGTGTTCCGTGTGTAGTCGGAGAATGTGCGGACGCCACGTTCGCAGAGAATTACGTTGTAGTTGCCTTCCGACATTAAGTATTCTGCGGCCATAAGGAATTCGTCGAGCGTGGCGGACATTCCTCGTTTCAGCAATACGGGCTTCAGCGAACGGCCCGCGCGTTTTAGCAGAGAAAAGTTCTGCATGTTACGCGCCCCAATCTGAATCACATCCGCGTATTTTTCCACCAGGTCGAGCGATTCGTTATCGATCGCTTCAGTGACTATGCCCAGACCAAATTCGTCCCTGACTTGCGCGAGAATCTTCATCCCGGGTTCGCCGAGACCCTGGAAACTGTATGGAGAAGTGCGAGGTTTGTAGGCGCCGCCTCGAAATAGGCGCACGCCGGCTGCCTTCACGTGTTTTGCGATTTGAAAGGCTTGTTCGCGGCTCTCGATTGCGCACGGCCCGGCAACCATAGCGACGTCCGTTCCACCGAATATTACATCTCCCAAGCGAGTCCCTATGCGTACGACAGTGTTTTCTTCTTTGACGTCGCGGCTGACCAGCTTATAAGGTTTGCTGACAGGGATGCACTCGACCACGCCTGGCATTGATTCGACCGAAGCGATGTCTACCGTGCCGGTATTTCCTGTGATGCCAATCGCAGTGCGGCCCGAGCCGGGTATCGGGTGGGCTTTATATCCCAACGACTCGACGCGCTCGCAAACCGCGCGAATCTGCTCCGCGGTCGCCTGAGATTGCATCACCACCAGCATGAAAGCCCCCTGTGCTAAATCGAATCCAGCAGTTTACTGCATTGAGGAAGCAAGCTGCAAACGCTCGCAGGAATAGCCGGCGCGCTGGTTCGGGAGAGAAAGCTACGATGCCGAAAAGCAGCGGTGACTATGGCAGGGACGGAAAGCCACAGCGGGCTAGGAGCAGGGCAAACTATGGCTATCACTTTTAACCGGCATAGACTCCGCTGCGGTACAATCGTCCAATCAAAATGAAATTTGGCGTATACATTCAGGTGCCCTTCTGCCAGACGAAGTGCACGTACTGCAATTTTCACACCGGCGTAGTGTCACGAGAGCGCTACGAACCTTACGCTGCGGCTGTGTGCCGCGAACTCGCGCAGACGGCCGCTTCGATGGCGTCCGAAATGAGAGAAGTTAGCGTTGACACTATTTATTTCGGCGGAGGCACACCTAGTTTGTTAGAGCCAGTCGCGCTAAAAAACATTCTGCAGAGCCTGAGGGATAATTTCTGCTTTGAAAGGCCGGCGCGGCAAGAATCGGCCGGCATCAATGAGGCGGAAGTTACCCTTGAGGCCGATCCAGAAACGATTACGAGCGAGAAAGCGGAAGCGTGGCTTCGAGCAGGATTCAATCGCATAAGCTTGGGCGCGCAGTCATTCAGCGACACGGAGCTGCAGGCCGCCGGGCGAATGCACCGCCGCGTTGATATTTTTGCCGCTGCCACGGTGCTTCGCGAGGCCGGGTTTCGCAATATCAGCATCGACTTGATAGCCGGTCTGGCGCATCAAGCTCGCGAGTCGTGGGAGGAATCGGTCACGCAGCTTTTGCGTATTCGCCCGGAACACTTGTCCATTTACATGCTTGAAATTGACGAGGGCAGCAGGCTGGGCAAGGAATCGCTTGCAGGCGGGAAACGATACAGCGCTGCTGAGATTCCCGCGGATGATTCGATCGCGGAGTTTTACGATTCCGCATGCCGGCGGCTCGCGGACGGGGGATACGAACATTACGAAATATCAAACTGGGCGCTTCCGGACATGCGTTCGCGGCACAATTTGAAATACTGGCAACGGCAGCCGTATCTGGGCTTCGGCGCAGGAGCGCACTCCTTTGATGGCGTGAAACGCTGGTCGAATGTTCACGACTCAGCCCAGTACGTGACCTGCATCGAGCAGGGAACTTCACCGCGCGAACAAATCGAAACGGTGACCTCCGCGCAAGCGCTCGAAGAAGAATTGTTTTTGGGTCTGCGGCAGCTCGAAGGGATTGACCTGGAACGGATCGAACGCGACTATCACGTGAATCTGCGAAAGCGGATCGCGCCCCTGGCGCAGCAGGGGCTTATCGAGATAGACGGCACGCGTCTTCGGCTTGCCACGGATCGCTTGACGGTTTCGAACGAAGTGTTTGTGGAATTGCTGGGATAAGGAGCGAACGTGTACACGTCTTCGGCACAGGAAAAGAACGCGACGGACATTGTCGATCTGCGCAGCGATACGGTAACGCGACCGTCAGCCGCGATGCGCCGCGCCATGGCAGAGGCCGAAGTGGGCGACGACGTTTATGGCGAGGATCCGACGGTGAATCGACTGCAAGAACGCGCCGCAGAAATTTTCGGCCGCGAGGCGGCACTGTTCGTTCCCAGCGGCTCGATGGGGAACCTGATCGCGATCAAAGTATGGACCCAGCCCAGCAATGAGGTAATTTGCGAACAACGCGGGCACGTCAATCAATATGAACTGGCTTCGATGTCCGCCGTCGCCGGATGCATGCCGCGTACGACGCCCGCGCCGGATGGAATCCTTACGTGGGATTTGATTGAGCCGCTCATTCGCCCCAAAACCTATTACTACTCGCAGACGGGGCTGGTCTCGCTGGAAAATACACACAACATGCATGGCGGGACGGTGTATCCGCCGGCCGTAACGGAAGATGTTTGTGAACACGCGCATGCGGCTGGACTGCGAGTGCATCTCGACGGAGCGCGGATTTTCAATGCGGCAGTGGCGCTGGAAAAAAGCGTCGCGGACATCACACGCGATTGTGATTCGGTGATGTTTTGTTTGTCGAAAGGGCTCGGCGCGCCCGTGGGGTCGATACTGGTGGGATCAAGCGAGTTCATTCAGAAAGCGCACATCGCGCGCAAGATGCTCGGCGGAGGCATGCGTCAAGCGGGAGTGCTCGCCGCGGCCGGACTGATGGCGTTGGAAGAGTCGCCGAAAAATCTGCACCGCGACCACGAAAACGCGAAGTTTCTGGCCGAGGGGCTCGCTAAGATAAAGGGTATATCGCTCGACCCAACGAAAGTGATGACGAACATCGTGATTTTCGACGTTCGTGCTACCGGCCGTACGGCGGCGGAAACTTGCGCGGAGCTTGGCAAGAGGAAAATCCTCAGCGGGCCGACGGACAAATACTCGATTCGGATGGTGACACATTGCGACGTGAACCGAGCCGGGATCGAGAGTGCCTTACTAGCTGTGAGAGAGATTTTGAGCGCCCGCGCGCCCGCAGCAGCCCATTCCTAGATGGGAGAGCGATGAATTGCGTACGAGTGACGCGATTCTCGGCGTGCCCGCGCGTATGGTATAAAAGGAAGCTTGGCTATAGCGACGCTTGTGCCACTGTGTGAGGTGATGTGGAATTTTCGCTAACGGACGAACAGCAGCAGCTTCGGCGGACGGTGAGAGCGTTCGCCGAAGGGGAAATACTTCCTCACGTGATGGAGTGGGACGAAGCCTCTCATTTTCCCACGGAACTTATTCCCAAGCTTGCGGAGATGGGCTTTCTTGGCGTGATTTTCCCCGAAAAGTATGGCGGCGCGGGGATGGGTTACATCGAATACGCTATCATTATTGAAGAGCTCTCGCGCGTGGATGGCTCTATCGGAATCATCGTTGCGGCGCACAATTCGCTGTGCACCAATCACATCTATAAATTTGGGACCGAAGAGCAGAAGAAAAAATACGTTGTGCCGCTGGCGCAGGGGAAAAAGCTTGGGTGCTGGTCGCTGACGGAACCTGAAGCCGGATCGGACGCGGGCGGGACGCGAACAACCGCTGTAAAGAAGGATGGCGGCTGGCTACTTAACGGCTCGAAGACGTTTACCACGAACGGGCACTATGCGGATGTTTGCGTCGGCATGGCAGTTACCGACGCAGCAAAAAAGAGCCACGGGATTTCCGCGTTCATCATTGAAAAGGGTACTCCGGGATTCCGTCCGGGAAAAAAAGAAAACAAGCTGGGTTTGCGGGCGAGCGATACCAGCGAAGTTGTTTTCAGCGATTGCAAAGTTCCGGCTGAAAACCTGCTGGGCAAAGAAGGCGAAGGCTTCGTAAACAGCTTGCAAGTATTGGACGGCGGGCGCATCTCGATTGCTTCGCTCGGGCTGGGAATGGCGCAGGGAGCTTACGAAGCGTCGCTGCGCTACGCGAANNGACCAAGCGATCGCGGCGGGAAAGCATGACGTGAGATTTACTCGCGAATCGAGCATGGCGAAACTCTATGCTGGGGAAGTGGCCGTGCGGGTGGCGAATGAAGCAGTGCAGATTCACGGCGGCTACGGTTTTATCAAGGATTATCCGGCGGAGAAATTTTATCGCGACGTAAAGCTGTGCACAATTGGTGAAGGTACTAGTGAAATCCAGCGCCTGGTGATCGCGCGGCAAATCCTGGGAAAGACATAACAAGTGCTATGTCGAGCCCTGGGTCACCGGCTTGCCTCGACGACTGGGACAAATTCCAAAGACTTCAACGGGCAGCTTCCTTTGTGCGGCGATACGGGCACGTGACGGCGCTGGCACCATTCGTTATTGCTCTTTTCATCAGCCTCCGTTTCGACTTTAGAGGGACGGACGTGCTAATCGCGGTCTCCCTTGCGTGGGCCGGTGTAGTAGCCGTATGCGGGCTAGTGGTCAGCGGACGTGCGCTGTTTATCAGCTGTCCTTCGTGTGGTTCGCACTTCGGTCCAGGCAATGCGTGCCAGTGGTGCGATTTTCCGAGACACCGGCCCAGCCAGGATGCAGGCGTCCAGGCCTGAAATAATCCCCTTAGGCACTGCGCGAATCGTAGTCTCAGAATCTAAGCGTTACAAGTTTCGTCTTTGAACTCGTTCTGATGACCTGTAAACTTACGTCTCTGTTGCTGCTAGTCCTTCTGCGTCTACAGGCGCAACTCACTGAGAAATGAGGATCGCCGTCACAAGCTGGGCCGAGCAAGTTCGCGCGGGGGACGAGCGCGCGATTTCCAGGGCTGTTTCTGCGATTGAAAATCGCGATCGCGAAGCGGAGGAAATCCTTCGTCAGCTTTTCCCNNGATAAAAAGACTGTGGGAATTATCGCGGTGGATCCTTCCAGCCCGTTTACGGGGGGCGCAATTTTGGGCGATCGCGTGCGCATGCAAGGGCACGCAACGGACTCGGGAATTTTTATTCGCTCCATGGCCACGCGCGGGTTCCTCGGCGGGCTTGCTCAAGCAACGAGGGACACAGCGTTGCTGATGGACGCTGCCGGCAAGCAAATGATTNNCAAGGCGAAATCGAAATCGTGCGGCTCGCGGACTGCACCATCGTGGTGCTGATGCCCGGCATGGGCGATGACGTACAGAGCCTGAAAGCCGGACTGATGGAGATTGGCGATATTTTTGTTCTGAACAA
>PKWH01000062.1 GCA_003131985.1 Acidobacteriota bacterium | reverse complement strand
CGGGGCCGCCGAAATCTGTCGCATTCGATAATCTTGGTGAGCCTACTCGGGCGGCGATGAGTTTTGCTGAGAAGCAGGGAATCTCGGTCTCGAAACTTTCGATTGTCACTATGCCGAAGGGCGAGTACGTCGTTGCCAGGCAGATTGTGATTGGAAAACCGGCGGCGGAGATTCTTGCGGAAATTCTGCCGCAAGCGATTCAGGAAATTTCATGGCCGCGCTCGATGTATTGGATGGGAGCGCACGGTCCGCGATTTATACGGCCGATCCGATGGATCGTGGCTTTGCTTGATGGCAAGGCGGTGCCGTTTTCATATGCGGGGCTTCGCGCCGGGAATCATACTGTGGGTCATCGGTTTCTCGGGAAGGAAAGCATCCCGCTCGACGGCCCTGGGGACTACGAGACAAAGTTAAAGAAGAACTTTGTATTGTGCCGTCCGGAAACGCGCCGCAAGAAAATTGAAGCGGAGATTCACCAACTGACGCTAAGAAACAAGTTGAGCGTGCACGATGATGCAGGATTGCTCAATCTCGTGACATACCTTAACGAATTTCCCAGCGTGATCATGGGGAACTTCGATTCTGCATTCCTTGCGCTTCCAGATGAGATTTTGATTACGGTGATGCGAGACCACCAGAAGTATTTCGGCCTGGAGACGCGGGACGGGGAGCTCGCACCGCATTTTCTCGCTGTGATTAACCTGCCAAGCGACCCGAAGGGGCTGGTTCGCGCGGGACACGAGCGCGTTCTGCGCGCGCGTTTTGCGGATGCGCAATTTTTCTGGGAGACGGATCAGAAAAGGAAGCTCGGTGATTATCTTCCGCGGCTTACGGCAGTGACATATGAATCGCGTCTGGGAAGCTATGGCGACAAAGTAGAACGGATGCGCTATCTGTCCCGCTGGCTCGCGGAGCAATGGTTTAGCCGCGGGATTTCGCAAGCGGATGTGGCGGGCTCGGACCGCGCTGCTGAACTGGCGAAGTGCGACCTGGTAACTGAAATGGTGCATGAGTTTCCTGAATTGCAGGGAATTGTTGGTGGATTGTATGCACGGGCTCAGAGCGAGCCTGAAGAAATCGCTTGGGCGGTTTACGACCATTACAAGCCGCTCGGTTTGGACGAGGCGCTGCCGCGCAATTTGACCGGGTGTGCGGTTTCACTGGCCGACAAACTGGATTCGCTCGTGGCGTGCTTTGCCGTGGGCGCAATCCCTACCGGTTCGAGCGATCCGTTTGCGCTGCGGCGGGCGGCGCTGGGAGTGGTGAAAATAATTCTCGAGAAGAAGCTGCCGCTCTCAATTTCATCGGCGATTTCGGCGGCGGCAAGAGCTTTGAAACTGTACGCTCCTAAGATCGAGGTGTCGGAGGCGGTGCAAAAGAAAGTCCTCGACTTCCTACTGGAGCGCGCGCGTTTCATGTTGACGGAGAAACGCGGATTTGCTTATGACGAGATCAGTGCAGCGTTCGCGGCGGGCGCGGATGATCTGGTGGATGCGGTCGAACGAGTGGCGGCCGTGAAGGCAATTCGCAACACGAAGAATTTCGGGCCGCTGGCTGCTTCGTTCAAGCGCATCCGAAATATTCTAGAGAAGTCGGCGGGAGCGCTCGACAAGGGACAACTTAATGTACAACATGAACTACTCTGGGAACCGGCTGAGCGCGAACTTTACGCAGCGTCACAGAAAATCGGAGAGGAAGCTGCGCGGAGGAAGAAGGCTCGCAAGTATCGGGAAGCGCTTGAAGTAATTTCGGAGCTTCGTCCGTCGGTCGATCAGTTCTTCGAAAAGGTTCTAGTGATGGTTGAGGATCAAGCGGTTCGCAAAAACAGAGTTGCGCTGCTGGCGAATCTGTTGAAGGAATTTTCGACCATTGCGGATTTTTCACAGTTGGGAACTGAGGATCTTCAAGAATCACCTCAGCAGAAGCGAACCGGGAAGTAGATTGTAAGGGGGTGTAGTGAAGTGAAGCCTGAGTTGTTGGCGCGCCGACAAAATATTGCGCGCCGAAGCTGATAGCAATGATACCGCGCGGCCGTGGGGCGAACCCTGCAGTTTCGAGGCAAACATGAAATACGTCTATTTCTTTGGGGCAAAGAAAGCTGAAGGCACCGGCGAGATGAGGGATTTGCTGGGCGGCAAAGGGGCCGGCTTGGCAGAGATGACGCGCATTGGACTGCCCGTACCCGCCGGATTCACGATTACAACCGAGACTTGCGACTATTACTTTAAACACGATCGCAAATATCCCAAGGACCTGAAAACCGAAGTCGAGAAAAATCTTCAGCGACTGGAGAAACTTACCGGAAAAAAGCTGGGAGATGGGCGCGACCCGCTGCTGGTCAGCGTGCGCTCCGGGTCGGCGCGCTCAATGCCGGGAATGATGGAGACGATTCTAAATCTCGGCTTAAACGACGCGTCAGTCGCAGGACTTGCGCGGGCCACGCAGAACGAGCGTTTTGCCTATGATGCGTACAGGCGTTTCGTGCAGATGTACTCCAGCGTCGTTACCGGCTTGCAAAAGGACGATTTCGAAGCGCGTTTGCGGGCGATGAAGAAGCGGCTCGGAGTGAAAGACGATACCGAAGTGACAGCCGCGGGCTGGCGCGAATTAATTGTTGAATACAAGACATACTTTCGGGAGAAGACGGGCAAGCCTTTTCCAGAAGATCCGCACGAACAGCTTTGGGGAGCTATCGGCGCGGTGTTTGAATCGTGGATGGGCGAAAAGGCTTTGACCTACCGGCACGTGGAGAAGATTACGGGGTTGCTCGGAACGGCCGTGAATGTGGTGCAGATGGTTTATGGGAACACGGGCGATGATTCGGGGACGGGGGTTTGTTTCACGCGGGACCCTTCCACCGGCGAGAAAACTTTCTTCGGAGATTTCCTGCTAAACGCGCAAGGCGAGGACGTGGTGGCCGGAATCCGCACTCCGATGCACTTAAGCGAACTTTCGAAACGCATGCCGAAAGTTTACAAACAGCTTGAGCGCGTGCGGCAAACGCTGGAAAAACATTATCGCGATATGCAGGACCTGGAGTTTACGGTCGAGCACGGCACGCTGTACATGTTGCAGACGCGCACNNAAAGTTGAAGAAGCACTTGAAAGAATTAAGGCGGACGATATCGAGCGGCTTTTCTATCCCGTGATTGCGGCGGGAGTGTCGCGGAGTGAATTGTCGGCACGGAAGATTGTCACAGGGATTAACGCGGTGCCCGGGGCGGCGGTGGGCAAAGCCGTCTTTACCGCGGAAGACGCGGAAGCCTGGGCGGCGCGCGGCGAAAAAGTGATTCTAGTGCGGCATGAGACTAGCCCGGAAGACGTTGGTGGCATGTTTGTGGCGCAGGGAATTCTGACGGCAACCGGAGGCAAGACCAGCCATGCCGCAGTGGTGGCGCGCGGATGGGGGAAATGCTGCATCGTGGGCGCGGAAAAACTCGACATCGATCTCGCAAAAAAGTCGATGAGCTCGAACGGGCATTCAGTCCGCGAAGGCGAGTGGATCACCCTCGATGGCGGTGAGGGTGTGGTTTACACAGGCGAGATTGCGCTGGTGCGTCCGGAGCCGCCGAAGGCTTTCGCCACGCTTCTAAAATGGGCCGATAAGATACGCACGATGGGAGTGCGGACGAATGCTGATACTCCGCACGATGCGCGGATCGCGCGCGAGATGGGCGCGGAGGGCATCGGCTTGGTCCGTACGGAACATATGTTCTTCAAGGATTTCGAGCATCCGGAGAAGAGCGGCGAGCGGCAACAAGCCATNNGCTCTTGATAAATTACTGCCGTTCCAACGGCGGGACTTCATCGGCATATTCGAAGCGATGGACGGGTTGCCGGTCACGATTCGCTTGATCGACCCGCCGCTCCATGAATTCGTTCCGCACGATCCGGCCAAGCAGGCGGAACTGGCAAGAAAGATAGGCATCTCGGCAGAGGCCGTGGCGCGGCGGGTGGAGCAGTTGCACGAAGCAAATCCAATGCTCGGGCATCGAGGCTGCAGATTGTGCATTACGTATCCAGAGATTCTTGAGATGCAGGTGCGAGCGATAATCGAGGCGGCTGTCGATTGTCAAAAGCGCAAGATCAAAGTGATACCTGAGATCATGCATCCGCTTATTCTAGATAAAAAGGAACTACAAATTTTAGACCAGGCGACGCGTCGAGTAGCGGACGAGATCATCTCTCGATCTAAAGTAAAACTTCACTATCTGGTGGGAACTATGATCGAACTGCCGCGTGCGGCATTGCTCGCCGACCAGATTGCGGAAGTCGCGGAATTCTTTTCCTTCGGCACAAACGATCTGACCCAGACGGTGATGGGTTTGTCGCGGGACGATGCGGGGCGGTTCCTTCCAGACTATGTGGATGAACGCAAGGCAGGAATTTTTGCGACCGACCCGTTCCAGACTATCGATGTGGAAGGTGTGGGCATGCTCGTTGAGTGGGGCATTGCTCGCGGAAGGAAAACGCGGCCGCACCTGGAAATTGGCATTTGCGGCGAGCACGGAGGGGATGCGGAAAGCGTTAAGTTCTGCCACCGCGTTGGGATGGATTATGTAAGCGCGTCGCCGTTTCGCGTGGCAATCGCCAGACTGGCGGCGGCGCAGGCCGTTCTCGAAGAGCGCAGAGCCGGCAAAGTTCGGAAGGCGAAGAATTAAGCGCCGTGAAGCCGGAAAGCGCTGACTAAGATAGTTCCGCGTTACGAGCGTTGCAAAGAGCCTACAAGAAAATTGGGTGAGCGGGCGCACGGGCAGCGATCGTTGAACAAATTTTTCGCACGCTACGTATAGGATTGTAGCCGCAGCGAGGAGGTGCAAGGATGGGATTTCTACTTTGGTGTATTTTGCTTGTGCTGTGCTGGCCTCTGGCATTGCTGGCTCTGGTGCTATATCCGATCGTATGGCTAATCCTGCTCCCATTTCGCCTGTTGGGGATTGCGGTTGATGGAGCGCTGGACTTAGTCCGAGCAATCATAATGCTTCCGGTTCGAATTCTGCGCGGGCCGCGAACGGCTTAGAACATTTTGTCGGCGGGGATTCCGCAACAACTGGTTCAACTGTGGGACCGCCGACAATTGCAGCGGTGCTTTAAACCGCGCGACGCGCCCCGATCTGCTTAAAGTATAACTTCAAGTTATTTACCGCGCTTGTGCGGGGCCCCGAAATTCGCTTCTGTAATTCTCCGATCGTGGATCTTAGCGAAGGAGCTAGGTCGGCATTTTCAAGAAGAAATAGACTGCGAGAAAACCGAAGATTGCGTCCGGAGCCCAACCGGCTAACAGCGGCGGCAGTTGGCCAACGGAGCCCATGGCCTCGAAGAGCGCGGCGGTAGCCCAGTAGATGATGCCGATACCGACTGCGACTGCCAGGCCGCCGACGGCACCGCGAGTCCCGACTAGAAATGCAAAAGGCGCGCCGAGAAAGACGATAATTGCGGCGATGAGCGGGAAAGCGAATTTCTTTTGCCACTGAACTGAGAGGCGCGAAGTGTCGAAACCGGCTTGACCAAGACTCGCGATGTATTGGCCGAGCTGCCGCCAGTTCATCTGGGCGGACTGGCGCACTTCACGGCGGAAGTAGCTGGGCGGCTCGGTGAATTCCGGCAAAGAGTTGACCTTAAATGGAAGATAACGCGTGACTTTATTTCCCTCGAAATCGCGTATCCAGCCGCCCGTAAGGACCCACGCATTTTCGCTCGGCTCCCAAGTGGCGCGCGTGGCAAAAACACGCCGACGCATCTGGAAGGTTTTCGGATCGAGCTCGAAAATGCTCAAGCCACCGAAAAGTTGACGTTCCCAGTCGAAAAGCTCGTAATTAAAAACCTTGTCATTTTCGCCGAAGATCCACTGATGAGCGGGCTGGAAATATGTTTGAGCGGGGCGGCCCTTGATTTCGTTACGAAGCGCGTCCTGACGCTGATTCGCGTAGGGCAGAAAAGTATCGTCGAGAAGAAACATAGCGCCGGCGAGGATGCAGCCCGCCAAGGTGAGCGGGAGAACGAGGCGATACAGGCTGATGCCGCTGGCTTTGAATGCAATCACTTCATTGTTTTTCGCGAGCACGGCGAGAGTTACAAGTGTGGCGACCAAAGAAGCAAGTGGGGAAAGCTGATACACCATGAGCGGCACGAGATAACGAAAATAATCGAGAACCATGGAAACCGGTATGTGGTTTTTTGAGATGTCGCCGAGCAAGTCGAAAAGGGTAAAAGCGTCGAAAATGAGCACAAAACCTAAAAGCAAGACGAGGAAGTAGTAGAAAAACTGGCGCAAGAGATACATGTCCATAAGCATCGGGAATCCGACGGAGGTACCGGCCCCGATTGTTTGGCGGATCGTAACGGCAGGGCTCGGGACTCGAGTCGATCCGGGGAGAACAGCGCCGTTGGACGCGGGGATCGGCGCCGCGTCAGATTCAAGACGCTGGGTTTTCCGCTGCCGAGAGAATACGGATTCAAACGCTGCCCCGATACGGCTTGGCTTGCGGATGCTTTCAATGCGCCGCAGAAAGAAAAGCCCCACGACGGCGGCGACTATATTCGCTCCCCAAATACCCGCCCATGGAGCGATGGAACCTTGCTGCGCCATGTGCGCGCCGGTGACAAACAGAAAGTAGTAGCCGCCGATCAGAACCAGTGTGAGGACCAGACCCGCCGCGCGTCCGCCACGACGCGGACGAACGCCCACCGGGACGCCTAATAGCGCGAAGATGAGACAAGCCGCCGGAAACGCGATGCGACGGTGGAACTCTACTCGGGCGTCGCGCCAATTCGGGCCCTTGTCTGCGACAAGGCCGGAAACGGATTGTTCGGCATCAGAAATGACGGTACTTTTAACACCAGCAGCGGAGGCGGCAATATCAATTGGAAGGACGGTCTGTCCAAACGTGGTGACATTATAACGATTTGGATCGCGCGGGTCATAATCGTGAGTGCTGCCGGAGCCCAGATGTAGTTCAATCTGGTTCTTCTCAGTGCCGGAGACGACCTGGGCGCTCTGCGCGAGCGTAAGGCTCGACGCGCCGGAGGATTGTGCGGAGGACGCCAGGAAAACCCCACGCCAACGCGTCGCTGCAGCTTCAACATCTTGCACGTATAATACGAAGGGGTGAAAGCGCTCGTCGAATACGCGTGCCTGGACGGCGTAAGGCGCTTGGGACGAATATATCAACTGCTCTAACCGGGCGAGAGTGCGCCAGGACAAAGGAATTAGCCAGAAAGTAAGCACGAGCGTGAGCAGTCCGCAGCCGAATGCCACAACGCCAATCGGGACAAGCAATCGGCGCAAGCTGATTCCGGAGGCGTGGATTGCAACGATTTCGCTGTCCGCGGAGAGACGGCCTAGCCCAATGAGAACTCCGACTAGAACGGCCATCGGGATGGTAAAGGCAAGAACCGGCGCGAGCGAGCAAATGAAAAGCAGCGCGACCGTTCGTATGCCGCCCGAATGGCGGACGACCAAGTCCATCAAGCGAACGAGCTGTGGAACGAAGAAAACGAATGTGAAAACGGCGAGGCCGAGCAGAGAATGCGAGGCGACTTCGCGACCGATATATTTATCGAGCAGGCGCATGTTTGCGCGAGGCCATTCTAGCATGCTAAGGGAAAGCAACGCAGGCGCGGCGAGGTTTCGGAAGACAAAAGAAGTTTATGAGGCGAACGTGCAGGCCGAAGGCCCTTCCCGTTGAGCCGCGTCAATCTGGCAATCCTCTGGCACATGCACCAACCGCAGTACCGCGATCCATTTAACGGGCGCTACATGCTGCCTTGGACGCGGCTGCATGCCTTGAAAGATTACTGGGGCATGGTGAAAATTCTGGAGGAATTCCCGAGTGTGCACGCGACTTTTAATTTTGTTCCGCTGCTTGCGGCGCAAATTGAAGAATATGCGAGCGGAAAATTTCACGAGCCCTGGTTCGAACTGGCGTTTGCGCCGGCGGGTTCGCTGGATTCCGGGCAGAAGCGCGAAGTTCTGGAGCGCGCATTCCAAGTGAACGAGAATTTCGTGCGCCGCTGGCCGCGATTTGCGGAGTTGCAATTGCAAGTGAAGTCGGCTGGAACGGAATCCTGCGTTGCCCGGTTCGATTTGCGGGACTGGCGCGACCTGCAATTGCTCTCGCAACTCGCGTGGATGGATGAGGAGTACATAGCAAAAGATCCAGTAGTTTCGGACTTATCGCGAAAAGGGGCCGGTTACACGGAAGAGGACAAAGAAGCACTGCGCGAGAAGCAACTTGAATTGCTGGGAGCGGTGCTGCCGGAATACAGGCTGGCGGCCGAGCGCGGCCAAATCGAAATCTCCACCACACCTTACTACCATCCAATTCTGCCCTTACTTTGCGATACGGATATCGCGCGAGTGGCAAACCCTCACACGCCGCTGCCGCACCCGTCATTTCGTTATCCGGAAGACGCGCGCGAACAGTTGGCGCGCGCGCGTCAATATCACGAGCGAGTATTCGGAAAACCGCCAGCAGGTCTATGGCCATCGGAAGGATCGGTGTC
>PKWH01000114.1:55275-61505 GCA_003131985.1 Acidobacteriota bacterium | reverse complement strand
GCTAGCGTCACGAAGACGCCAGACAGCTCAAATTTCTACGGTCTGAGGGAATCGAGTGAATGGAGCAGTGGCCAATGCCGAATCGACTCCGCTCGCAAAGCTTCCGGTGCTGCGAATTACGCCGCCGAGCCGTTGGTGGGTGCTTCCATTCCGCGAGTTATGGGATTATCGCGAGCTGATTTATTTTTTCGTTTGGCGCGATATCAAAGTCCGTTATAAGCAAACCGCCATTGGCGCCGCATGGGTAGTGCTGCAGCCGTTTTTGATGATGCTGGTTTTCAGCCTCTTTTTCGGCAAGCTCGCTAATATCGGTTCGGACGGCCTGCCCTACCCCATTTTCTATTACAGCGCCCTTCTGCCCTGGATGTATTTCGCCGGTGCGCTCCAGAATTCCACGAATACTATCGTCGAAAATCAGCGGCTGATCACCAAGGTGTATTTTCCCAGGCTGGCTTTGCCGCTTTCTTCCGTGCTCTCCGGATTGGTGGATTTTGGAGTCTCGTTTTGGATGTTTGTCGCGCTGATGATCTACTACGGCATACGTCCGACGGTTGCCATGTTTTGGTTTCCCGTCTTCCTGTTATTGGCGATTTTGACGGCGCTGGGTGTGGGACTGTGGCTTTCAGCGATGAATGCTATTTACCGGGACGTGCGCTACGTGATGCCATTCCTGGTGCAATTCTGGCTCTTCGCTTCTCCGGTGGTGTATCCCAGCTCGCGAGTGCCCGAGAAATGGCGCTGGCTATATGGGCTGAATCCGATGGCTGGGGTGATCGAAGGATTTCGNNATCATGGTGGTGATCGTACTTTTTAGCGGCGTGGCGTATTTTCAGAAAATGGAAACGACGATGGCGGATGTGGCGTAGAAAATGACTGAGTCCGTGATTCACGTCGAAGGACTGGGCAAGCGCTATCGCGTCGGCGAACGCGAGCGCTACTTCGCATTGCGCGATGTGATTTCACGCGCGTTGCGCGCGCCTTTTCGACGCAACGCGCGTCGTGGTTCCGTGGATTACCTGTGGGCGCTGCGCGACGCCTCTCTGGACGTGAAGCAGGGCGAAGTGGTGGGGCTCGTCGGCCGGAACGGCGCCGGGAAGACCACGCTGCTGAAGCTGCTCTCTCGAATTACGCGGCCCACTGTCGGACTCGCCGAGATTCGCGGACGCGTGGGCAGCTTGTTGGAAGTGGGCACAGGATTTCATCCCGAGCTGACGGGACGGGAAAATGTGTATCTGAGTGGCGCGATCTTGGGTATGAAGAAAGCAGAAATTGTTAAGAAATTCGACGAGATCGTTGCCTTCGCCGAGGTCGAACGCTTTCTCGATACACCGTTGAAGCACTACAGCACGGGAATGCAAATGCGTCTTGCGTTCGCAGTGGCCGCGCACTTGGAGCCGGAAATTTTGCTGGTGGACGAAGTGCTTGCCGTCGGCGATATCGAGTTTCAAAAAAAATGCCTGGGCAAGATGCAGGGCATTTCGAAGAGCGGCCGGACCATCGTTTTCGTCAGTCACCAGATGAATCAGATTCGCCGCCTCTGCGAGCGGGTAATCTGGATTGACTCTGGCCAACTCCGCTTGGATGGGCCCGCCGACGCGATTATCGGCGCCTATGAGGAATCAGCGCTGCTAGGGTCAAAACAGACGCAGGACGAGACTTCGTTACAAGATGCTGTTAGTTTTTCGGGGTGGGAAGTTGTTGAGTCTCGAGGCAACGAATCGAACATCGTTGCAGACGGCAACAGGCCGGTCTCTATGCGGATTCGTCTGGGGATTCGGCGACCGATTCGGCACGGGAAGGCCACAGTTTTCATCTACGACGGTCGTGGTTTTCTGATCTCGGGATGGTCGTTTGATCGTATTGAGCTTTCAACAGGTGAACACGGGGTATCGCTGATGTTTCCAGGACTGCCGCTGCGGCCGGGTGCATACAGTGTTGTCTTCAGCATTTACGACGACGACCAACGGTTTCATAGCTGGACCGTCGCTCCTGGATTGATCATCGAGGGCACTCCCGTGACCCACTTCCTCGACGAATGGGCGGGAGTGCTCAATATTCCTTGTTCCTTGGAGTGCAAAGAGGTTGAATTCGATGCGCGAACCAGCAAATGAGGCCAATCTGAAAGCGAGTGACGCTGCGCCTACTTTGGAGTGCATTCCTGCGAGCGCCCGCGACTGGCTCATCTCGCAGTGTGGAATACGATTCGGCCGGATAGACAAATTCGCCCCGGTCAGGGAGACTCGCAAGGCGCTCCTCTCCGTTGTAGGGCGCGACCACGCGACCGTGCGGTATCGAACCGCCTACGGATTCGAAATCCTTTTGCCCGCTTGGGACTCCAATATTGTGATCGCGGCGTCAAACGGACGGATTCTTCACCCTCGTTTGACGGAAATTTTCAGAGCGGTGATCCAGCCCGGCGATACGTTTGTTGACGGCGGCGCAAACATGGGATTTTATTCCCTGTTGGCGGCGACGTTGTTGAAAGGCAGCGGCCGTGTTGTATCGTTCGAACCCGACCCACGAAACCTTCCAATCCTGCATTCCAATGTAAGAATCAATTGTTTAGATGGGTTAATCCGGATCGAGCCAAAGGCGCTAACCGACAAGGAGTGTGAGTTGGAATTCTGGGGCGAACCAGAGAATACTTGGGGAGGAAGCCTGGTCGAACTGCCGGGTGCAGGGAGCAGGCGGTTTACGGTATCCGCCACAACGCTCGACAAATACATTATCTCCACGAAGTTAGAGCCCGTCGACATAATCAAGCTCGATATCGAGGGTGCTGAGCCGCTGGCCCTCCGAGGCATGCGCGAGGCCCTTCGGACCGCGAAACTCGTGGCCTACGAAATTAACAAGCCTCGTCTGGATCAGCTAAATATTCAGCCGCTCGATTTGATTCGCGGAACGAACGAGGAAGGCCAGTTTGAAATCACACTGGTCAGTGACGAACGAACCGACGAAATTGTGGTTCTAGAGAATGCGCGGTCCACAGAAATCTTGAATATTTATGGCTGGGCGAATGTCGTTTCAGCGAAAGGTGATGCAGCGACTCGCGTCCGCGAGATGTTCGGATTATGAATGCGCAAATTGGCCAGCTGCCGTCCATATCGGTTGTGATACCCACGTATCGCCGTCCCGACCTTGTGAAGAAATGCATTGAGAGTCTCGTGGGACAGGATTATCCACGCGAGCGATACGAAGTCATAGTGGTTGAGGATGGCTCGCAGGAGGCGCAATCTGTGGTGGAGTCACTTCAGGCCCCTGATAGGCGATTGAGGTATCTAAATGTCCCACATGGGGGAGCAGCGGCCGCATACGAAGCGGGATTAAGGCTGGCAAGTTGCGATCTCGTGGCGTTTATTGATGACGATGCGATTGCACCGCCCACTTGGCTGCACCAGATCGCCTCGATTCTTGAGCAGGGGAGGCCACAGGGAGTGATCGGAACCGGCGGCCACATATCCGGCGAGTACCCGCTCGACAACTTCGAAGCAAGTGTGTCGCCGACGGGCGAACTACGATGGACCGGCTTTGGTCTTTTTTCTTCTCCACCGCGCGATGTAGATCACCTTCCCGGCTGCAATATGGCGTTTTGGCGTGACGCGCTCCTAGAAATCGGGGGATTTGACAATCAGTTTTCGAAGACAATCTCTTGGAGGCACGAAACGGATGTGTGCCTTCGCCTTCGCCGGCGCGGCTATCGGCTCACGTATGATCCGACCTTAGTCGTACTCCACCGCGGGGCTCGTTGGTCGAATTTACTGGAGCGCATCGACCCGGCAGTTGTATGGAGCATGATTCGCGACGACACTTATTTCAGGGCTAAGAACTTTGGCTTCCCTGGCGCAATGGGAGCCATGAAGTCCAGCTTGCGGGGCATTCCGCAGCGCTTACTCCACGGAGCTACGACCATATCCCTTGCGTTTGTTCATTTGCTCGCTTGGATCCCAGGAGCCGTGAAAGGTCTTGCCGCACGAAGGCAGGCCAAGGATGATGTTCGTAATCAATGAAAGTGCTTTTCATTGCGCAGCCGTTTCCGTATCCGCCGAACACAGGGTCGCGGAATTTGGTTTTTCATTGGCTGGAGGCGGCGAGCCGCGCGCACGATGTGCACTTGCTGTGGCTCGGCGATCCTGCGGAGGGAAAAGATCGCATCCCTGAACTGCCGGGCGTCAAGATCGATGCGATTAGGGCGGTGCCTGCAATGGAGTTGTCCGCACGAATTCGACGGCTGGCAACGGCGATTGTGTTGGGCATTCCGCCGACTTCGTTGGTTGGCATGAACGAGCAAGCTCGCAGCGAAATCCTTCGGCATGTTCGAACGGGGCATTACGATGTTGTGGTGCTGACAGAGAACGTGGTTGCGGGCTACGCTCCTCTTATTTCGGACCACACGCCTGTGGTGCTGTTGAAGCACTCGGTACAGGCGGTGGACGCCAGGGATGCACGCCGTCGTTCGGGGACGTGGCATCCGCGCTGGATGCTCGAAGAGTGGCTGGTGCGCCGATTCGAGGCGAGCACGTGCCACGCCACGACAGTGACATGTACCGTCAACGCCGAGGACCGGGCTGAACTAGCACGGCGATACCGGCTTGCGAGACCCGCGGAGATCACACCGATCGGCGTGGATCTTTCACACTTCCCAAGCCGAGAGAAAGATCCTGGCGGGCAGTTGATTGGTTTTTTTGGAAATATAACCTGGGGCGCGAATGTGGATGCGGCGAATTGGTTTGTGGATCAGATTCTGCCTAAAGTGTGGGAGAAAATGCCGTTGGTACAGTTTCGAATTATCGGGCCCGGCAGCGACCGAATCG
Source organism: Acidobacteriota bacterium (assembly GCA_003131985.1). Lineage (GTDB taxonomy): Bacteria > Acidobacteriota > Terriglobia > Acidiferrales > UBA7541 > Palsa-295. Next base: position 56,694 of record PKWH01000114.1, on the reverse strand, counting down.
CGCTTAGGAAACCAGATGCGAGAATCACTTGCATTGGCCCGTCTAACATACCGGATGCCATGAAGGACGCGACGATTGGGATCGTACCGGTGATTTCCGGCACGGGGGTTCGTTTGAAATTACTCGAGATGCTGAGCCTGGGAGTGCCGGTGGTGAGCACTTCTCTCGGCGCGCTGGGAACAGGGTGCGTCCATGAAGACCAGGCGCTGATCGCAGACGACGCGGATTCGTTTGCAAACGCGGTTGTCGCTCTGCTGCAGGACGCGAGTCTGAGGAAAAAGTTGACTCAGGCGGGACAGAAACTGATTCAGAAACATTCCTGGGAGAGTTTCTACCCGCAGATTCTTGGGGCGTTTGAGAAAGCTGTGTCCACGTACCGAAAAGAAAACGTGGATATTGGGGCGGCAAGGACATTGGAGGCGTCATGAAGACCCTGATTACCGGCGGGATTGGATTTATCGGCACGAATCTGGCGGATCGGCTGCTGCGCGAGGGGCATGAGGTGGTTTTGTTCGACAACATCGGCCGCGCCGGCGTGCAAGAGAATCTCGACTGGCTTCGGGGGGAGCACGGCGAGCGGATACAGTTCGTGAAGGGTGACGTGCGAGACTACGGCGCCGTGGAAAAGGCGGTGGAAGGGGCGGAGGCGGTGTTTCATCTGGCCGCGCAGGTGGCGGTGACGACTTCGATCACAAATCCGCAAGAGGATTTTTCGATCAACGCGCAGGGAACGGTGAACGTGCTCGAAGCAGCCAGGCGGCAGAAGCCGATGCCAACTTTCCTCTACACGTCTACGAATAAAGTTTACGGCGGGCTGGAACATTATCGGGTTGTCGAGCGTCCGACGCGGTACGAATTCGAGAATCTTCCTAATGGCGTGCCGGGGACTTGCCCGCTGGACTTTCATTCGCCGTATGGTTGTTCGAAGGGCGCGGCGGATCAGTACGTTCGCGACTACCATCGCATCTACGGGCTGCCTTCGATCGTGTTCAGGATGTCTTGCATTTACGGGCCGCACCAGTTTGGTACGGAAGACCAGGGATGGGTGGCGCACTTCGCGCTGACCGGATTGCGAGGAGGGCGACTTACGATTTATGGCGACGGGAAACAAGTGCGGGACCTGCTTTTCGTGGGGGACCTCGTGGATTTGATGTCGCGCGCTCGCGACCAGATCAAAAAGACTGCGGGCCAGGTGTACAACGTGGGAGGCGGTCCATCTCATACGATATCGGTGTGGGCTGAGCTCGAAGGTCCGCTGAAAGAAGCTCTTGGGAAACTTCCGCCGGTGGAATATGACGAATTTCGCCCCGGAGACCAGAGAATTTATGTGAGCGATATCCGGAAAGTACAACAAGAGCTGGGTTGGAGTCCGCGCGTGGGCATCGCAGAAGGATTGCGACGGATGGTCGAATCGTGGGG
>PKWH01000114.1:15027-55242 GCA_003131985.1 Acidobacteriota bacterium | reverse complement strand
GCCGACGGATGGCGTTGCGGATTATTGTTTATTCCTGGCGGGCGGGCTTGCTCCACAAGGAATTGAGCTGGAGCAAGTACGAGTTCCGTGGGCAAAGATAGGGTGGATTGGCGCGTTGCGCCAGCTTTGGCGCGAGAGCGCGGCGTGGCGTGGCCAGTGGGTTCTCTTGCAATATACGGCGCTCTCGTGGTCCCGGCGCGGATTTCCGTTGGGAGCTGTCGCCGTGCTTGCGATTCTTCGACGGCGCGGGGTGCGCTGCGCCGTTGTGTTTCATGAAGCGGACCGACAGGGAGGTTCAGGACTGTTGGGTGGAATTCGCGGCGCGTGCCAGGATGGGGTGATTCAAAGACTTTACCGCGGGGCAACGAAAGGCATTTTTACCGCGCCGCTCGAGACAGTAGCGTGGCTGCCGACGGGAAAAGACAAAGCAGCGTTCATTCCCATCGGCGCGAACATTCCTGAACGCGCGNNCGAGAAGTGAACGATATTTCGAGCGTGATGTTAGTGGCTTGCAAGACGCTCGGGAGATTGCGCCTCGTGGTTGTGGGACGCGGAGCGGACGAAGCTCGGGAACTATTCGCGAAGGCGTTGCACGGAGGGAATGTGGAAGTCGTGGTGCGCGGGGTTTTGCCCGCGGAGGAAATTGCGCGCGAGTTCGAGTCCGCGGATGCGCTGCTGTTTGTTCGCGGCGCCGTCACGACTCGACGCGGCAGCGCCATGGCGGGAATCGCCAGCGGAGTTCCGATCGTGGGGTATCGGGACGGGAGCACCGGCGGATTTCTCGAAGAAGCGGGGGTGGAATGGTCCCCGTTGCACGATCGAGAGGGCCTGACGCGCGGGATCATGCGAGTTCTGAGCGATCCGGAACGATGGATGGAACTGCACGATCGCAATCTCGAGATGCAGAAGAATTATTTGTCTTGGGGCCGAATCGCAGAGCGGTTTCGGGCGGAATTGGCGGGATGACGCAGCGCCCTCTTCGAGTGCTTCTTATCGGCACGCACCCGGTGCAGTATTCGTCGCCGATGTTCCGTCTGTATGCGAAGGATCCGAGGCTTGAGATTCAGGTGGCATATTGCAGCTTGCAGGGCGCGGAGGCGGAGTTCGACCGCGATTTCGGAGTCGAGGTGAAGTGGGACGTTCCGCTGTTGGAGGGGTACCCTTGGGTAGCTGTACCGAACCGGTCGTGGTCTCCGGGACTGGGGCGGTTCTTCGGTCTATTTAATCCGGGGATCTGGAGTTTGATTCGGAGCGGGAGCTTCGATGCAGTTGTGTTCTACACGGGATATGCTTATTCGACTTTCTGGATAGCGGTGGTGGCGGCCAAGCTCAGCGGCGTACCGATTCTTTTTGGCACCGATGCCACGAGTCTGCAGCCTCGAGACGCGAAGCGCTGGAAGTTGCCTATCAAGAGATTTTTGCTGCCGAAGATATTTCGTCTTGCGGATATCGTGATCATTCCGTCGAAAGCTGGGCGCCAATTCATTTTGAGCATGGGAATTTCGGATTCGCGCATTGTTCTGACGCCTTTTGTTGTGGACAATACTTGGTGGAACGAGCGCGCTTCCGAGGTGGATCGAAGTGCGGTTCGGCGGGAGTGGGGAGTCCCTGAAGATGCGCCGGTAGTTTTGTTCTGTGCGAAGCTGCAACCTTGGAAGAGGCCCGGCGATGTGTTGAACGCATTTGCCAAGGCGAACGTCGAGAGAGCTTATCTGGTCTTCGCCGGGGACGGACCGATGCGAGCGAGCCTGGAAGCTGCTGCAAAGAGTCTTGGGATCGCCGAGCGGACGCTTTTTTTGGGCTTCGTGAATCAAACGGGGTTGCCTTCAGTCTATCGCTCGGCGGACCTGTTTGTTCTTCCTTCTGAATATGATCCCTGTCCGGCGGTGGTCTGTGAAGCGATGCTGTGTGGATGCCCGGTGGTCTTGAGCGACGAAATTCGTGGACGGTTTGATATCGTTGAGGATGGTAAGACCGGCTTTATCTATCCCTGCGGGAACGTGGATGTGCTGGCGAGGATTCTGGCGGATATGTTGAGCGAGCGAGCAAAACTCGCGGAGCTCAGCCGGAACGCTGTTACGCGAATGGAAACGTGGTCGCCGCGCGAAAATGTTGAGACCACGGTGATGGCAATAGAACGAGCCGCTCTACTGCGACCGCGAAATGTGGACCGCCAATGAAGGTCCTAATCTATGCTCATGATTGGGCCCCGTCAATTGGTGGAATCGAGACAGTCACCATGGTTCTGGCGCTGGGGCTTGCCAACTGGAAGGCGACTGATGATGGCGAGACGATCGAAGTCACTCTAGTTACACAAACAGCCGCTAACGGGATGGACGATTTGGCCCTTCCCTTCCGTGTTGTTCGTCAGTCGAGCCAACGTGGGTTGGCGAAGCTGGTCCGTTCTGCCGATATAATTCACATTGCCAATCCCGCCTTTATGCCTCTCTTTTGGGGATGGTTGTTCCGCAGATCCGTTGTGCTGGAACACGACGGGTACCAATCGGTGTGCCCAAATGGACTATTGATTTACGAACCGAACCGCAGCGTTTGCCCAGGACACTTCATGGCAGGGCGGTACGGAAAATGCGTGCGTTGCACTTCCGTCAGCCTAGGATGGGCAAAGAGCACGCGCGGCCTTCTACTCACATTCCCTCGGCGTTGGCTAGCGCGTCGGGTAGCTCGAAATATCGCTCCTACCAATCACGTCGGGCGACGAGTCGCGCTACCACGGACGCAAATTATGTACCATGGCGTTCCGAACCTTGCTCCGCCGTGTCCTGTTAACCGTACAGAAGGTGACCAAACTCTGCCGTGTTTTGCATATGTCGGCCGCTTGGTTATGGAGAAGGGTGTGCCGGTGCTTCTCCTCGCCTCCAAAAAGCTATCGCAGAAAGGTTACTCATTTCTGCTTCGAATTGTAGGAGACGGAAGTGAGCGCGCTGAGCTGGAACGGATGACGGACCAGCTAGGTCTCCGAGGCCAGACGGAGTTTGTAGGGGCTGTCCCCCTTGATGCGGTAGCCGGATTGATAGCCGAGGCAACAGCGGTGGTGATGCCGTCGGTTTGGGAAGATGTTGCCCCGCTGGCGGCCTCCGAGCTTTTAATGCAGGGGCATTTGGTTATCGCGTCGGATATTGGCGGTCTTGGAGAAATAGTGGATGGAGCCGGACTTAAATTCCCGGCAGGGGACTCCGATGCTCTGGAGTCGTGTATGCGTCAGGTGCTCGATAACCCGAGAATGGCGAGCGAGCTGAGGCTAAAGGCGCGTCAACGTGGAATAGAAGTCTTCAGTGAGAAACGTATGGTGGAGGAACATGCTCTCCTCTACCGGACGCTGATTGAAACTCAAACAGTGTGAACAATGGAGAGCGCTTCTGCGGCACGAGCAAGATGTCCCAGGGGAGACGCTTGGCGTCCGGCTCTTGACGCGCCGAATTAGATAACCTGAATAATTCCCAACGGGAACTTCGGCGAATTAAGATGCCGATCGGCGCATGGCGGAGCCCCTGAATATGGACTGTGCGATGCCAATTCCTTTCTAACAAAGTAAGTCGTTTCACCTCTCTGGCATGTGAAGTCGAAATCGCTTGCCGCCATACGAACGCTGTCGCTGCATCCGCTCTGAATCCAATCGTGGAGTTCAATCGCTAGAACTCCTACCTTGTCAATCCAGGCGTTGGAGTTCTCGAAAACCTCCTTCTCAGATCCCTCGATATCCACTTTTAGGAGATCGACGTGGCTTATCCCAAGCTCTTTCATCAAACTGTCGAGTGTGACGCCGCGAACGACCTGACGATTTTCCGTTACGGTTGATTCTTCGATGCCCCGTGTTCGGAATGTCAAGTGTCCCGTTCCAGGGTCCAAAATGCCGAGGGGCTGGTTGTCCCTCCATAAAGCTGCGTGCACGGTGACGATGCCGGGATATGGAGCTGCATTTTTCTTCAGCACTTCATAGTTTGAAGGCTCTGGCTCGATGGCAACGATTCTTGATGCTGGGAACTTGTTAGCATAGAAAATTGCGGCCAGCCCAACGTTGGCACCCGCATCGACAATTACCCGCGGTGATCTCGAGAACGCCCACTCATACTGTCCGCGAAGCAGAATCTCTCGGCACAGTGCAACGTCGGTCGTTCGTAACCGAAGGTGGACGGGATGCGCGATGTTAGGCACTGCCACCGTCACCTCTACAGATCGTCCCAGCAGCCGTGCCTTGGCACCCAACAACAGGCCCCGAGTTCCGAATAGGGAATAGTACATCTGCGGTCCCTTTAGACCGTTCATCATTGAGGTCTCACTGGAAACGTCCTTTCCGCGCCAGTATATCGCAGCGCCCACGCGCGTAACTATGCTGACTTTGCGATATAGACATACATTAGAGTCAAGGATCCACGCATTCGAGACCAGCGCAAAAACCTTCAGCATTCTCGAATCAAAGCATGCCGCTACGCCCGGCGTCTTGCGGCTCAGCAATTTTGGACTCGGCTCGCGTCACAAAAGCAGGGAGTTGGTCGAGAATACGGAGTCGGGGATGAGCTCGTTTCTCGCGCCAGAACGCGATTGCTGGGGCGAGATTGCTTTGCGTTCGCAAGTGAAGCTGGAAACGATGGATGATTACACGTCGCTGAACCAGATTAGCTACGTCGACATCCTGAAAATCGACACGCAAGGTTTCGAATTAGAAGTCTTGAAGGGTGCCGCGCGCATGATGCGTGAGCACCGCATTCGGCTGATCTATGCTGAGTTGATATTTTCCGAAATGTACGAAGGCATGCCGCGCTTCGACGAGATTCTGCGGTTCGTTCTAGACCGAGGCTTCGTGCTCATTTCAATGTACGAAGTCTTTCACCGCGACGGTCGTGCCGGTTGGACCGACGTGCTGTTTCTCGATCCACGATTCGGCCTGTAGCCTGACAACTTATCCCGAATGCCTAACACTCTCAAACGCCTCCTCGAAGACGGCTTCGCTCGCTTCGGTCTCTCGAAGATCTGCAACAGGTGCGGCATGCGCCTACACTGCTCCCGGCGGTTTGCGCAACGCTTTCTTAACTAGTATAGAATACGGGGGCTGAATCGAATTTCTTCCACGGAAATCTTGGGGTAGCTCAAGACTTGATTAGCAGAAGCATTCCCGCCNNTGCGGTCGCTGGAATTTGCCGGGGCTGGACTCTTCGCCGCGGTTGCCGCCGTGGCAATTCTAAGAAATTGGCGTACCGGGTTTTATCTTTTCCTAGCCTGGATGCTTTTTGAAGATTTATTTCGAAAGTATATGGGCAACGGCCTGGCGCTCTTTTTCGGCAAGGACATTCTGGCGGCGCTTGTCTATATTTCTTTTTTTGCGGAGGTCCGCCGGGGGCGAGAAAAAAGATTTCAGCCGCCTTTCTTGCTATTCCTCGCGCTTTTCTTCCTGCTGGGATTTATACAAGTGTTCAATCAAAATTCAACTCACATTCTGTATGGCCTGCTAGGTTTCAAAACCTATTTCTACTACATACCGTTCATGTATGTGGGATATTCCCTGATCCGAGGTGATGAAGATCTTAGAAAATTCCTGGTTTTTAATGCGGTGCTTAGCGGGCTTATTGCTGCGTTGGGAATCGCCCAGGCCATTCTCGGAAATTCCTTTTTAAATCCTGCGCATCTCGCGCCGGAACTCCAGGACCTCGGAAATCTTGAAAAGTCCAGCCCGCTTACCAACCAGCTCTTCAATCTGCCGGATTCCGTCTTTGTTAGTGCGGGGCGATTCGCCGAGTTCCTTATCCTCGCTTTCATCATAGCGTTAGGAGCCACCGGGTATCTGCTGCTTTGCAATTTGCGTGGGCGCAAGATCGTTTTTCTCTCAATAGGCACTATCGGAGTGGCGACTCTGCTCTGTGGTAATCGAGGCACGTTTGTGTTCGTACTGCTCAGTGCGGTGGCGCTAGGATGCGGTTTTCTATGGGGCGCGCCGTGGCGGCAGCGTCAAGCTCACAAGATGATCAAGGCGATCCGCAACTCGTTAATTTTCGGCGCCGCTGGTCTTGTATTAATTCTCTTCCTGTTCCCCAAGGAGGCGGGCTCTCGAGTTGAGTATTATACCGAGACGCTCTTGCCGAGCGGTTCTGCTTATCAGGTAGAAAACCGCGCGTGGGATTATCCGATCGAGAACTTGATGTCTGTGTTCGACGGACCGAATTGGGTGCTGGGAAACGGAATAGGCACTGCCTCGCTGGGGGGGCAGTATGTCGCCAAGCTAATAGGGCGTCCGGTGGTGAGCGTCGGGGTGGAGGAGGGGTATGGCTCGTTGATCGCCGAGATGGGGATCATCGCTCCGTTTCTCTGGATCCTTTGGACGGCTGCACTCTTGTACTACGGCTGGGGTGTAGTGAGGCGACTTCGGCAGACGCGGTTCTTTCCTATTGCGTTGTCTATCTTCTGGTTCGCTTTCCTGCTGCTGTATCCGATGATGTACGCTAGTCTAGTGGCTTACCAAAATTATATTAATAATGCCTACTTATGGTTGCTCGTGGGAATTCTCTTTCGCCTGCCAGATATCCAGGCGAGCACACCGGATATTCTGCGGGCACCTTCCGCTAAGACACGTGCCCGGGGCGGTTTCCGATTCTAAGAGAACTGTCCGCACCGGCTAACGAACCGGCCGAGATGATGTGGCTCCGAGTTGCGTCGATAAATGAAGGCTAAGCCGAGGATCGCTGTTGTTTCTCCTTTTCTGGACAAGCGGCATGGCACGGAACGGTGCGTTGCGGAACAAATCGAACGCCTGGCGCAGGATTACGAAATTCACGTCTATAGCGCTTCTATTAAGGATGTAGACCTTTCAAAGATTACCTGGCATCGCGTTCCTGGTATCGCGGGGCCTCACCTGGTGAGTTATATCTGGTTCTTCCTGGCTAATCATTTTCGGCGATGGTGGGACGGATTGTTTAGAGGACTCGATTACGATTTAGTTTTTTCGCCGGGAATCAATTGTCTGGATGCAGACATCAGTGCCGTCCACATAGTGTTCACTGAATTCTACCGGCTGGCGCATCAGGAATTGGCGCTTCGGCAGAATCCGGCGCGCAAGTGGCCCTGGCTGATCCACCGGAAGCTTTCCTATCATCTATTCATGGCGCTTGAACGCGGGGTCTATGCGGGAGACGAAACCCTGCTGGCGGTGACCTCGCACAAGATGGAGCAAGACTTGGAACGGTGCTTTGGTAGAAAGGGCCGGATGGCGCTTGTATATAATGGAGTCGATTTGGATCAAATGAATCCGGCGCGCCGCGAAAGCCTGCGCGAAAAAGCACGACGCGATCTGCGGCTCTCCGACGGCGAGTTTGCGATTCTTTTGATTGGCAACGATTGGAAGAAGAAGGGCTTGCGGTGTTTGATCGAGGCCGTGGGCAGTCTGGGCATCCCGGATTTGCGGATCCTGGTAGTGGGACACGACGAATCCTTTTCGTATGATGAAATTCTTCGGCGCAACGGGCTGGAAAACCGGATGACGATTCTGCCGATCGTGCCGCAAGTGGAATCGTATTACGCGGCGGCCGATATGTACGCAGGGCCGTCACTCGAAGATTCCTTCGCGATTCCGCCGCTGGAAGCGATGGCTTGCGGGCTGCCCGTGATCGTGAGCCGGCAAGCGGGAGTGAGCGAGTTAGTGAGGCATGGCGTGGACGGATTCGTTCTGGAGGATCCGACGGACTCGCGGCAGCTTGCGGAATTGATCCAACGTATCTACGCAAGCGCGGATCTTCGACGAGAGGTGGGCGTTCGCGCGGAGGCGACCGCGCGACGATACACTTGGCAACGTAACGCAGAAGAGATGGGGAAAGTTTTCGAGGGATGTCTGCGAGAAAAGGGACGCAATCTGTCCGAGGCGAGCAGGCAATCTTGACGCAGATATGAACGCTTATTCTCCCAAAAAATATTGGGGCGAGTTGGCGGAGAATTACGTTTCGGCCGATGCGGAGGGACTGGCGCCGGTCTTGCATCCCGGCGCCCCTGCGTGGTTCAACCGGCTGATCGACAAACAGCAATTCCAAGCTGTTCGGCGCGCACTAGCGCTCGCGAAGGTTCCCGCGGCCGCTCGGTCGCTTGATGTCGGGTGCGGGACGGGACGCTGGGTGAGGCGCTACGGGCAACTGGGATTTCGCGCGACGGGGCTTGACGTGACTCCAGGGATGCTTAAGACCGCACGGCAATGCGGTACTGCGGGTCAACTCGTTGCCGGCGAGGCGTATCGGTTGCCATTCGTGGATGGCATATTCGATTTCGTTTCCGACGTTACTGTGGTTCAGCACATTCCAGCTGAGTTGCAGCCGGCGGCGATTGGCGAAATGATGCGGGTGTTGAAACCGGAAGGCCACCTGCTTCTGCTCGAGCTGATTCGAGGAAGAGGCGCACACATTTTCCCGCGTTCGCCGGAGAATTGGATCGAGCAGGCGACTTCACATGGCGCGACACTCCTCGGGTGGTTCGGGCAGGAATTTCTTTTNNTGGATCGGCAATGCGAAGGGCCTACTGGCGATTCAGGCGGATCACGGCATCGGTCTCCGCTTGGACTGACCCGGTGGCGGAGAAAATCTGCCCGGCGAGATTCGCGACTCATGGCATGTTTGTCTTTCGCAAATGACGGCCAAGGAACCCAAAGCGGAAGCGAAGCGAATCGTTGGTCTTTTCCCGGAGTTGCTCGGCGTTGGCGGTATCCAGGAAGCAGGACGCCTGACCGCCGCGGCTCTGCAGACGATTTCTCTCTGTCACTGTAACTGGTCCACTTATTTTCAGAGCCTTAGCGATCCGCCGGGCACGCAGGAGTTTGAAGCTGCCGACAAGAAAATATGCCTCCGTGGATTCGGACGCTCGAAAGTGCAATTCGTGCTTTCCGCGATCCGTCAATCCGGGCAACGCGCAAGGGTAGTTCTGGCGGCGCACCCGAACTTGGCCTTGCCCGTGGTCGCGATGAAACGGTTTTCGCCACGGCTCAAGACGATTGTGATGTCACACGGCGTGGAAGTATGGAAGCCGCTGCCATTGATGCGACGCCTGGCTCTTTTGTCAGCGGATCTAGTGCTTGCTCCGAGCCGTGACACGGCCCAAAAGCTTGCAGAATTTCAAGGTGTGCCGCCGGCTAAAATACGGAAGTTGGCATGGCCGCTCAATCCAGGTTTTCTTCGGATGGCAGAGACGCCGTCCAGCCTCCCGCTGCCTAACGGATTTCCCCAGGGCCGCGTAATCCTGACAGTGGGCCGATGGGCGGCTTCAGAGCGCTACAAGGGTGCGGACGGCCTAATTCGAGCTATGGCGCAACTTCGAATGAAGTTTCCGGGTTTGTATTTGGTGGCAGTGGGCGACGGCGATGATCTTTCACGGCTCAAAAAGATCGCTGTCGACTCTGGCGTTTCCGAATCCGTGCGGTTTCTCACTGGCCTCTCGCGCGAAGAAATTGCCGCTTGCTACGCTCGCTGTGAAATATTCGCGCTTCCCAGCACGGGTGAGGGCTTCGGATTAGTCTTTCTTGAAGCGATGGCATTTGGCAAGCCTTCGGTGGGTGCAGATTGCGGAGGAACCACCGATGTGGTGGAAGATAGAGTGAACGGAGTGCTCGTTCCGCCCGGGGATTCCGAACGGTTAGTCGAAGCTCTGGCCGTTTTGCTCAAGGATGAATTACTCCGCGCGAAATTGGGGCAGCGTGGTGCGGAAATCGTGCGCCGAGACTTTTCTTTTGAAGTTTTTCAGCGCAAGCTCGAACTAATTCTGGAAGAGTGCGGCTTGGAATCCAACGGGCAGGGATAGTAATCTGATCCGTAGCCCCGCCAGCGTGGCAGCCCAGCCCGCGAGCAATCAGCTTTCTGAATACACTGATCCCAAGCCGAATGCGGATTTTAATGGTAGTTCAATCCTATTTTCCGTTTCAGGACCGAGGAGGCCCGGTCGTTAAGGTTCGCGCGCTCGCTCGGGGTCTGGCCAAACGTGGCCAACAAATAACCGTTTTGACAGCAGACTTGGGATTTGGAAACGATTACCGTTCAGATGTGAATATCCGAAAGTGTGAATGGGGTTGGCAGGCCGAAGAAAATGGTGTGGAGACCATCTACCTCTCCACGGTGGCGCACTATCGGGCGCTCACAGTGAATCCCCGTGTGGTAGCATTCTGCCGGGCATCCATCTCACAGTTTGATCTGGTTCACCTGTATGGCCTCTACGATCTGCTGGGACCGGCGGTGAGTTTTTTCTGCAGACGCCGGCGGATTCCCTACGTGATTGAACCAATGGGCATGTATCGCCCTATCGATCGAAGCTTTCGAATGAAGCGTTGGTGGCATTGGGGTTTGGGCGGCGCCTATTGGCGCAACGCGGCGCAAATCATAGCCACTTCCGAGATGGAGCAACAGGAACTTGTCGAAGACGGCGTACCAGCGGAAAAAGTGGTGATTCGATACAACGGTATTGACAGCCGCACGAGCGTGCGCCAAGCGCCACGCGGTGCTTTTCGTGCAAAATGGGGAATCCCTCCTGATGAACCGCTCGTGATGTTTCTGGGGCGTTTGATTCCTCGTAAGGGCGCAGATATTTTGATCGAGGCATTTTCTGAAGCGTGCCCGAAATCAGGTCGCCTGATAATCGCAGGTCCCGAAGGCGAGCCTGGTTACCGCACGACGCTGGAGAGACGGGCGCGTAATACTGGAATTGAATCTCGAGTGATTTTTACAGGCGCTCTGTATGACGACGACAAGTCCGCCCTCATGATAGACGCTGATATCTTTGTTCTGCCATCGCGCTACGAAAACTTCGCGAATTCCGCGGCCGAGGCGATAGCGTTCGGCGTCCCGGTAATTATTACGGATTGCTGCGGCATTCGCTCTCTCGTGAATGGGCGCGCAGGACTGGTGATTGCGCCGGAGAAGGGACCGCTGGTCGCGGCGCTTCGCAATTTGATTTCCGATCCGGTTCTATACGCGAAATTGAAATCCGGGTGCGCCGAAGTGACTGCGGAATTGGGCTGGGATCGCTTGAGCGGGCTGATGGAAAGTTACTATACAAAAGCCTTGGGGAATTCGCATGGTGATCTCTAATGGGCGATCCTGAATCCGCCACATTTTACGATCAGCACCCCTTCGATTGGGTTCCAAGCGACGTGCCGGAGAAAATTGAGTCGGTGGTCTCGCGACCGCTCGTCGAGCTTATTCGGAGCTTGGATGTAAACTCGCTTGTTCTCGATATAGGTTGCGGTCCGGGTAGAGTCCTGGGTTTTTTGAAGCGACGAGGAATCCGATGCATAGGCCTCGATCGGAGCCGGGTTTCTCTGGGTCTTGCGATAAAAAGGTACGACAGACCGGGCGCCGTTGGTGACAACTTACACCTTCCGTTTGCGGATGGAACTGCGGATGTTGTGATCTCAGATGGTGTGATTCACCATACAGAGGATCCTCTGACTGCGTTCACCGAGAATTTCCGGATCCTAAAGCCAGGCGGGCGAATGTATCTCGCAGTCTACAAGCCGAACGGCCGATACCCTAGGCTTTACAAGTTTCCGGGCGGGCTGATTCGAGACGCGCTGATGCGGGAATGGTCGAAGCCTTTCGTCACGGTTTTTTTTCAGGTACCGTATTATGCGATTCATTTTGTTCGTTCTGGCGGAAAACGCACTTGGTCAGGCGCGCGGAACCTTTTTTACGATTACTTCGTCACTCCGCGAGTCGCGTTTCTTCCGCGCCGGACCATCGAGGAATGGTGCGAGAAACAGCAGGCCCGTATAATCCGATACGACGAAAATCGTGGGCAGAATGTTCACTCTTTCCTTGTGGCGAAAGAACAGCAAACGCAGGGTCGGCACGATCCGGCTAAAGTAGTGGTGCAGGAAAGGTTGATTCAGGAAAAACGAGAAACGGCATGAGCCAAGATCACCTGACTAAGCCGATTCAAAGCGCAATGAGCCCCCACCAAACTCGCGCCCATGAAAAGTCTCTGCCTTGGCCGAGGCCTGCTGACAATCCTGATAGTAAGCATCATCCAGTTTTCCGAAGCGTCTGGTTTGCCGTAAATATTCTGTTAATCGCGGCGGTTTTTTTCGCTGCCTATTCGACGGGATGGGAATTTTCGACTCGAAGATACCTGAAAGGATTTTCTGACGCGATTGTGCCCGCCACGTCGCCGGGGGACGAAAAAGTTGAAGCTATACTCCATTGGATGGCTCATGGGCCGGCGCGCAGGAGGTCCGAGGCCGAGAAGCTCCAGGGTGACCGCGATCCGACTGACACGCTGAATTATGAGGCTCTACTGCGAGTATGCGGGACAGCCACAAACGCGTTTATCAACCTGGTGGACACGGGGCACATGCAGGTTCGCCGGCTGCTGCTGGTTGACTCTCACGAGATGACGAAGCATGTTGTTGCCGAAGTTCTCGTGGATGGGCGATGGATCGTTGTGGATCCAACTTTTCGAATCGTAATGCGCGGAGCGGACGGACAGACGCTGACTCGCGAAGAATTGACAGATCCTGCCACTCTTGCTGTCGCCACCCGAGAACTTCGGGGCTACGACCCAAGTTACACGTTCGATCAAGTCGTGCATATTCGCCTGGCGCGGTTTCATGTCTTCGGATCGTTGCTTCGACGAATTCTCGATCATGTTATACCCGGCTGGGAAGACACACCATCTATGACCCTCTTAGTCGAACGCGAATCCTTTGCCGCCATGGTTTCCTCTTTTCTGCTTCTAATTTTCCTAATCCTGCTGCGAATCGCTCTCCGCTGGTACGGTGAGAAACGGCTCGGCGTGCACTCGGTTCATATCCGGCAGCAGCTTCGGAGAGCTTGCCACGCTTTCCTGGATGCGACCTAAATCTCATGTGTGGAATTTGCGGCGTCATCGGATTGGACTCCAAAGCAGACGGCGAGGCCGTTGTCCGCCGCATGCTCGCCACTATCATTCACCGCGGCCCCGACGGAGAAGGAATCCTGATGAAACCACGCGTTGCCGCCGGTATGCGTCGCCTTAGCATCATCGACCTGCCCGGCGGCAGCCAGCCCGTCTGGAACGAAACCGGAACAATCGCAGTCGTTTTCAACGGTGAAATCTATAACTTCCGGGAGCTCCGAGAAGAGTTAGAAGCACGCAAGCATCAATTTCGGTCCAAATCCGACACGGAAGTTATCGTTCACGCCTACGAAGAATGGGGCGACGATTCTGTGAATCGGCTGCGAGGCATGTTCGCGTTTGCAGTGATTGAATTGTCGGAAGGTCGAGGCGGCGGGGCTACACGCATATTCATCGCACGCGATCGCATGGGCATCAAGCCCCTTTACTACGCGAAGGTCGATGGTGTTTTTCTGTTTGCGTCAGAGGTGCGAGCACTTCTCGCAAGCGGATGTGTTCCGCCACACCTCTCCAGCGAAGGGCTGACTACATATCTGCTTTTTGGTTCCGTGAGTGAGCCAGCAACTCTGGTGGAAGGTGTCTTTTCCCTGCCGCCGGGCCATTGCGTCACGATTCTTGCTGATGATCCGCTCGAAGCCTCCGAGCCGAAACCTTATTGGGATGTCGCGCGGGTACTCGAGAGGCAAGCTGAAACCGGAATTGCTTCACAGAACTCGCAGGCCCGTAGAGTTTCCCCAGCCGTGCAAGTGAGAGTTCTGCTGGAAGATGCCGTGCGGAGTCATCTGATCGCGGACGTTCCGGCGGGTGTGTTCTTGAGCAGCGGAATCGATTCGACGGCAATCGCGGCTCTGGCGACGGTAGTTCAGAGAGAAATTCACACCTTCACCGTCTCATTTCCCGACACGGAGTTCAGCGAAGCCGCAATCGCTCGACGCACTGCAGAACGTCTTGGAACCGAACACCGCGAAGTCATAATCTCCGGCGACGAAATGGTCACTCGACTTGATGAAGCGGTCATGGCTCTCGATCAGCCGTCCATGGATGGCATCAACACTTATTTCGTTTCTTGGGCGGCACGGCAAGCGGGCCTGAAAGTGGCGCTGTCCGGGCTGGGCAGCGATGAACTGTTTGGCGGCTACACTTCATTCCGAGCGACTGCGAAGATTGGGCGCATCGCCAAGGCTGCTGAGTGCATTCCGCAAACAGCCCGAAGGTTGGTCGCGCTCGGAGTGAAGAACATGAATGTTTTTCAGTCTTCACCCGATGCTTTTCGCAAGGTGTCGGCAGCTTGGCTTCAGCCGAATCTGCTTCCGCATCCCTACTTTTTCACACGCACGCTATTTACACCGCGGGCATTTGCGTCGAGTTTGCGCGGTGGCACCCTCGCGTGGAATTCGATGAACTGGTATCAGTGGCTTACAACTGCCGCGCAGCAATCGCGACCATTGGATCGGTTTACACAGGTCTCGTGGCTTGAACTGCGCTCCTATCTGCTAAACACGCTGTTGCGGGATGCGGACGCGACGAGCATGCGCAATTCGCTGGAGGTGCGCGTGCCGTTTCTCGATACGCCATTGGTGGAATACGTTCTTGGCCTGCCGGAGTCGGCCAAGCGCGGCGGAGGAGGACCGAAGGCTCTGCTGGTCGAGGCTCTCGGCGATTTGCTGCCCGAAGAAATCGTCAACCAACCGAAGCGTACCTTCACCTTTCCGTGGGAGCATTGGATGCGTGGGAAGTTGGGAGAGAGAGTGGCCATGGGACTTGGCGATTGGGCCCCCGCTCTCGAGGCCAGTCTGGATCACAGGTTCGCGCAAGGGGTTTGGAGGAATTTCTTACGAAGCAAGACGACCTGGTCCCGGCCATGGAGCCTTTACGTATTGAATGAATGGGTCAAACGCAATCTAAGTGTTTCAGTGCAGGACGGCACGGAGCGCCATAAATCGGCTACCGTTCATGCCGGCTGATTAAGGACCGTATACAGAGTTCTCTATGCGAACATTCTAAAATGATTATTCTCGGTATAAACGCGTATCACGCGAACGCTTCGGCTGCCATCGTGGTGGACGGCCGTCTGGTTGCTGCTGTCGAGGAAGAGCGGCTAAATCGGGTTAAATACGCCGCCGGCTTACCGGCGCGCGCGATTCAGTATTGCCTAGAGCAAGCCGGCGCAAAGCTTTCCGAAGTGGATCACATAGCAGTTCCGCGCAATCCATGGGCGCGGATGGGAACGAAGATTCGGTTCGCAATGCGGATGCCCCGCTTCGCTTTGGACCGCGCGCGCGTGATGAAGCGCTTTGCGGGGATCCAAGAGGATCTGGCCTCAACGTTCGAGATGCCTCCGGAAAAAATCCGAGCGCGTTTCCATCGCATCGAACACCATACGGCGCATCTCGCAAGCGCTTATTTCGTTTCCCCATTCGAGAACTCCGCGGTACTTTCCGCTGATGGCCTGGGCGACTTTGCAAGTTCCATGTGGGCATTGGGCGAAGGGCCGAAGATGCGAATCCTCGGTGAAATCACCTTCCCTCATTCGCTGGGGATGTACTACACCGCGCTGACGCAATACATCGGGTTCTGGAAATTCGGTGACGAGTACAAAGTGATGGGCCTGGCAGCGTACGGCGAACCGGAATTTCTGGACGAATTCCGGCGTATCGTTTATGCCGATGGTCCGCTTTCGTTCCGCCTGGGTCTTGAGTATTTCACGCATCAGCGGCACGGCGCCGACATGACTTGGCGCGAAGCAAATCAGACGCCAGTGCTTGGCCGGCTCTTCTCCTCTCATCTGGAAAAGCGTTTGGGTCCGTCGCGCAAAGAGGGCGAACCGCTCGGACAACGGCATCAGAATATAGCGGCAAGTATGCAAGCTGCATTGGAAGAGGTCCTTGCCGCGCATTGGACCGCACTGGCGCAGAAAACCAGGCAGAAGTCGCTCTGTCTGGCGGGAGGCGTCGCATTCAACTGCCTGGCGAATGGGAGGATTTTTGATCGCTCGCCGTTTGAGCGTGTCTATGTACAGCCTGCGGCGGGCGACGCGGGTCTCTCAGTGGGGGCGGCCTTTGCGGTAAACCATCAGATTCTCGGGCGACCGCGCGAGTTCGTGATGGATCACGCGGGTTGGGGTCCGGAATTTTCGAGTCAAGAGATCCGGCACTCGATTGAAAAATTTCGTTCATCGGAAGAGGGAGCGACTGTCACGGAGATGGAAGAGACTCCTTTGCTCGAAACGACAGCCCGGCATATCGCTAGCGGAAAAGTAGTCGGATGGTTTCAGGGCCGCGTGGAGTGGGGTCCGCGCGCCCTGGGTCAGCGAAGCATCCTGGCGGATCCGCGGCGGCCCGAGATGAAAGACGTCTTGAACCGCCGGATCAAACATCGCGAAATATTCCGGCCGTTCGCGCCTTCGATCTTGGAAGAAGCCACAGGTGAATTTTTTGAGAAGACGCACCCTTCGCCGTTTATGACTTTTGCTTATTCCGTTCGGCCGGAAAAACGTGACGTGATTCCCGCGCCCACACACGTCGATGGCACGGCGCGGCTCCAGACTGTAAGCCGAACCGCGAACCCCCTTTACTGGAAACTTCTGCGCGCCTTCGGTGATCAAACGGGCGTTCCGGTGCTCTTAAATACCTCTTTCAATGACAATGAGCCGATCGTCTGTCGCCCGGAGGAAGCGCTTGATTGTTTCCGTCGAACGCAGATGGATACATTAGTGATGGGAAACTTCATTCTTGAGAAAAGATCCTCAGCCGCGTCGCAGGAAGAAACTGCGGATAGTTTCGCAAAGCGCGCCGAATAGGGAGGCGTCAGTCAAGGCGGAGCTCGCCGCCACAGTTGTCCAGCCCGGCGTCGAGATGCAAATCAGTTACTATGCACATTCTTCTGCTCAATCAATATTATCCGCCGGACACTTCCGCCACGGCCAAGATGGCGGTGCAAGTGGCCGAAAAATTGGCGGAACACCATCGAGTAACGGTGGTCGCCGGACGCCCTTCGTACGATCCTGACGAGTTTTACTCTTTTGCATTTCTCCGGCGCGATATTCGCAACAACGTTACGGTCGAACGCGTCGCTTCCACCGCTTATCCACGCCATCAGATGCGGCGCCGCGTCTCTAATTATTTGAGCTATCTCGCACTCGCGGTCCCGCGTGCGCTGGCCATTCACCCGGACATCGTTCTTGCGATGACGGATCCACCCGTTGCAGGCATCGCCGGTGCATTCATTGCGCGCATGGCGGGTCGCCCGTTTGTTTACAATATCCGCGATTTGTATCCGGACATGGCTCTGGGTGGTGACATCGTGCGGCCCAATCGATGGGTTGACCGTTGGGAGGAAATGCACCTCCGTGCACTTCATGAAGCTGCCCGCGTAATCGTTCTCGGCGACGACATGCGCGACCGCATTGTCTCGAAGGGCGTTTCGCCGGACCGAGTAGTCGTAATCCGGGATGGCACTTCGTTTCCTACTTCCTTGCCGGAGCGCAATGATCCGCTGGTGCAGAAAATTCGCTGCGGCTTCTCCTTTGTCGCCCTGCATGCCGGCAATTTGGGTTTCTACGGGGCCTGGGACTCGCTTCTGAAGGCCGCTGACATTTTGCGCAACGAAAATATTGGACTTGTGTTTATAGGGGACGGGGCAAACCGCGCGGCGCTGGAGACTTCTGCGAAGTCTTCGCCGAATGTACGCTTCTTGCCGTTCTTCCCGTTCGTACAGTTACCGCACGTAATGATGGCCGGCGATGTACACATTGTGACGGTGAGGCGTGGGCTAGAGGGCGTCGTGGTGCCTAGTAAACTTTATTCGATTCTTGCGGCGGGCCGTCCGGTGCTTGCCGTGGCCGCTGGGGGGAGTGATGCTGCCCGCATCGTGAGTGAATCCGGCTGCGGAATATCGGCGGATCCGGACGATCCTGCTGGAATAGCCGCCGCCATTCTCGAGTTGCGCGACGACCCAAATCGACTGGCTCATATGGGCATCCGCGCAAAGGAAACAGCGGCGAAATATGCTAGAGTCGAAGAGCTTGAAAGGTTTGTCGAAGTGGTAGAAGAAGCCTCAAATCATCGGAATAATCACGGAGGCGGCCATCTGGAAAGGTAAGAAAGTACTCGTAACCGGCGGCGCATCCTTTATTGGGTCGCATTTAGTGGACGCTCTGGTAGAGCGCGGCGCACAGGTGCGCGTGGTAGATGATCTGACGAGCGGCAGACGCTCGAACATCGAACAGCTCTTAGCGGATGGCCGTGTGACTTTTGTCGAGGCTGATTTGCGCGAGCCGGGAGTAACCCGTGCGGCGATGAAGGGAATAGAAATTGTTTTTCACCTCGCTGCGGACCATGGCGGGCGCGGCTACGTCGATTTACACCAAGCGGGCCCAGCATCGAATCTCTTTCTCGACGGCCTGGTCTTTTGGGAAGCGGTGAAAGCCGGGGTCGAAAAAGTGGTTTACGCCTCCTCGGGCTGCGTTTATCCGAATAGCATGCAGACCGATACGAAGCAGGTGCTCTATCTTCGCGAAGGAGACGTCAAACCTCCGCACGATGCCGACAATATGTACGGATGGGCCAAGCTGATGGCGGAGCTTACGCTGCAAGCCTATCACCGGGAGCACGGTCTGAAAGCAGCGTCGTGCCGGTACTTCACGGTGTACGGGCCGCGTGGAGTGGAAAATCACGCGGTAATAGCAATGATCGCGCGTGCTTTTATCGGACAGAATCCGTTTGATGTCTGGGGTGATGGCACGCAGATCCGCAATTGGACCTATGTGGATGACATCGTCAGCGGAACAATTCTCGCTGCTGAAAAAATCGATGATGGTACCGCGGTCAATCTTGGAACGATGGAACGCATCCGAGTGATCGACGCCGCGAAAATGGTCCTCGAGTTTTCTGGACAGAAGGCGGACATCCGCTTCCGCCCGGATATGCCCACTGGCCCGGTAAATCGCGTCGCAGATAACGCGCTGGCAAAAAGACTGATGGGCTGGGAGCCGAAAACTCCTTTCCGCGTGGGCCTGCGCAAGACCATGGACTGGTATTTCGCAACCAAGCACAAGGAGCAGGTGCGCGGCGTCCTTGAGCAGATGCTTACGGCACGTTGACTGGAGTGACAGCAACGATGTCCATCCGCGCCGACTTAATTGCATTTGCAGTGGCCCTGCTGGCTTCTCTTGGCCTTACGATTCCGGTACGTCACCTGGCGATTCGGTTTGGAATGGTGGACCACCCGGGCCCGCGTAAGGTACACCTCAGACCAATTCCGCTTCTGGGTGGTATCGCCATTTATCTGGCTTTTGCTTTGGCAGTTCTGGTGACGGTCCGCGGCGCCCCTGAAAAGCAAGTCGCTGGGATTCTCTCCGGAGCCACGCTGCTCGCCATCATCGGTTTTCTCGACGATGGCAAGCTTCTGCATCACCAAGTGAAGCTGTTCATCGGCATGCCTGTGGCTGCGCTGATGCTGATTGCCACCGGAATTCATGCGCAGCTTTTCTCTCAGTTTGTGCCGGGGACGACGGGCGTCGTTCTCGATGATTGCTTTACTGTATTGTGGGTTGTGGGAATCACTGCGTCGTTCAGCATTCTCGACCATATGGATGGTCTCTGCGCGGGCATCGCCGCCGTGGCGGCGGCCTTTTTCACAATTTCCGCCAGTATGAATGGGCAGACGCTCGTTCGCAGTCTGGGTGCTGCAGCTTTGGGCGCCTCACTAGGATTTCTGCGCTGGAATTTCAGTCCGGCAAAAATATTCATGGGTGACGGCGGAGCGATGTTCCTTGGGTTCTTGATGGCGACACTTGGCCTTAAGATCCGGCCGGATGGCGCTCCTTTCCCGATTACCTGGCTGGTACCAGTGCTGATCTTGGGCGTGCCTATCTTCGATACGACGCTTGTCTCCATATCCCGCGCGCGCCGCGGCCTGCTGCCTTTCACTTCGCCGGGCAAGGACCATACAGCGCATCGATTGTCGAATCTGGGATTGGGTCATCGCGGTGCGGTCCTTGTGATGTATTGTTTCGCGGTCCTTTTTGGCGTGGCCGCACTTTTTATTCCAGGATCTTCGCCGGCGGCGGCATATAGCCTGGCAGGGCTGCTGATCTTTGGCAGCCTGATTGCCATTTTTTTCATGGAAGGGGCGCCGTATGAACGTCAAGCCAAAATCCCCAAGACTTTTTCTGCCTAATTGAAACAACCTGTCTGTCTTTCTTGCTTGCACCCCGGTAAGATATATACTTCATCCTCGGTGGTGACGAGTATCACGATTGCCCGGATTTCTGCTCTCTTCAGTGGTGGGTAGAGGACTGTCCCGGTAAGTAGTTTCCGCGGACTCGCTCAAATAAATTACGCAAAGGCAGGTTGTAACCGACTATATGGCGCCCGAACTACGCGACGCGGAAAACAATTCGTCTCCCAGGCCTCTCAGCGATAAGGAAAGCGTTGCTGTGGTGGGAGGTTCGGCAGCCGGCCTATTTACCGCTTCCCTGTTGGCGCGCCAGGGCATTCTCGTTCGTGTGTTCGAACGCATCGAAACGCTCCAACCTGACGAGCGTACATTGATCGTCACGGATCGAATGCGGGCCCTTCTCGGACGCGCGGCACAGAAAAGCGTTGTTAACGAAATACGGCACTTTGAGCTCTTTACGGATGGCCGCGCTGCGACCGTCACCCTGAAGCACCCCGACCTGATCATCGAGCGCCGCACCTTAATTCAAGCTCTTGCGGAAGAAGCACAACGTGCCGGCGCGAGTATCGAGCTGGGCCGCCGATTTCACGCGCTGCATCCCAACGGTCGTGGATTGGTACTGGAAATTGACAGATGCGATGATGGAACCCGCGAGGAAGTTCGCGCGGACACGATCGTGGGCGGAGATGGGGCTTCGAGCCGTGTGGCGCACGCGGCGGGGTGGGCGCCGCTTGAGACGGTCCCCTTGGTGCAGGCGATTGTGCCGTTGCCGAAAGACATGCGGCCGGATACGGCGCGCGTGTGGTTCGTGCCGCAGGATACTCCTTATTTTTATTGGCTCATTCCGGAATCGCCGACTCGCGGCGCATTGGGATTAATCGGTGAGACCGGCCCGGAAACGCGCCATCACCTCGAGAAATTCCTGGAAAAGCGGAAGCTCGACCCGATCGGATTTCAAGCGGCGCGCATTCCCGTTTATAAACGTTGGGTTCCGGTTCACCGGCCGGTGGGCAAAGGATCCGTTTATTTGGTGGGCGACGCAGCCGGGCAGGTGAAAGTTACAACGGTGGGCGGCATCGTTACCGGATTTCGCGGCGCGCTCGGAGTTGCTCAGGCGATTTTGAATCGTGGGTCCCGAGAGCTGCGAACCCTGCGCCGGGAACTTGACCTTCATCTTCTGTTACGTCGCTCGCTCCACGATTTTCAGCAGGCCGACTACAGCCGGCTAGTGGATTTGTTGAACGCTCCGGCTAAAAGGTCGCTTGCCGACTATTCGCGCGACGAAGCGTGGAAAATTCTTTGGCGCGTCTGCTTGAGCCAGCCCCGCTTGGTCCTGCTCGGCCTGCGCGGGCTGCTATCGCGCAGCCGCTCGCTGCGGCGGACAAGCCTCTAGAGAACAACGGATCTCAGCCTCTTTACCGGCGCCAGGTATAGCAATCAAATGGCCAACATCGAAAAGTCTCTGACTGCACAAAAGCGGAATCTACACGTCGTCTCAGCTTTGATTTTGTTGGCGCTATTTGTAGCCGCGACCCTTGCGTTTCGCGGGCTAGGAAACTGGCTAGTGCGTGAAGACCCGCTGATGCACGCTGATGCTCTTGTGGTCCTAAGCGGGGGTTTGCCGTATCGCGCCGAGGCCGCGGCGCATTATTTTGAGTCCGGCTATGCAAGTGAAGTGTGGCTAACGCGTCCTGAAGGGCCTTCCGATCAGATGAGAGAACTCGGCGTCCAATACGTGAGTGAAGAAGATTACGACCGCCAAATTTTGATTCACCTTCAGGTCCCAGAAAAAAGCGTTCGCATCCTTCCCAATACCGTGATCGACACCGAGCAGGAAGTGGAAGAAACAGCTCGCGAGCTGCGTAAAGAGGGCAAGACCAGCGTCATTATCGTGACGTCTCCGGAACATACGCGCCGGGTGAGAGCCTTGTGGAAAAAACTCGCGGGAGAGCATCTAAAGGCTATTGTGCGAGCAGCGCGTGAGGATCCATTTGATGCGGATCATTGGTGGCGCGACACGCGCGATGCACTTTCTGTGGTGCGAGAGGTTTTAGGGCTGATGAATGTGTGGGCGGGACTTCCGATTCGACCTCACGCTCACTAAAAATAATATGGATCAATTGCGTTTCTGCGTTTCGTTCCCAGCAACGGGATCAACTTCCGGTTCCAGGATTTTCCACCGGTCCCATTGCCCTTTCTTATTTAAATCAAGAACCCGAAGCTGCCATTCGAATCCAGCTTCTTCATCTCGATGAGAATAGAACGTCCGCCAGAAAGAATGATTGAACTGAGCTTCAGGGCCGGCACCGTTTGCACCGTTTTCCGAGGGATCGTGGCTGCGAAATTCGGCGAGCTCGGCGGAATCGAACGGTACTCGAAAAAACACTACTTCATTATCTCCTGAAACGTGGGAGTGGCCATTGCTGCCGTGCGATGGGAGAAGATGAGCGCACAGCTCCACGGATTTTTCCTTCAGCACCAGTTCAAGTGAGGGTGGACGTTCGCTCGAATTCCCGATTCGCGCGAGCGGAAGTTCCCAGAGAGTCATCTTGTCGGAGCCGGATTCTTGGTCAAAAAAACAGTCCAGCGAGCGCGTCTGCCAAGCTGCGGAGCGGCGATCGGGCAGAACTTCCGTTATGGTGGCTACGCTGTGGCCACGCCAGCGCTGGATCTTCACCGAACCTATAAAACTTCCGAAGGCTCGGATGAAGGACAAGTTTTCTTCAGTTGTCTGCAGCGTCTCGCGCCAGAACTGGTCGCTCAAACGGAAGAAAAAAGTGAATACTTGCTCGAGTGGCGAGGGAGCTGATTCGCCAAGCCGGCGGCGAAACTCCGGATCGTCTACTTCCTCAAGGGTGCGAACGCGTTCATTCAGCTGGCGGATCGTCCAGTTTTGGCGCCGCAGGACTCGCTGCCAGTGCTGCACGAGTACGTAGAATACGAAACATACGAGAACGCAAATACCGAGGGTTGGCCAGAGAATTTCCATTGCTAAACTTTGGCGTGCCTTAAGACGCTACTAATACAGCGGTCCCTATGTGGCGGGATTTTACTACGGCTCACGATGATCCCCTATCGAGGATTTTGACCATCACGCAGTCGTGACCTTATGCGGTCGAATGGCCGGCCTGTGCAAGCCGTACGCGGAAATATTCATAAGTTAACCGCAAGCCTTGTTCAAGCGTTATCTTCGGCTCCCAGCCCAAAACGCGGCGCGCCTTGCTGATGTCCGGACATCTTTGCTTGGGATCATCCTGGGGCAGTGGATGGAAATTGATCGGAACGTCAGCGCCAACCAGGGCGCGAACGCGTTCAGCAAATTCCAGAATCGTAATTTCCTGTGGATTGCCAATGTTAGTCGGCTCGTGTTCGTTGGACTCAAGCAGCTTATAGATTCCAGCGAGCAGATCCGAAACGTAACAAAAGCTCCGCGTCTGTTTACCGTCGCCATACACCGTGATGGGCTTTCCGCTGAGTGCCTGATACAAAAAGTTCGGCAGAGCGCGCCCATCGTTTAGCCGCATGCGCGGCCCGTAGGTGTTGAAAATTCGCACGATGCGAGTATCCAATCCGTGATAACGGTGGTAGGCCATGGTCATAGCTTCCGCGTAGCGTTTGGCCTCGTCGTATACGCCGCGCGGACCAACCGGATTCACGTGGCCCCAATATGATTCCGGTTGCGGACTCACCTGAGGATCTCCATAACATTCCGAAGTGGACGCCAGAAAAAACTTCGCACCCTTAGCTAGCGCCAGACCGAGTGTATTGTGCGTCCCAAGCGCGCCAACTTTCAGCGTCTGTATCGGAAACTTCAGATAATCCGGAGGGCTTGCAGGAGAAGCAAAATGAAGCACCGCTTCCACGGGGCCTTGCACTTCAATGTAACGCGAGACATCTTGATGGGCAAATCGAAATCGGGGATGCGATTTCAGGTGGGAAATGTTGGATTCGTTTCCGGTTACCAGATTATCCAGACACAAAACATCCCAGCCTTTTTCGAGCAGCAGCTCGCAAAGATGCGAACCCAGAAATCCCGCTCCACCAGTAATCACTGCGCGCAAATTTGATTTCTCCTTCGCAAAAACGCGATCAACCAGACGCCATTATCTCCGAAGCAGCGTTCAGGAGGAACAGTTGCACTCAAATTACGATACCTTGTTTCCGCTAGGTTCAGCGCACAGGCCGTCTAATACAAGGACACGTAACAGCGACTAGTCAGCGCCTGCGGGGGAAGGCACAGGGAATCCCGTTGTGTGGTCTGCGACGATTCGCCAGCCTTCCGCAAACTTGCGTAAATTGAGTGTAAAGATCCCCGCGGGCCGGTCCTTTTCGCGATCGAGTTGAAATTCCCCGATCACAAATGCCGAATCCCGACAGGTTACGTGAACCTCAAGATTCGAAAACGTCAGCCGACCCATCGCTTTTCCGTCCGGATAGTTCCGGCGATAGCGGTCAAGGACCGCTTGCCAGCCTCGAGTGATCCCGCTCGCACCCACAAACTCGGTTTGGTCGGATTTCCAGTACCCGGTCATGAAAGTGTCAATATCCCCGCGATTCCATGCGACGGTTTGCATGTCTAGGACCGCCCGGATCCGTCCCTCGGCAGCGCCTTGTCTTGTCGCATTGACGCGCGTTACAAAGGCGACCGAGATCAAAACAGCAACAGCGACGCATAGAACATAAGCTCGTTGGCTTCTACGTAGCATGCTTCGCCTCCGGAAATTGCCCCCGCGTAACCCGGTGACCGCACCGGCAGTTTGTACTCCATCTATCCCGTTACTACAAGCGCGAGCGCTCTGTGAATGCTGGCAATGCGTTTCGCGCTCATGGTACGTCGGTTCTATTGTGCTTGGCGGACGGAAATTGCAAACTGTCGTTGGTCGAAAATGCTAATCGCAGCCTTCATTCTCGTGATCTCAGCCGCAGCGATGATACAGTTCGCCGTGTTTACCTGGCGCGCATCCCTGCTACGAACGGTCTCTGAACCCTTGACAAATGAGGCAGATGGGGCCCTTGAGCCGTGCCTTAACCTCTTAAGTTCCAGTAGCTTCCAGGAAGTCTTGGCAGTTTATCGCGACGTCTGCCCGGATCTGGGGACTAGTTCGACTTCCAACCTGCGAGGAGTGAGCCTCTATTATGCTCTCATGCGCCTTCTAAGCCGTTTAGGGAGTTCGCTTATCCCAGCAACGGGCGCAGGCTGGACGCAACGCGAAATGGCGCTATGCACGCAATACGCGACAGTTCGATTATCCCAGCGTTTAGAACGCAACGTTACCTTGGTGAACGAAGCTCGCTCTTACTGGTAGCCGCCTTCTGGAACTACCTCCCGGCATTCCTAACCGAGCTCCTGTGAAACCAATCCCAGCCAGATGCCTCATTGTCTGCCCGGATTTTCGCAGTCAAACCGCCGCTGCGGCAAAAAACACACTCGGTAGTGCTCCGCACCCCTTGGCTTCAAACTAGATCTGCACGCTTCCTACGCCAGAGTTCGTCCTGGCCTTTGGTCCGGTTGCTTGATACGCCAAACTCGCCAGTCATTTTTCAACTAGTTACCCAGTTTTGTGGCCAAATTAAATCTCACGAACCCTTGGGGCGTAGGAATTGTCCCGATTGAAGGAGGCGCCAACGATGAAGCGCGCCGGAATTTCACTTTTGCTTGCGGGTGTGCTACTAGCCCTGGTCCAATTCACAGGCTGCGCTGACAAGCCGGCTACCTTCAACAGGGTTACGATTCTGCTGCCGACTGGCTCGCAGATCATCGGTCAAGGACAAACCGTTTCGATACAGGTTAGTGTGTTGAATGATACCGCCGCAGGTGGCGTGACGTTCGCCCCTGTCGTTTTTGGCACCTTGACACAAACGAGCACAACCACCGCAACGTACACGGCGCCGAATCCGGTTACAGCAGAAACGGTGGTCAAGATCGTTATCACGTCGGTGGATTTTCCGAATCAGTCGACAACGCTTACCATCACCGTACAACCTCCGCCAACGATTACGACTACTACCCTTCCAACGGCGCCCTTAAATGGTGCTTATAACGCCCCGGTGACTGCGACCGGAGGCGTGCCACCTCTTTCGTGGTCGATAACCGCCGGAGCGCTTCCCGCGGGACTTAAGCTTTCCAACAGCACCACAAATACAGTGCAAATCACGGGTAAGGCGACGGCGGCGGGCAGTTCCACATTTACGATCACGGTAACGGATGCCTCCGCGGGCGATCCACCATCTTCGCAGCAACTTACAATCGTGGTCAGCTCTCTTGCGATCACTACAACTTCGCCTCTGCCGTCCGGCACTGTTGGCACAGCTTACGACTCTCCCGGCCTGCAATTTACAGCAACGGGCGGTACCGGCACAGATACTTGGACAGTCGCGAGCGGATCGACTCTGCCAGGGGGACTCACTCTGAGCAGCGCGGGCGTTCTCTCCGGCACTCCGACGGTGGGCGGAACTTTTACGTTTGGCATCACGGCAACAGACAGCGCCACTCCGCCGGCAGTGGTGACATCAACCTTTACGCTGGTAATCGCCCAGGAGCAACAGCTCAGCCTTCTAAATGGCTCGTACGCGTTTGAGTTCAGCGGCTACGGCACCAATGGATTTGTGGCGTTCGCTGGAACGTTCTCGGCGAACGGCTCTGGCGGTATCACGACCGGCGAAATAGATTTCAACTCGCAGTTGGGAACACCTCTCAATTTCGCGAATCTCCTGGGCAGTTACACACTTGGAACCGACGGTCGCGGAACTCTCACGTTCACGAACACGACTTTGCCGACAGCACCTATATTTACATTCTCAATTGATGCAAATGGGAACGGCAGATTTATTGAGTCTGACTCATCCACCACTCGCGGATCAGGACGAATCCAACTTCAGACTGTCACATCATGCGTGGTAAATAGCACGGGCACCAGCACCTATGCTGGTGATTTCGCGTTTGGCGGTTCAGGTTTCGCTAGCCAATCCGCAACCAACGGCACAGGTCCTCTCGCGTTTGCGGGAAGATTTACGGCAGTACCGCCGGTGGCTATCGGAATACCAGGTTCATTGACACTAGGCGAGATGGATACGAATACACCCGGTTTTGTGACTATCGACGACTCCACAGTTTCAGGCTCGTACAACTCTGGACCGGACAGCACTCACTGCACTCTCGCGCTGACGTCTGCAAGCCTGGACAACCCGAACTACAGCGTCTACCCGATTTCGTCCAGCGACGCGTTTATAATCGAGACGGATACTGTGAGTGGTGCCACGCCCTACATCAGCGCCGGCGAAATGATCCAACAGATTGGACAGCCGTTCGTGACGTCGGGTGTCTTGAGTGGAACGATGGTTGGAGGATTGAGCGGGCAGCTCATTTCCGGTGCCACTTTTCTCCCCGAAGTTCAAGTAGTCCAGATTTCAGGGACAAGCGGCTCTTCAAGCTTCCAAGTATTACAAGAAGATAACCAGGCTGGAACGATCTTCTCCACGAATGGGACGGCAACCACGGACCCTTATACTTCCGACAGCTTGGGCCGGGTGCAGGGCTCGATCGAGTTCAATTCTTCTTTTGAACCTGTGCTTTATCTAATCAACACGAATCAAGCGTTCTGCGTGAGCATCGTGCAGAACGCCCCGACTTTTGGTTCTTTCGCGCCGCAGTCCGCAGGTCCCTTCACCGCGTTAACTATAAAATCAACTTCGCTGATAGATGGCACGTCGGCGCCCGCCGTTAGCGCTGACCGCGATCTTTCCGGCTTCCTTAGTTTCGACGGGATTTCGGTTGTCGGAGGAACTCAAGATCAAAGCACAACGTCCGGCAACAGCTCGGCCACGGTGACAGGCACATACGTACTCAATTCCACAGGTACCACGGACGGCAGTGGCACCATGACCTTGTCTACTCCGACCGGCTTCACCGGCTATTTCTTTATCGTGTCTCCTACGAATGCTGTAGTGATTACAACCACGCCGCTGGACACAAATCCGGTGCTGATTATTATCGGGCACTAAGCTGCATCGTTCAGCCACTCAAGAAGAGCCAGAGCGGTTGCGCCGGCTCTTCTTATATCAAGCGTAAGTATTCCCTTCCATTTACGCTTGCATGTATAGCGAAAGTGATTAGAATCGAGATTCGTAGAACTTAGGCGCCGTTTGAGCTTTTGGAACGGGTTAGACGTTCTTACTTTCGAACTTGGGATCCCAGAAAAATCGAGTACGTCACAGATTTCCGCAATTCGGCTCGCACGCCGACTGCCGGGGAGGCCTTTATGCTGCGCCGCAACGCATTTCTGCTTTTTGTTGGTCTTCTTCTCATAATGCCAATCGTAGATTGCGGCGGGAACAACCACCATCAGGTATCGACGCCGGTGATTTCCGGAACATTGCCAAACGGCAATGTTGACGTCCTGTATAGCGGGACGCTGACCGTCACCGGAGGCGTGGCTCCTTTTACTTGGAAGATAACGGGATTGCCCGCAACTCTCACGTTCGCATCTTCCGGCAATACCGTCACTATTTCGGGCACGCCTTTAGTCCCAGGGACAATTTCCGGCACTGCAACAGTGACAGACTCAAATATGACGTCTTCGTCGGCTTTTCCTTACACGTTCACTATCGGAGCGACTCCGGCGCTGGCAATTACGCCGACCTCGTTTAATTTGATGGTTGGA
Source organism: Acidobacteriota bacterium (assembly GCA_003131985.1). Classification (GTDB taxonomy): domain Bacteria; phylum Acidobacteriota; class Terriglobia; order Acidiferrales; family UBA7541; genus Palsa-295. The sequence goes on along the minus strand of PKWH01000114.1, from coordinate 26,539 downwards.
ACCGCGGCGAGTCAAGCTCTCACGGTCAATCCTGCGACGATAGGACCTTATACGTGGGCGATAATCAGCGGCGTGCTCCCGGCAGGCTTGCTCTTGAACAACGGAACTGCCGCTGACAATTCGAACAAGACGATAGTAACCACGACGAACACGGTGACTATTATCGGCACACCGACCACGGCTGGGAATTTTCCGTTCATAATTCAAGTGACTGATTCTGCGACGCCCCCTAATTCAGCTCAAGCCTCCTACTCCGGTTTTGTTTCAAACTCTAACGCACAGGCTTGCCCAGCGGGAAACAATAACGCGGCTTTACCAGCAGGGACATCTTATGCGTTCCTTCTGAAAGGTTTCGACGCAACGGATGATTTTCCGATTGCTATCGCAGGCAGTTTCACCGCAGGTGGGGATGGCACCGTCACGGCCGCCGATGTGGATTACAACGGAATTACTCTCGGCCCGCAAAATCCAGGAAGCAATGTGGATCTCGCGGCTAGTTCTTACTCGTTCAGCCTTAACAACAGCGATACACGGGGCTGTTTGAGCTTGGTTTTTAGCTCGGGAGGCGCTGCAAATCGCGGCAACGCCCGCAAGTCTCAGGGCTCCGCGGTGAAGCGTACCAGCCCGCGAGCACGGCGCGCCAATAGTCCAAGGCGTGAGGGAGTTCCAGCGACTCCCCCGACTCCGACGAGAGTCATATTCCAATTCGCGCTCGGTGGCAAGACCGCGGGAATCTACACGACAGGCAACATAATTGAGTTTGACAACGGCGATGGGCAAACGAATTCATGGGCCAGCGGGGTCATGCATGTGCAGACCCTCACTCCCACTTTCGCTGTAAGCTCGCTCGCTCCGAACTTCGCATTTGGCGTTGCTGGATGGGACGACTCGGTTGATCGCGCCGCCCTTGCAGGATCGTTCGCAATCGCAGGAGGTACCATCGGTCCTATCTTCGCCGACTTCAACGACAACGGGACGGCATCGGGTGAGCTCAACGGCGGGTCGGGTGTGATCAACACCATCACCACTACAACCGGAAGGGCGACGGCTAATTTTGATATTCCAATTACAGGCAGTCCGGACCTGACATTTGATGCCGTTATCTACGTCATAAACGCCGACGATTTCTACGTCCTTTCATCAGATGCGGTCAGCGCAAATGTGCCGCTTCTCAGCGGCCGCGCCCTCAATACGCCAGGTACCTTTACGGCCGGAGCTTTGAATGGCTTTTCCCTCACTGCCAGTGAGGGATTCGACCCAGTTAATTCTACGAATGTTGTGAGCATCGGAACGGCACAATTTTCAAGCACCGGGACCACCGCGACTGCTTCGTTTACTCAAAGTGACAATGGGGTCGTGACGACTCCGACGTTCACCGGAACTTACACGGTGGACACAACGAATCCGTCCTCGGGGCGCGTTTCCTTCACTGTCGCCACGGGCACTGCGATTCCGCCGGTCATTTACCTCACGAGCGGAGGAGACGGGATCGAAGAGATACAGGGCTTTAGCGTGGGAACGGACGCAAACGTCGGTTCGGGTATATTGGTGACCCAGAGTACTGCGGCTCCGGATTTCACTCCAGCAAGCGTCAGCGGAACATATGCCTTTGGAAGCTGGGAAGATGTTGACGGCCAAAACGGATCATTCTCGGGCGTAGCTACTCTCGCCGCTCCTAGCTCCTATTCTGCCGTTGAAGACGAAACCTTTGTAACACTCACTGCACCGTTCCTCTCACTGGGCACGGCGGTGAACGGCGCCTTCACAATCATCCCTGCCGGGACCGGCACCATTACAGTCGGTGCAAACTCCAGTGTCTTCGTAACTAATGGTGAGCAGATCTTCTCAATTGTGCCGACCCCCAATTCGAATCCGGACGCCGTCCTGGCTACTTACACCAACATAGTTGCTCCCTGATCGGGATTTAGTTCCGCAACCAAAACAGGCCGGCTAAACAGCGCCGGCTTGTTTCATTTGCACGCGGGAATAATTCTGGACGGGTTAGTAGGCCCAACGCATCAGGATTGCGCCGGTGGTGTAACCAGCGCCGACGGTGATCAACAGCACCAGATCACCTTTGCGCAAGCGTTTCTGCTCCAGCGCATCCATCAGCGCCAATGGAATTGTGGCGGCAGTAGTATTTCCAAAGCGATCTATGTTCACCAGAATTTTTGAATCGTCCACGCCCAAGCGCTCCTGCATCGCCCGGATGATGCGCAGGTTCGCCTGATGGGGGACCACCAACGCGAGATCGCGGCTCGTGAAACCATTGCGCTCAAGCACCTGCAGCGCTAACTCGCTCATTCGCCGCACCGCGTATTTGAACACTTGCGCGCCTTCCTGGTGGACGTAGTGCATCCGCTTCTCAACCGTCTCTAGCGATGCAGGATTAAGCGAGCCGCCTGCCGGCATGTAGAGATTGCACCCGCCCGAGCCATCTATGTCATGTGCAAAGTCCAGAATGCCCTCAGCGTCAGAAGCAGCGGGTTCGACAAGAACCGCTCCGGCCCCATCTCCAAAAAGAACACAAGTGGCGCGATCTTTGTAATCGAGGATGGAGGTCATCACGTCGCTTCCGATAACGAGCGCCCTTTTGTGCGTTCCACTGGCGACGAATTGAGCGCCAACGGTGAGTGCGTAGGCAAATCCCGAACAAGCAGCAGAAAGATCGAAACCCCAGGCATTTTTTGCGCCCAGGCGATCCTGAATCAAGCAAGCGGTCGAAGGGAACAGCATGTCCGGCGTGACCGTAGCCACGACGATGATGTCGATTTGATCGGGTTGCACGCCTTGTGCAGCAAGTAATTTTTTCGCAGCCTCGGTGCCAAGATGCGAGGCTGCAACACCGGGTTCCGCATAATGCCGTTCACGGATGCCGGTGCGCGTGCGAATCCATTCGTCATTCGTGTCCACTCGTTTTTCGAGGTCGAAGTTGGTTACTACACGCGGGGGAACGTACCCGGCAACTCCCGTAATCTTCGCGGCGATGCGTCTGCCCATTCAGCTTCTCCAGGATGGAATCGATAGCTCGCGATTGTATGCAATCAGTTGTGCGCGTGACAAGCAAAACACGCTCGCCTCGACTATTTGCAAGGGCATCACTAAGATAAAATTTCGAAGCGGTAGGTGATCTCTGCGGTCTTTCGCAACATGGCTGCCACCGAGCAGTATTTGGACTGGCTCAACTCAATCGCGTCCCGTACGGCTTTATCTTCCAGGGCCCCCGCCAGCCGATAAACCATTTCGATTTTTGTCCACACGGCCGGCGGTTCGCTCGCACGCTCTCCGGTAATAACAACTTCCAGTGACTTCAGCCTCTGGCGCTTCTTCGCCAGAATCATAACCACGTCCACCGAAGTGCACGCCCCCAGCGCGCCTAGGAGCATTTCCATCGGGCCCGGGGCGGCGTTGTGTTTTCGATCCGCGTCAAACGATACCGAGTGTCCGGAAGGCAACTTCGCAATGAACTCTTCGCCGGCGACCCACTTGACTGTGGCAGTCTGCATGATTATCTCCTCACTCAAGATCATGTGAAAATGCAGCTAGAACTGTATAGAGGCTCGCGTGGGGCGTCCAGCGCTGTTGTATGGTTCGCGGAATTTTCCAACACTACCGCGACTTGACTCGTGTCAAACAATCGGGAATTTCTTTCAAATATTGCGGGAGCGCAATAGAACTAGAGGATACTGCCATCAGACACGTCCGGGACACCGACAATTGCCTCGATCCGAACCCGCGGCGAACGGCGCATGGTCTCGACGAATATGCGAACGAGTTCCGGATCAAACTGATTCGCTGCGCAGCGCTCCAGTTCACTGAAAGCGTCCTCGGAACTGCGCGCCTTCTTGTACGTGCGCTCGGATGTGATGGTATCGTAGGCGTCGGCAATCGCAATTAGGCGCGCCCCATAAGGGATATTTTCGCCATCTAGCCGATCGGGATAGCCTGTGCCATCGAAAAATTCATGATGATGGCGGACCATCAGCCGAATTCTATTCATCGCTTGTAAAGGCTCCAGTATCTTGGCACCTAATTCGGCATGGGTCTTCATTGTTTCCCACTCGGATGCATCCAGCGGCCCCGACTTGTTCAGAATTGTCTCCTGAATCCCCACTTTGCCAATGTCGTGAAGCAGCGCCGCCAGCCGGATTTCTTCCACTTCCGGCTCGCTCATCCCCAGCGCCTTGGCGATTACAACGGCGTACGCGGAAACTTTTTGGGAATGTCCTTGCGTGTAGTGATTCTTCGCATCAATGGCGAGCGCGAGTGATGTAACGGTCTCGACAACAGCGACCGGCAACGTATCCGGCGGGACGCCGCCAGCTTGCTCGCTTAGCGAGCGCGTGAATTGTTCGAGACGCCGGTAAATCTCTTCGAAGGCCTCTGGCCCGGTAGAGAACAGACGCTTCAGCGTCACACCTAGATAAGCCTCCAACACATCCTTCTTCCATTTCTTGGTGTCATTCGGCCCGCCTTCCTCCGCGCTCGATACCGAGTTTCCGCCCTGGTGCTTCGAAAGGTACATCGAAGAGTCTGCCACCTGGATAAGTTCCTGCGGTGTTGACCCATGGATCGGGAATCCCGCGATGCCAAAGCTAGCGGTAATATTCTTGTCCCGCAGAAGCGGATCGGATGCCACCCAGCCCCGAAGTTTGCTTGCGAGTTGCCGAGCTTGCTCCACTGTGGTTTCAGGCATCAGGATAACGAACTCATCTCCACCGTAGCGCGCCACCACATCGGACCGCCGACAGTTCTGTTCCAGTATGTGTCCCACGCGCTGAAGCACAACGTCGCCTTCCAAGTGTCCATAGAAATCATTCACGAACTTGAACCGGTCGAGGTCCATCAAGACCAATGCAAATGGCCTGTTCGCGCGTGTCGAACGTTTCCACTCCGACGACAATGTTTCCATCAGGTAGCGGTGCGTCTTGACGCCGGTCAGGCCATCGGTGATCGCTTGCTCTTGCGCTTTCTGGAACGTCAGAGCGTTGTGTAGAGCGCCGGCGAAAAGATCGGCGAGAGTACGAAGCAACAGCCCTTCTTCCTCTTCGAATTCGCAAGGTTCGGAGGATTCGATATACAGAACACCTAACAACTGTTCGGCGTAGGCAACCGGGAGCGCGATGGCCGAAACGGAGCTTGCCAGGACCAGGCGCGGCGACGATGCATTCACTTCACGCACGATAGCCATCTGCCCAGTGCGAGCGACCTGCCCTAACAGGCCTTCGCCTAACGGAATGTGGCGCCCTACAGCGTCCCTGCGAGCGCCGGCTTCCGCCTGAATCACCAACTCCTTCGCCGAATAGTCGAGCGTGGCGATGCCAATGTGGTCATACTTCAAACCATTCTCAATCTCCTCGGCGATCTTCGCGAGCATCTCTTCCGGATCCAAAGTCGTAATCGCGCGACTGGACACGTTGTTGATCAGCATCAGGTGCCGCGACTTTTTCTGTTCTTCTGAAAAGAGGCGGGCATTTTCAAGCGCCACTGCCGCTTCACTCGCAAGCACGCGCATCAATTCCACGTGGCCTTCATCAAATAGCCGTTCTTGTTTGCTGTGCACCGCCATCACGCCGATTGCGCGATTGTAAAGAATCAGAGGCACCGCGCAAATGGAACCGACCTGACGAGTTGGTTCGAAGCCCAGCCGTTTGACTTCGTCTTTATAGTGGTCCCGGATGAGGAGAGGCTGGCAAGTGTTCACGACGTACTCGGTCAAATGGTTTCCAGCGGTGCGAATTCGTTTAGGTAACCGGTCGCCTTCCAGCACATCAATTTCAAATCGCACTTGCTGAGTCTTGTGATCGTAGAACGCTATGAAAAGGCTGCTCACATCGAGCAGGCGTTTCATCTCGGAATAAATACGATCGAACAACGCATCAGGCTCGAGTGTCGAGCTCAGCGCTCGTCCTATTTCATTCAGAATGTGGAGTTCTTCGCTGCGCCGCGATGTCTGCTGAACCAGATAGCTATTCTCCACCGCCATCCCAATCTGGTGGCCCAGCGCCAGAAGAAGGCGTAACTCGGCCGGAGTGAAATTCCGATTGTCCGGAGTCCCGAGTAGCAGCACCCCGAAGACGCGCTCTTTTGCCTGCAGACTGATTCCCACTACGGTGCGGAGGTTTTGACCGAGCAACAGTTTTCGAACGTGACGGAAGGCTTCTTCTTTTTCCAGGGCCGCCCACTTCGAGTCCGTCTCCAAGTCGCGCAGCACAACAAGTCCGCCAAGACGCGCCACGAGGTTGACGATGTAATCGTCCAGATTGTTTTCTTGTATCGCCGCACAGAATGTGTCGCCCAAACCGGTGACGACCACTGAAGTCGGACCGTTCTCTTCGCCATAATGCAGGCAAAGCGCGCCCGCCGGTATGCGCACAACATTCAAAACGCGGTCGAGCGCCTGCGCCAGCATCTTCTGAATCTCGCCTCCAGCAAAGCTTGAGGTTGCCAGGTTCAGATTCGAAAGCGCCAGCATGTTGCGCTCAACTCGCCTGCGCTCTTCTTCGTAAACCGCCATTACCATCAGAACGCCAGCGAAAAGCTCGGGCAGCAACACAAGCGGCATCAGATTCTGGCCGGCCAGTGGTCCCAATCGCTCCTGAAAAACCGTCGTCAGACGCAGCAATCCCCATGCAACGAAGGTAATCGCCAGAAACTGGTCAGCGCGAGATTCCTGCTTGCGCCCCTCCTCCCAAAAGGTCCGCGCAATAAAGAAAAACAGGAGTCCAACACCCAATGCCAAGGGCACATTCACCCATTCGCGCGAATAGCCCAAGGCCCAGATTGCCGCGGCCGCAGCAAGCCCCGCAATACCGCCCCAGGAGACCTTGAGACGCGTGTACGATCTCGCGGCACAGTAGAATGACAGTGCCGCAGCGGCAAGCAACCATTCACCTACAGCTTCAACCCAGGCGGGAAGCACTAACGCAGAGCCAAGTACCGGAATTAAAAAATGAAGAGACATCAGCAGCCATCCCGCAGCCCACACGAGCATGTATTCCTGGCGTTTTTGTTGGTATATGTAGGAAAAGAACAACGCCAGCAGGAAGGCGCCTGCCAAGAGCACGGTCGCGGTCATATTGATATGGCTCAGCAAGTCATAGCTCCGGCTGATATTTCTGATACTTCTGTTGAGAATAGCAGAAAATTAAGGGGCGCCCGGCGGCGTATCCGGTCAAGTTTCGTGGCGGTCAACGTCCTGATTCCATCCAAAACTGGGCAAGGCTGCCCCGACCATCCGGCGCCAATAGGACTCCGAGTCCATTCAAACTATGGGGTTTGCCTTCACATGCGTCAAGAGTACCCCGGTACCCCTCACAGCCTACGCAGCGTTTTCTTGGAGCGCGGCTCGATTTTGCTCATCCGTTCCGCTAAAATTAACGGTTTGCCTGACCAGGAAGGAACCGTTCGAGGATGACATCTACTGAAAAACCCCGCGTGCGTTTTGCTCCATCGCCGACAGGGTTTCTCCACGTCGGCGGGGCACGGACCGCTTTGTTCAACTGGCTGTTCGCGAAACATGAAGGCGGCACGTTGCTTCTGCGTATTGAAGATACGGATGTCGAGCGTAACAAGCCGGAATTGGTTGATGGAATTCTGGTAGCTCTGCGATGGCTCGGAATTGAGTGGGACGAAGGCCCGTTCTTTCAGTCACAGCGCATCGAAATGTACAGCGCAGCTGCCGAGCGCATCCTGGCAAGTGGCGCGGGATACGCCTGCTATTGCAAACCAGCGGCCTATACCGGCGGCGACGCTGCCGAAGAGCGCGAAGGAGAGGGTGACGATGAAGGCAAGGGAACAAAGGCGGTCGCTTGTCCTTGCCGCGATTTGACGTCAGAACAGCGCGTCGCCAAGGAAAAAGAAGGCATACCCGCGGCGATTCGCTTTCGCACTCCGCGGACCGGAACTACACATTTTGAAGATGCCGTCTTCGGCCCGCGAGACGTCCAGAACGCCGAAATTGAGGACTTCGTACTGCTGCGTTCTTCGGGTTTGCCCACCTACCAGCTAAGCGTGGTGGTGGACGACATCGACATGCGCATCACGCACGTGATTCGCGGCGCCGATCACTTGTCCAATACTCCCAAACAAGTGCTGATTTATGAGGCGCTTGGCGCCGAGCCGCCCATATTTGCTCACGTTCCGCTGATTCTCGGGCCCGATCGCACACGTCTGTCAAAACGCCATGGCGCCACCAGCGTCGGCTCCTACGCGGAAGAAGGTTTTCTCCCGGAGGCCTTTCGCAATTTCTTGGCGCTTCTCGGCTGGTCCTCCGGCGACGATTCTGAGTTCATGCGCACAAATGAACTGGTTGAGCGATTCGCGCTTTCCGGCGTGAGCCGCACGAACGCTATCTTTGACCGCGCGAAGCTCGAGTGGTTCAATACACAATATTTGCAGAAACCGCCGGTTGAGGAACTATTGCCGTATGTGGAAATGGAACTCAAGCGAGCGGGCTTGTGGAAAGAAGCTTGGGCCACCACGGATCGCGCATGGTTTGCGCACACTGTAGATTTGATTCGCTCACGAACACGCCTGCTCGGGGATTTCATCGGATGGGCTCGCGCATTTTTCAGCGACGATTTCGAGTACGACCCGGAAGCTCGTGCAAAATTTTGGAAAGATGAAAAACTTCCGGAGCTGATGCTCAAACTAACAGACGCGCTGGAAGGATTGCCGGAGTGGAATCACGATGCTTGCGATGCGGCGTTGCGCGCCGTGGCGACTTCCGAAGGCGTCAAAGCAGGCTTGCTCATAAATGCGACGCGGGTCGCAATCGTTGGCCGCGCAGTCGCGCCGCCCCTTTTCGAGACAATGGTTGTGCTCGGCAAGGATCGAGTGATTGCGCGTCTTCGTCGTGCCCTGCCGGCTATATCCGCTCGCTAGTACGCATGGCTTCCTTCTAAAACATTGCTCGCGACGAAATTAGGCTGGGAAAACAACGGACGAGATCAGCGGGCAGGCACTAGCCTGGAAAAAACTTCGGAATGAATTTCTCGAGAGGTTGTGCCTTCCTTGGCAAGTTCAAATTTCGCGCTTAGGGGGAATTTCACGGGCGGCAGGCATGTGGAGTCGTTACACGCCTGGTAACGCAATATCATCGGGATTTCTGTCGGTCCAAGCGTGGCTGCCGCTTTCGCCGACAATCTAAGCAGAAACGTAACACTGCCGGTGTACACATCCAAAGGTTGGTTCGGAGAGAAGCTGAATTTCTCAAGCTGGCCCTTGGGATAAATCGTATCGATTAATTCAAACTCGGGAGGGAGTTTCGGCGTCAGCGTCGTGGCAATGAGATATTCTTCAGACGGTTTGTGCGAATTCATGTGAAAACCGGAGGCAATGTCCACCACTACGGCAACCTTGAATTCTCTTGCGCGCGGAACGGGATCAAGCGAAACGAAAATGTGCGGCTTCACGACCGCTGACGCGTTGGAAAGATTGGGAGGCTCCTGAGGCAAAGGAAAGTTTGACGCCGCATTCCCAAACATTACGAATGCGGTGCCGCCGCAAAAAAGCGACAAGAGGCAAAAACCGAATGTTCGTCGAAAGCGCATCATCGCCTAGACCTGAACTGTTGACCCCGTTTTCTCGGTAAGAATCCGGCTCATCACCTGGCTCAACGTCTCGCCCGTCTTATCCAGCACAAATGCTTGCACGGGATCAGACCATCCAAGTTTAAAACTGGTAGTGAGCGCGGAAATCCAGATTTGCCGCACCGGCGCGTTTGGGCTGATTACAAAGCGCGTCTCGTCTTCATCCTCGAACTCAATTTCCAGTTTTCCGCTTCCGCCCTCAACCTCGAACTCATTTTCATCGCTCAGTTCAAGCAGACGTTTGCGCAGGCTCTCAAAAGCCGCGTCGCATTTCTTTTGGAATTCTTGTTCGTCCATCATTTAGAGCAGTCCTTTAATTTCCTTTTCCAGATCTCCCTGATCGGCAAGACCGATATACCGTTTCTGAACTTTCCCATCGCGGGAAATCACGATGGTTGTGGGAAATCCCAGCAACCCGCCAAATTTGCTGGCGATATCATCATTGCCCAGCATGATCGGATAATTCATGGTCTTCGACTCGCCGTCAACGTCGAACTTCGTCGATTGAACGTAGGGCGCGACTACGCTTTTTCCTTCGTCGTCCATTGCCACGCCAAGTATGGTCAAGCCCTTGTCCGCGTATTTCTGTTGGAAACCGATCATCCACGGAATTTCCACCCGGCACGGTTCGCACCATGTGGCCCAAAAATTCACAACCACCACTTTTCCTTTCAGACTGGCGAGCGGCACGTCCTGGCCTTGCAGATTCTTGAAAGTCACGACCGGCTCGTCCGGCCTAGGTTCGTTGGCGGCTGAGGGCTTGCTGTTAGCTGCTCCCGAGTTGCAGGCTGAAAAATTCGTGGTGACAGTCAGCATGAGTAACAACAGCAGTAAAAAAAGATTCGGCGGTCTTCGCATTCGCTCAACTCCCCTCAACGTGAAAACTTGTTCAAGAATGTCAGTTTACCCGAAAGCCATATCAGGCGGTTCATGAATACCAGACCGCCAACAGCGATCAATAGGACGCCGCTGAATACTTCCACTGTATGCAAATGGCGGCGAAAGCGTTGGTAGAACTTCAAAAAACTGCCGATACCCAGTGCGGTGACAAGAAACGGAATCGCCAACCCCGCCGAGTAGCACGCGAGGAGGAAAACTCCCTCACCGATTGTTTCCCGCGTAGCTGCAATAGCAAGTACACCCGCGAGAATCGGTCCGATGCACGGAGTCCATCCGAAAGCAAATGCGAAGCCCATCAAGAAGCCGCTGACAATTCCGGGCTGGCCGCCCAGATGCCGGAAATGGATGTCGCGATTTAACCAGCGAGTCATGGCCGGCCCCAAAAGAAAAATGATAGCGACAGAATAAAAGTGGACTGCTTTCAGTGTATGTCCGGCGATTCCGGGCTGCAAACTCAATGTCACACCGGCGGCAACGAGGATAATTCCAATCACAAATCCGGCACGCAGGGAAATTTTCGACAGCCACCCAACCAGGTGCAGCCCGAACAATATGATCAGTGCTCCGGCCAACGGAGCCAGCAAGCTGCGGTTGCGCACCAAAAACGATCCCACGGCGCTGGCGGAGGCGCCAAACGTGATGAACACGATGGAGAACCCGAACACAAATGCGAGAGCGGAAGTCAGCAATCCGGCGCGTGGCGTTTGCCCTTCCTTGAGCTGCTCTACGCCGATGCCCGAAAGCATCGAAATATAACCAGGTACCAGCGGCAGTACGCACGGAGAAAGGAACGAGACTAGTCCTGCGACAAACGCGGCGAATACGGAGACACCCATTGGGTATTGTCGGACCTCTTAGAATTTGGCGGATACCAGAGCCGGCTCAGACCTATATTTTCACACATTCATTAGACGTACGGCTACGCTTTTTGACGCTGGCCCGCACGGATAGAAGACACGGAGCTAGGGCCCTATGGTGATTGCGCTAGGCCGGAGTTGGTGATTCGTCAGCTTTTACCG
>PKWH01000114.1:0-14942 GCA_003131985.1 Acidobacteriota bacterium | reverse complement strand
GCGATTTTCACTTCGATCTCCCCAATGAGTGGCGCGGCAATTGGAACCGCAGGCGCCAGGATCGCATCCACTCGTTCAAACGCCGATTCAAAGTCGTTTCCCATTTGTCGCTTCACTTCAAATGCTCGAAGGTAATCCGCCGCGCGCACTTCCGTGCCCATCTTGAGCCTGCTGCTCACATCCGCTCCGTATTCATCCGCACGAGCAGGATAGAATCCCTGCGACTGATGGTAGCGGGTGGCTTCGGCCAGCGCGATATTCGCGCTGGCTTCCAGGGAATCGCCAAGGTGAGGAAGCGACACTTCCTCGATCCGCGCGCCTGCCGACTTAAATACGTCCGCCGCAGCTTCGATCGCCCGCTGGACTTCCGGATCGATTCGCTCGAAGAAGTATTCTTTTGGCCAGCCCAGGCGAAATCGGCGCGAAGCTTCTCGCTTTAGTTTTCGAAAATCCGCGGGAGGCACTCCCTTGGGATATTTGCTCGCAATCGCTTGCAGCATAATGCACGTATCGGCGACGCTTCGCGCGAGAGGGCCTGCATGGTCCAGGCTCTCGGCCAGTGGAATCACGCCTGCGACGCTCACCAATCCATAGGTCGGTTTCAGCCCTACTATGCCGCACAGCGCCGCCGGAATGCGAATAGACCCGCCGGTATCCGTCCCCACAGACGCGAAACACATTCCTGCTGCAGCGGCCGCAGCTGAGCCGCCGCTTGATCCGCCCGGAATACGATCGAGCGCCCACGGATTGTGCACTGGGCCGTAATGAGGATTCTCGCTTGTGATCCCGTAAGCAAATTCGTGCATATTCGTCTTGCCGAGAAGAATGGCACCCGCCGTGGCCAGCCGCGCCGCAACTTCGCTGTCTTCTTTTGGAACCCAATTCGCGAGAATCCTCGAACCAGCCGTCGTGCGGATTCCGCGCGTCTGGAAATTATCTTTCAGAGAAATGGGAATGCCAAAAAGAAGGCTGTTCAGATTCGCCGCACTCCCTCGCCTGGTATGGATAAATTCGCGCTCAGCCAAGCGGGCTTGTTTTCGAGCGCTATCCGCAAGCACGGTCAGAAAAGCATTCATGGACGGGTTCAGCTTCTCGATGCGAGATAGAGATGCGTTCACAAGATCTACGGGGGAGATTTCCTTACGCCGAAGCAGGCGCGCAGCCTGCTCGACAGAAAGGAACGCCAGCTCGGATTCGGATTTGGGTGTCACGCGATTCGCTTCAAAAAATCTTCTCCGCTCGACGCAGCGTTCCGGCGGAGCCTATGTTGGCGATGCGGAAAACCACAAGATACTGGTTCTCATTGCGAATCGTGCCAAATGAAAACCGGCGATACTCGAAGCCGAATCCGCAACAGGAACCGTTATAGCTCGCTTCCAGGATCTGGTTTTGAAATGCTTGCTGCGTAAAATCGTAGCTCAATCCCGCCGTGGCGTTGAAACCAACGCGCGTTAAATCGCCGTACCCCACCAGCGCGCGCACCTGGTTCGAACGGGATTCAAAGACGAAATTCGGGGGATTCTCGTCGAACGGCGTTGGGAGATTCGTCGTAGAAAAATGCGCGAGCGTCAGAAAAGACTGCTTGTAAGGTTTGAGCTTCAACAGCGTGCCAATCGCAGTCAGTTGGTTGTGTTTGGGATCAAAATTCAAAATGAACTCGGTATCGAAATGTTTGCCCGGTTCGATTTTAAGGTCGCTCACGATCGGCGAAAACCGCCGCGGCGAATCAACAAACGCAAATGGCGTAATTTCGTCCAGGGTTTGAAATACGTTGCGCTGGCCATTAATCAGCGCTCCGCCGAATGTGGTGTCGAAGAAATATTTTTGAACCAGGCGCCAGCTCACCAGCTCTTCGGCATCGCCATCTTTTTTGCGACGGTAAAGCCGCTGTGTGACTCCGTATTCAATTTCGTTGGTGTCGGTCAGCGTCTCGTCTTCATCAAAACGTATGAAGCGGCTGAAATCATTTACGCCGTTCACGTAGTTGTACACAATGTCCGGCTCGATCACGTGTTTCCACTTCGTGCCGGACCTGTCCCAGATGCGGTCGAACGACGGCGGGCGGATGTCGAGCGAGAATTCTTCCGTTGTTCGAAAAAAGCCTCGATCAACAAAAGAACCGTTTTGCAATTGTCCGCCATAATAAGTCGACCTCAGAGTGAAAGTGGGCGTCAAATCCAACCAAGGCCCGAAGTGAAGGGGCATCGTCACGCTCGGCGCCAACTCGCTTCTACCAACAAAATTAGGCGTATCCAGCGGAGTTGCCGTTACGGTATCGCTGCGATGCACCGCATCGGAAAAACCGTCGAATGAAAAATAAATAGGAAGTTGTTGAAAAGGCGCCTGGTCCACCGAGCTGAAGCGTACCTCCGGCGCTGTCCGCAGAGAAACATACGTATCCGGCGAAGCGCTCAAATAGTTTTGGTAGCTGAGCGCCGCAAAATTCAGACTAAATCCGCGAAAGTTATTCGTAAGGAAAGCGGAGTTGCGTACCTCCGAATTCACCGCTTGCGTAAATGTCTCGCTCCAGGCCAACCGGTAGGTTAGCGAACTCAGGTCGTCCAAATCGGCTACCGCGCGCCAGCCGTCCGGCAATAGGGCGGTAAAAAGTAACCGGGCTTCATGGCCCCCCTGGTTGATCGGAGGTACGGGCGGCTCTCCGGGCACTTGCGGTTGTTCCAGACCGCGGTCTTCCACACCGGTATAGATCACGTCGAGTTTCGCATTTTCCCAGGGACGCATTCGCAGATCCGCACGCTGGCCCCAGCCCCTTCTGCTGTAATAAGTTCCGCCGATACTCGCGTCCATCCAATCCGTGGGCGCCCAGTAATACGATTCGCCCAAAATGTATCCCTTGCTCGAACTGTCACCAATGTTCGGAATCATGAATCCGGACTCGCGCTCTTTCCCCGCCGGAAAGGTCGCGTAGGGAAGATACAAAACGGGAACCGAAAAAACTCGAAAGTCGCCATTCTCCAGATGAACCGACTTCTGCAAATAAACGGTCGCCTCCGGAGCATAAAATTTCCAGGTAGGTTTATCGGGGTCGCAAACCGTCATCCAGGCTTTCTTAATACGATATGTATGTTCGTCCAGCCGTTCTGCCTCTTCGGCCTCAAAATAGAGCGGGTTTGGGCTGATTAGCAAGGTCGGCGCTGGGTGCCGGTCAATCGAAAACGTGGCTCGGACGTGAAAAAAAGTCCCGTGGCCGGTGCGCAGTTCATAGTGGGCTTCGTCTGCTTCCACATGCTGGTTCATATAATCGAGTTGAACGTGCCCGCGCGCGATCGCAACCTGGGTGTCGTTGTTGTATTCCACATGGTCGGCGCGCAATCGCGTGTTCTGATAACGCAAATCCACATCTCCGTCCGCGTGAGAGATTCCGGCCACCTGGCTCTGCTGTTTTGCCTCCAGAGTTGCGGTCTGATCGCCGTTCACGCTTGCCCCGGGCGAAGTGTTTGCAACAGATGACTGTTTTTTCGAGGGGCTTTGCGGCGGAGACTTTGTAGCGTCTTGCGCGTCAATGAATCGTGGACTCGCAAAAAAAAATCCGAGGAAAATGAGAAATAGGGGCAGCCTGCGGAGAGTTCGCGTGATTTTAGCGTCAGGCATCAACGGAAGTGCCGAGTTAATCCTTGCAAAGCGCAAAAAAGAAAACTGAGACTAACACGCGTCTCCCGCAGCCGCAATCGCGCCAATGGCCTGTTCGCGCTAATCTCTACTGAGAAGAACGAGCGCCCGCATGGGTTGCCTGATAAGCGACAGTTGCTTGTGGGCAGGCCCCGCTACCTCACCCATGGTCGTGCTAACATAGCTGCCGTTCCGCCACTGGAGCTTCCGCAGCGCAAAACGGACCAGTGATTAGAATATGCACGGAGTGTGGCGCCCTTTTGCTCGAGGACGCCGGTAGTTGTTCTTTTTGTGACGCACCCCTCGCCGCGACCGACGAAAATTTCGAACCGGTAGCAGTCGGGACAGGTGCGACTGGCCTCGGCGCTTCCGCGCAGCCGGCTTTGGGTGGCGCGCGATCAGCCGAGCCGGAATGGCGTCGGGAAGTCTCGCGGCGCCTCGAAGATTATCGCGCGCGCCGCGGGCACCTTCGTCCCGACGATTCGCAGTCAGGCCTTCCCTTTTCGCGCCAATCCAAAATCGACGAGGAAGAGGCTGCCCGCGAACTCCAACGCGAAGCCCAGCGCCAGCGTCAGGCAGAACGCCCGCGCCCTCGCCCAAGTCCGCGCCAGACCGAGCGTGTCGAAATTTGCATTCAGCCCGAGTTGGATTTCTCGTATGCTCCGGACGACCGCGCGCACCCGCAGACCGCACTCGTTCCCGTGGCGAATCTCGCTGAGCGTCGAAAAGCCGGCCTGCTTGACGCGCTGTTTCTTGGGCTGACCTATATAGGGTTCCTCGGGCTGTTCCGCTCGCTGGGGGGCCAGCTACTGGCCGAAAAGGCGGATGCCATCGTCTATCTCGCGGCGTTCTTTCTGTTCTATGCACTATATTTCTTTCTGTTCACCACGTGCGCGGAGGCCACGCCTGGGATGCAGCTTCTCTGTCTCACAACCGTACGTCTCGATGGTACGGTGCCCGATACGCGGCAACTCCTGTGGCGCAGCTTCGGTTATGTGCTCGCGGGGGCGACCCTGATGCTCGGCTTCGTATGGGCTTTATGGGATGAAGATCACTTCACCTGGCAGGACCGCATCTCGCAGACTTACATCACCGCCGCCGCACCGGTAGTGGAACCGGATGCGTTCGAGCTTCCCGCTGGCCGTCGTTCTTTCGCTCGCAAGTAGTCAGCTATCAAAACCCCGCTGCCCGGTTGCGCCCGCGCCTGCAGCCTGTGGGCCCGCGATGGCCCCATCAAGCCCAAAGTCCCTCGCGGGAAATTACGGGCTTAACCGCTCTTCGCGCTCGAGGCATAGGAAAACCGTAGGAGATACAAGCAGACATGACAGCGCCTGCTTCCGCCTATACACGACCTTATACAAAGAGCACAATCGTGTTGTTTCTAGCTCACGCAACATGGTCTTCGCAGTGAAGATGCGACAGAAGCGTTAAGCCAGAGCCGATGGTCACACCTTGGCGAAATTCGCTCAAAAATTCCGATCTGTCTCCGAATAGAAAAAGCCAGAAAGCCCCTGATGCGGGGCTTTCTGGCTTTGGAGGTTAGAGAACCTGTCTAATGCTCAGCAGCATTAGAAACTTAGAAGTTGAGCTTGGCGCCGAAGAGGATCTGCCGCCTCCCGAATCCGCCGCCGTTTGGATATAGGCTGGTATTCCCAAAGCCAGTTTCAAAGGAGGAAAGACCCGCATCGTCGATAAAAGGATCAACGCTGGAGTACTGCGAGTGGTTGAAAGCGTTGAGCATCGTCGCGCGGAACTGAGCGGTGGCCCGCTCGTTGATTTTGAAATTCTTGGTTATCCCAATGTTCGAAATGTTCGTGTCAAAGTCCCTCAAAGTGTTCCGTCCTACGTTACCGAAGGGCGTACCGAATATAGCCTGCGATTCCCCGCCATTCGCGATAAACCGAACCTGCTTTGACGTTACCAGCGTTGCGCTGGCTCCGCCGGTCTGGTTCAACGCGTTATAACTAAGCAGCACATTGGCTGGCGTTAAGCAGGAGGGGCCCCCGAATAAATCGCAGGCGTCGCCGGCATAAATTCCCACTTGGGTCACTGGTGCCTTCGAGTTTGACAGAAACGGCCGTGAAGTCTCGAAGGTGCCGATAAAAGCGGTGTCAAACGGCTCATCCATGCCCACTCCTCCGCTGAAAAAGCTCGAGAAGACTTGGTTCGCAGTATATGGCTCGCCGGAGGAGAGGATGTAGTTGGCCGAGACGCCCCATCCACCGAGCAGGTGGCCTACCAGTCCCTGCTGCGAGCGGTAGAACGGGAGTTGCTCAAAAACGTTCAGAGTGAAAGCTTGCGGAATGTTCAATCCGGATATTCCGTTCTCGGCGGACGTGAAGTTCAGAGGATTTTGCGAGAACGCTAGGGTAGTCCCGCCGCCGCCGGTACTGAATATCTCGCTCACGTTGTCGGTGGTCTTGCTCCAAGTATAGTTGGCCGTCATGGTGAGCTGTTTGTAGAGATTCGTTGCGCGAAACTGAACTTGCAGCCCGTTGTAATTGGAATACCCGGTGTTGGTCCGCTCGCGTAGAATGCCCTCGTCGCAATTGACTCTGCCCAAAGCAGTTGGAATGCTTGGAAGCGGGGTAGTGCAGGGCGTGACGCCCGCGGGCAGAGCGTCCGGGAATACTGCCGCAGTGTCTGCGATGAACGGATTTGCGTTGATGGATTGAAACAGATTCCCTCCGTGGTTGCCGACGTAGCGAGCTTCGACCGCCGTCGCGTTCGAGATCTGCCGTTGGACGCCAAGGGACCAGCTCTGCACCTTGTCCGGTCCAAAATGCGGGGTAATGGTTGTTTGGTTGAATGACCGTGGGTCCGCAACTCCCGTTACTAGAAACGGAGCGAGCTGCGTACGTACAGCCCCGCCAAGGGGCGCTGCAGGTAGGGCATTTTCAGCCGCATTGGTTCCGCTTAGCGATTGCGCGAGCACAATCGGTGATGAAGTTGAGATGTTGAGGTAAATGTTGTAGAACGGCGGATCATAGGACAGTCTGTACCCGCCTCGGATTACCGTCTTCCCGTTCCCGCCCGTCAGGAAGTTATCCATACTCGGGCTCCAGGCGAACCCAACGCTGGGCCCCCAGCTATTCTTAGGAGCTGGGATTGAAGGAAAAACGTTAACCGATTGTCCGAAGACCGGATTCCATAGCGGCGTCGAACTCCTGAAGTTTGCAAGGGTTTCATCGTGGAAGAGATTTGCTGGTTGGCCATAGTAAGACCACGTGAGACCAAGATTCAGCGTCAAGTTCGGCCGGAGTTTGTAATCGTTCTGAACGTACAGGAATGTGTCGTTTTCCTTGAAGTCGAGTTTTGGACTTCCTTGCGTGATATTAATGTTGGTCGGAACGTTGCACGCGAAAGCTGACAGCGCACTCAGGGATTCGCCCGGTGTGATCGTGCAATCCGGAGTGACTAGGTTGGTCGCGCCATTAGTAAAGGGAGCAAAGCTGAAGGTGCCGTTAAAGTTCGGAAGGAATATGTTGGGAGACACCTGACGTGTGAAATTCACTCCTGCCTTCCACTGGCTCTTCCCGTGGACATAGCTCCACTGGTCCTGGATCTGATAGGTATTCACAATGCGGCCCTGCGGAGCGTTATCGGCCGGTCCAAAGCCAAGAATGGCTGGACCTCCTGTGTTTGTAATTCCGATGCTTGCCAAAGCGTTTCCAATGTCGCCCTGGACCGGGACCGTATTCCCGATTGAATTGCCGCCAAATTCGGTGTTCTGCCGGCCATAGGAGAGTCGCAGCTCGTTCGTCATAGACGGCGAGATCGTGTGGGTCCAGCCAATCAGTCCAGTTTGGCTGCGGCTCGGAACCGATGCCGGATAACCCGCCGCGGCTGTTCCGAACGGGTCGCCATCAATGTTATTTGAATAGTTGTAGAGATAACGCAGATACACTCTGTCCTTCGTGTACTGGAAATCGGAGCGGCCGATAAAATCGTACTCGTGGAAGGGTGTGCCTAGAGTCCTTGTAACGCCGTTAAACTGTACTGTACACGGGCCAGCTGGGGAGCCGGTAAGTGTTAAATTCTGGGCCGTACCAGATGGAGTCGGGTTTCCTGCTCCGATTCCGTAGGGCCCGAAGGTGCGCAACGCCGCTACGCTCGCGCTATTGGGATAGCATGCCGCCAACTCTCCTAGTCCAAAAGGTGTGGGAGTCAGGTCGCCGCTTTGATCCACCGATTTCGACTCGATAATCTGCGTGTCAAACCCTCCGAAAACGAAGATGTGGTCTTTCTTCACCGGGCCGCCTACCGTGGTGCTGGCAAACACATTGTTGAACCAGGGGACCGCCGTGAGGCTCGGGTCTTGGAAGGGTTCCTTGTCCACGTTCGTCCGGCTGTCAAAGGCTGCGTTGCCTTCGGCTCCGTTGATGGTACCGTGCCAGTTGTTAGTGCCGGATGGCGTCACCAGGTTGACAACGGAACCGGAATTCCGCCCATATTCGGCCCCGAAGTTGTTGGTTGTAACCTGGTATTCCTGCACGAAGTCGGGGTTCGAAAGGAACAGCGAAGGGCCGGCAACCGAGTTGTCGTTGTTATTCTGACCGTCGATTTGTTGGTCGTTATTTCGGCCGCGAAGGCCGTCGACCGAAAAACCGACTCCGTTCGAGTTCGAAAAAGTGTTGTCGCGCGTCATGTTGACGCCGGGTATCTGCAAGGCGAGGAAATCCATCCCCTCGTTCTCCTGCAAACCAGCAAAGCTCGTGATCTGTTGGGTCGTGAAGGTGGTCGAGACCTGGGCCTCAGTTGTTTCCAGTAGAGGCGGGGCTTCGGTGACTTCCACCGTCACGGTGGACGCACCAACGGCCAATTTGATCAATCCTACGCCCTGGTCCGTGCCAGCCGTCACCACGACGTTGTTCACTACGTACTTGCTGAAGCTTTGCTTCGTAAACTCGAGGCTGTAAGTTCCGATCTGCAATTCCGAGACCCGGAATAACCCGGCACCGTCTGTAGTCGTGGTCGCAACGGACCCAGTCCCGGTGTTGATGACTTTGACTTGCACGCCAGGGATAACCGCACCTGAAGGGTCAATCGCGGTACCCGATATAGACCCGCTGGACACTTGCGCACGGGCTAGCCCACCCGTCAAAAGAATCAGCGCCAAAACAGTCAGAGTACCCCACACACCTAGGCGTGCTGCACGGCTTGAAGAGAATGTATTCACGGACTCCCCCTTTTCAATTTTCCTTCGAGTTCTGCTGGCCGTTGGCGAGAGATCGAAATCGCGAGACACTGCGACATGTCCGTCTTGGTTTGAAGTCAGAAATGACCTGCAGAGTAAAACACGTCGCACGTTATATTCCCCCACCCCGAGGAAACTTTGGCGCAAACTTGAAATTCTAGTTTCTGACAGACAATCGCTGTCCGAAAGACATGCACGCTATATACCAACATTGGAACGAATCGACAAGCACAAAATTTTGCTGAAAGGTAAGATGTTAGCTCTAGTAGGTTCAAAGGCTGATGCCAGGAACTATTAAAATTGGAAATTTAAAAATATTACTTTCAGTAGTGACGATTGCTTTGTCTTTCGATCGCATACCAGCCACCGACTCATGCGCAGATTTCTTTCGGAAGAGTGTAAACCGACATCGAGAAGGGTCTGCGCTGTCGTGGTCATTGAAAATGACGACTCCGGGCGATTCAAACGAGGCGAAAATGAGGTTCAAATGGTACAATCAGTGTTCGTGATCGATGCCACTAGTGCAAACCTGTGGCGCGAGAACGCGTCTAACCTGGCATCGCTGCAAACTTGGCGGAGAAGAGGAAAAACCCATGAGCCCGCTATCGAAGAAGATTGTCATCATCCTGTCCCTGGTCGTCATAGCCTTTGTGGCCACCGGCTATCTTCGCGCCCGGTCAAACGACGAAAAGGCGTACCGCGCGCTGACCGTGTACAGCGAAGTGCTGGATAAGGTCCAGAACGATTACGTGGACGACCCTAACATGGCACAAGTCACCAACGGCGCCCTTCACGGACTGCTCGACTCGCTGGACTCGGAATCGGCTTACCTTAGCCCGCTCGAGTACAAAGATTACAAAGAGAAGAGCGCCACGAAAGCTACGGGTGAAACGGGACTCGTGCTTATCAGACGCGGCTACATCGGCGTGCTGGGAACGTTAGCGGACACGCCCGCCGCGAAAGCCGGCTTGCGTATCGGCGATATCATCGAAAAAATCGCGGGATTCAGCACGGGACAGATGGCAATTGGACAAGCCGAACTTCTTCTTCGCGGCGCGCCGGGCACGGTGGTGAAAATCTCCGTCATTCGCCGCGGGAAGACGGAACCACAAGACCTAGACCTGACACTTGAAAAGCTACCCGCGCCCAAGCTTCTTGAAGACAAGCTCCAGGGTGATATTGCCTATCTCCGCGTTCCAACGTTTGAGGCGGGTATGACCAAACAGATTCGCGAAAGGCTGGTGCAGTTTCAGCATCAGGGCATCAAAAAACTGATTTTAGACCTGCGTGATTGCCCTTCTGGGGAAGTACAAGAAGGAATCGCCACTGCCCAGCTTTTTGTGCCGTCCGGCACGATTACAACACTCAAGGGTCAAACGGTGAATCCTATTGTTTCCACCGCGGAGCCGTCGAAAGTTGTCTGGACGGATCCAGTGTCGGTGTTGATTGGAATTGGAACTGCCGGTCCGGCAGAAATCGTGGCTGGCGCTATCTCCGGCAATCATCGCGGAGAGACGGTAGGCGATCGCACGTACGGCACAGCATCGATGCAGAAGCTAATCGAAATGGATGACGGTTCCGCGATGATTTTGACCGTTGCGAATTACTACACTCCCGACAACAAGGAAATTCCAGCTAACGGAGTTGCCGCCACCGCCGAGGTCCATCCCTCACTCGATGAGGTTATTGCGGCAAACGATCAGAAGCAACCCGTTCCTTCCGAGAAACCCGTTTCTGTTGACGATCCGGTGATCAAGAAAGCCATCGAAGTTCTGCAAGGCACGGCAACATCCGCGCGAAAGGCTGCGTAGCTACTCGTGAAGGCAGGTCGGGGACCTGCGTTCCAGCGGGTCCCGGATGTGCGGCGGATTCTGGTTCTTCTCGCCTCCATAATCGTTCTCCTTCCCACAGGCTGCGGAAAGAAAAAAATATCAAAGGCCGAGCTTCGCGCGATTACGAGCGAAATCGTTGCCGCTGCGCAAAAAGTTTCCGGGCACAAATCCGAGGTTACGATTCGTCCCGAGCTTCAGCCATCCAAAGGCGGAACGGGGAAATTAGCCGCGGATAGCGTTTACGTTTCGCTTTCCGATGCCTCGCAGGTCGGACCTATCGCGCAAGCTCTGGACGAAATCGCACGCCGCCACAAACTGTCGATCAGAGAAAGCAGTTCGGACGGCATCATGCGGTTTGACTACTCCTCCAACGGTATTCGCACGCATACGATTCACGTCATCACACCGCTTGCGGCTGGCTCCCATGTTGCAGTGAAGCGTGGCTACCGAGATGCGCGGCTCGCGATTATTATTGATGATCTCGGTTACGACCGCGCGGCCGCCGATTCGCTGCTCGCGCTCGGTTTTCCACTCACCGTTTCCGTCCTCCCGCATTTGCCGTTGTCCACGGAAGTCGCGGAGGAGGCTTACCGGAGGGGAGATCAAGTAATGCTGCATCTTCCGATGCAGTCCGAGAGCGACACAGCGAAAACGGAGGAAGTCGAGTTACGAGTCGGAATGAACGAACAGCAGGTGGATTCGGCATTGGCGGGAATGCTGGAAACGGTGCCGCATGCGGTTGGCGTGAACAATCATCAAGGCTCGCGCGCCACGGCGGATCCTGCTTTGATGGCTGCTCTGATGCCAGGACTGCGCCAGCGTGGACTGTTTTTTGTCGATAGCCGCACGCTGGCGTCGACAGTGGCTTACGACACGGCGGAGCGCCTGGGGGTGCGCGCCGCTTCGCGAAAGGTGTTCCTCGACGATTCAGCGAGCCGCGAAGCAATTTTCGGACAACTTGAGCTTGCCGCGCGCGATGCGGAGCGCGACGGGTTCGCGATCGCGATCGGGCATCCCAGACCGGATACGATCGATGCGCTCGCTGAGGATGTTCCGCGGCTCGAGGCTCGCGGCATCCGCTTGGTTTTTGTCTCGGATGTAGTTAAGTAGCTCCGTCGCGCACCGGCCTTACGTCTAAAGGCCGGTCCTTCCATCTTTTAGTAGTCGCCGCCGATCTTATCGAAAAGGGGAGTGCAGGGGAGGAGCCGCGCCTTGACGCCGTCGTGGACAGCGTATTGCACGCGGCGGCCATCCGTATGCATTCCCCACAAGCTTCCCGCGCCGTGCTCGCCATTTTTATTCAGGGCGTAAAACTGAATATGAAATTGCTTCAGGCGATCGGGAAACGCCTTGTAATTTCGCGCGACACGGTGCAGGGCTTCCAGACAGGCGTCGGTGGGAGACATACCCTTGCGCATCATTTCGACGATCGTGTGGCCGCCAGAAATCTTGATGTTCTCTTCTCCCCGCCCGGTGGAACCGGCTGCGCCAATGTCGTTGTCCACAAAGAGACCGGCACCGATGACGGGGGAATCGCCGACGCGTCCGGCTATCTTCCAGGAAAGTCCCGAGGTTGTCGTCGTTCCCGAAATGTCTCCTTTCGCATCTACAGCGAGACAATTTATCGTTCCGGTGGGGGGATGAACGACCACTTCTTCAATATGATCGCGCCAAGTCATTTTTTCAGGAGTATCGAGTAGCTGCGCGAGTTTTTCCTTCCATTGAGGGCTATCCAGACCGGGACGCCAGTTCTCCGAAGAAGACGCTTTCCACGCGAGCCAGGCAATACGCGATCGGTCGGTGAGCAGATCCATGGTTTTGAAGCCTTCATCGACGGCAAACTTCTCTGCACCGACGCCCACGATGAAAACATGATTGGTTTTCTCCATCACAGTTTTTGCCACCAGCGACGGATTTTTGATCTTTTGGATCGAACCAACCGAACCGGCGCGCCGCGATGGGCCGTGCATCACGGATGCGTCAAGCTCAACAACACCATCTTCGTTGGGCAAACCGCCGTAGCCGACTGAATCATCATTTGGATCGTCTTCCACCTTGGTGACGACGGCGAGAACGGCATCAAGGGTGTCGCCGCCGGATTTCAGGATGGCCATGCCATCATCGAGATGCTGCAGTCCGTTAGCTGCGGAAACGATCAGCGGGCGGGCACTCTGCGCGGAGGCTTGCGCACTTGCTTGCGGCAAAGATTTGACCGTTGAGGGAACAGCGGCTCCGAAAATCCGGCGCGTGCTCGCAGCGAGGCCGCCTGCCAAAGTGGAAAGAAAGAATTTCCTGCGTGTCCATTTTTCCATTGCTTCCTCCCAAGGATGCGACGGCTAAGGTCCCGTAGCCTACGGCCTGAAGCCTACGCTGCGCCATAGCTCCGCGCAGTTGTACATCACGCCGTTCGTGATTACGAATTCAACTTTGCGAATGTTGTGGATGGACTCCAGCGGATTGCCACCCACTATGATTAGATCCGCGCGCTTTCCAGCCTCCACCGTTCCGAGTTGTTTGTCGAGACCCATTACGCGAGCAGGCACGATCGTCGCCGCTTGAATCGCCTCCATGGGCGTGAATCCAGCCTGAACGTACAATTCGATCTCGCGGTAAAGGCTGTAGCCGGGAACATTCTGATCCGTCCCGGCGACGATCGGAACTCCCGCGTGATGGAGAGCGCCTACAATCGCGACTTCCTTCCGAAACATTTTCTCGATAAGCGGCGACGCAAGCGAAGGCGGTGATGTCCCGGAAAGGATTGCCGCAAGCTCCGGCGCCACTTTCGCGATTCCAGGCTCGATGCTGATGGGAGACTTCGAGGTGTTTGCGGTAAAGAACTCAAAAATGGACAGCGTGGGATCTATGACCGTGCCGTGCTGAACCAGGAAGGCAATCGCTTTCTGAGCTTCGGGCGAATTCAAATCGATATCACCGCGCGCTTTGAGGCGATCCAGAGTTTTCGCGTTTGCAGGAAGCGGTGGAACCATGATGTCCGCAATGTACTCGATGTGATTAATCTGGTCCTGTCCGGCGTCGATGGTCTGATACGCGTCGAGTCCTTCCGGAACGTGACCGGTGACGGTCATGCCAAGGTGATGCGCTTCCTCAGCGACCGCCTTCAGTTCTTCGAGCTTCACCGAGCTGTAAATCTTCATCTGCTGGAAGCCCGCGTCGTGATATTTGTCGGTCCACATGCGCGCTTGTTCGGGCGTGTCCACGCGAGCGACGCCAAGAGCCAGCGGCCCTGAGCCGTCCACGATTCCAGCGAGCAGTAAGCGCGGACCGAGGCCACGGCCCTGGTTAATAGCGTCGCGCACAGCAGTGATAAATTCGAATTCATTGCCGCAATCGCGAACGGTGGTGGCGCCCGCCGCGAGATATATCGGTCCCCATTCGACCTGCTCGAAATGTGCGTGCATGTCCCAAAGCCCGGGGAGGATCGTTTTGCCGCGTGCGTCAACTTTGGTAGCACCTTTCGGAATCTTCACTTGTTTGCGCGGTCCGGCGGCGACAATCTGTCCCTTTTCGATGACCACGATCGAATCGGGCATCGGGTCTTTTCCTGTGCCGTCGATCAGTGTTCCGCCGACTAGGGCCAAAGTTTCGGCGCGGCTTCCTGAAATTCCTTTGGAGATATCCGCCAGCGCGGCCATGCCGTCAGAGCCAGCCTTTCCGACAAAGGTACCCAGCGCGCTTTCGTATCCATCCCGAATGGCTTCGAAGTGATCGAATTCGGCATCAGTAGTGATAGAGGCGACCAGATTTTTGTTGAGATCAAACCACAGCGTCTCGCGTCCCCAGATCAAACCTTCGACAGTGAAACGGTCCAACGTTGCGCTTTTTCCATCAATGACGATTACGTCGTGACCGCGAGGCTTAATTTTTACGTCGCCAGTGGGAAGCGTGGCCAAATCTGCCGGCGAGCCGTGCGAGGCCCAGAAACGCACCATCAGCATCTGCATTGTTGTGGGCGCGTAGCCTGCAATGGTGAAGAACTGCGAAGGGCGCGCGGCTTCGGTCCACTTCCCGCGATCCCGGAGACGGACTTGAGCGGCCCGGACTTCTACGGCCTCATCGATGGTAGTCACTCGAGAATTCTGGCCTTTGATTTCAAACATTTCGGGGGTCAAGTCTTTCGCCGCGCGAAACGTGGCCTTTAGCGGCACAGGCGTGCCGCGGTCTGTAAACTTGAAATCCATTTTCACCGCGAGCGAATCTCCGTCGCGCGTGATTTGGTAGGTTTCCTCGCCGATAGGATTTTCAAATTTATGCAGGATGAATTT
>PKWH01000304.1:3737-6560 GCA_003131985.1 Acidobacteriota bacterium | reverse complement strand
GCCTAAATGCGAATCGCAGCAACTATGGTCTGCAGACCCCGATCGGCCAGGTTGTTCATGACGCAGAGAACGGCTACGGAGGCTTCGCGTCCTTTATTTTTAATCCGAATCCGAAGGACCAGTTTCGTATAGTCGCTTCCTTGCGACAGGATTTTTACCAAATCCCCATCGACCCGAATCCCAACTCAATCGGAAATCTGCAGTTGGTGGCGGGAGGGGAGCCCCCCAGCTTCGGCCTTCGCGATAGTGAGCGTGAGCCTGACGGTTACGTCACCTTCTCCTGGATCCACACGTTTAATCCGAACCTGATTCTCACCGTTTCACCCTTCTATCATTACAACAAGGCCAGCTATAACGCCTCGCCGAACGATGTGCCGGTTATAACGGATGTGGACCAGACCGCCAATTACGCGGGTATGCAAGCCGCCTTGGGCGCAACCGTTTGGAAAAACGACATTCAAGCGGGAGTGTACGGATTCGCTCAGCACGAGAGCAACTTCTTCAACAATGTTTTTCCGAGTTGCACTCCTCCGAACAATCCGGCGTGCCAGAACTCAGGTCCATCTTCCGCCGCAACCACCGGAGGCCTAGCGGAAGCATTCGTCAGCGACAGATTTAAGGTGACCTCGTGGTTGACGGTGATCGCTGGTCTTCGCCAATCGCACTTTGACTCTCCTCCCGTCGGAACTCAGCCGGAAATTGTGGAGAACGCTACGGACCCTCGCGTTGGAGTAGCCGTCAGAGTCCCGCGTCTGGGCTGGGTGTTTCGCGGGTTTTACGGCGAGTTTTATCAGGCCCCTCCCCTGTTGACTGCCACCGGCCCTCTGCTCGGTTTAGCGAACAGCCAGAATCTAACATTCGCTCCTCTGCGCGGCGAACGCGATATTGAATACCAATTCGGCGTTACGATTCCCTATCACGGNNCACGCCCTGATTCAAGGTTGGGAACTCACACTGCGCTCCCCACGCCTCTGGCATCGCGGCCAATTTCACTTGGCCTATTCGAATCAACTCGCGCAGGCAAGCTCGCCCATCACCGGAGGCTTGGTTTGCCCCCCCGACACGCCGTCATGCCCGCTAAATATTCCGCCCGGATTGTCACCTGTGGACCACGACCAGAGGAACACCTTGAATGTGGGTTTCAATGCAACTCTTCCCTGGCACTCGTTCGCGTCAACGAATGTGTATTACGGCTCGGGGTTCACGAACGGACTTCCGGACGCGCAATTTCCCGGCCCCTATTTGCCCGGTCACACCACGTTCGACGTTTCAGTAGGAAAAAACTTTGGCGAGAAATATTCAGTGTCGTTGACCGCGCTGAACGTGGCAAACCGTCGCGTAGAGTTGGACAACAGCTTGACCTTCGGCGGTTTCCACTTCAACGATCCACGACAAATCTACGTCGAGTTTCGCTATCGGTTTCATTACTGAGGGCGAGACAACCTGCCGGATGCTCTTGAGGTGAAGCGGGTCGAATCGCGGCTTGAAACTAATTCTCTCGATCGAGGATAAACTCAGGGACCGCCAGCAGTGCGCGCCGGTACTCGGTGTCGGGCAATTCGCTCAGGCTTGCTTTCGCACGGTTCACATATTCGCGCGCCAGCTTTGCAGAACGCTCGAGCGCGCCCGTTTCTTTCACCAGCTTCGTAATCTGTTCCGGCCGCACGCTCTGGAAATCCCGCTCTTCTAGAACCTTTGCCACCAGCCGCCGCCCGTCTCCATTCGAATGCTCGTGGCCGACGCCATCGCCGTTGCCTTCCACCGCAGCCGGAAGCGCCGCAGCTTCCAAAGCAAAAATCAGCGGCAGCGTGACTTTTCCTTCTTTCAAATCGCTCAGCACTGGCTTGCCAAGTTTTTCCGGCGACGCCGTGAAATCCAGCAAATCGTCCACCAACTGAAACGCCAGCCCGGCGTTGCGCCCGTACTCCGCGAGAGCGTCTTCCACCGCTTTCGGCTGCTTCCCCAAAACGGCTCCCAGCCGCGAACATCCGCTGAATAGACATGCCGTCTTGCGGTACGCCAACTCCGTCGCCTCAGTCTCGTTCAGATCGATTCGCCCCAGCCTCGTGAGCTGTAGCAATTCGCCTTCAACCATATTTTGTGTGAGATCGATCAAGATATCGAGTACCGCAAAATTTCGTTCGCGCAGCGCCATTTCGAACGATTGCATGTACAGCCAGTCGCCCGCCAGCACGCTCATGTGATTTCCCCAGCGCGCATTCGCACTAGGACGCCCGCGCCGCGTATTCGCTCCGTCGATCACGTCATCGTGAATCAACGTAGCGCTGTGAATCATCTCGACCACCGCGCCCAACCGGATCGCGCTTTGGCCGCGATACCCGGAAGCTCCCGCAGCCAGCAAAAGCAGCGCCGGACGCAGCCGCTTCCCGCCGCCCTCGCGCAAATAACTCGAAATTTCGCAGACCGGCTCGATCGCCGCGCTGTTCTGCGCCGCAATTTCCTGCTCAACGAGCGCCAGGTCTTCTCGCACCAGATCGAAGATCCCTTTTGCCATTTGGACGGCAAATGCCATCGCTCGTTTTTACCTTGGCTGCGCCGGAGAGGCCGGGGCGCCGAGCCTGAAGAACCGCGTGAAGTTCGCGGCCGTGGTGGCCGCGATTTCGCCGATGGTTGAGTTTCTCACATTAGCCAACGCTTGCGCTACCTCCACGACATTCGCGGGCTCGTTTCGCTTTCCTCGCTTTCCCTGCGGCGGAAGAAACGGCGAATCCGTTTCCGTCAGCAACCGCTCCATCGGCAATTCTTTCGCTACGTCCCGCAGATGCTGCATCTTCGGATAAGTCACGTTCCCCGCGAACGAAA
>PKWH01000304.1:3245-3703 GCA_003131985.1 Acidobacteriota bacterium | reverse complement strand
GGCAGCTTCGCCTCGCGCGCCTGCCCAAGCTGACGCCGAAAAACCTGCTGCTGCACGTCGCGCGGCGAATGATCGTAGTGATAATCGAGCCCCATCTCGCCCCACGCGACCACGCGCGGATGTTTCGCCAATTCATCGAGCCGCGCAAAATGCTCTTCGGTGGCAAGCTGCGCTTCATGCGGATGGATTCCAATCGTCGCGTAAATCCAGTCGTACTCTTCCGCAAACGGAATCGCCGCNNTCCAGCATCGCCGCCCGATCTTCATCGAACTGCGGAAACTCCAAATGCGCATGTGAGTCGACAATTTGCAATTGCGAGGACCTTGAGGGCGCAACCTACATCCGGTTTCGACCGGTCTTACTCAGAACAAAGATCATCTGGTCCGAATTATTATCGAGCGGCGTTTTCGCAAATGAGCCATATTCTTCGAGCGGCTCCAATCCTGCCAGCAGAAATA
>PKWH01000304.1:755-3173 GCA_003131985.1 Acidobacteriota bacterium | reverse complement strand
TCGGATAGAAAACGTCGAAAGCGAGCTTTCCGTTCTCCTGTAAGGTGGCTGCGGCCGTGGTTAACGCGTCCACTTGATCTTGCACCGTGAACATGTGCTGCATTGGCCGAAAAGGGATGATTGCCAGCGGATATTTCTTCGTCGAGCGGAATCGCCGCATATCCCCTTCATGCAGCGTGACCCTGTCGCGAACATCGCGCGACTCGCGCTCGAGACACGTCTTCAATACTCCCAGCATAGCCGAAGAATTGTCCACTCCATCAATCTCTATCCCTTCTCGCGCGACGTTCAGCAAAACCCGGCCTGTTCCGCAGGCAATCTCCAGAACGGGTCCCCCGAACTGTTTGGCCAATTCGACGTAGAACGGCACATCTGCCAGAAACTGCTTGTTAGCATACGCAGCGTCATAGTGCCTGGCTAAAATGGCGTACGAGTCAGATTGGTTCATTTCCACTCCTGGCGTTACTTTACTTTCGCGCCCGCAGGAATGTCTTCCGCAAACGTACACAGCACAGCCTTCCCGTCCGGCCCAGCCGACGCCGCCAGCAGCATTCCATTCGACTCCACACCGCGCATCTTCCGCGGCGCAAGATTCGTCACCACTACGACTTTGCGCCCCACCAATTCCTCCGGCGCATACGCAGGCGCAATCCCCGCCAGCACTTGACGCACTTCGTCGCCGATGTCCACCATCACTTTGAGCAGCTTGTCAGCTCCCGCGATTTTTTCCGCCGACTTCACCACGCCCACGCGCAGCTCCACCTTCGCGAAATCCTCGATCCCAATTTTCGCCGGTGCCGAAGGCGCTGTCGTTGCCGCGGTCGCCGCTGCACTTGTCCCAGCCGCGGCCGAAGGGCCGCCTGCTCCCGGCGCTCCCGCAGGTATCGCCGCCGTTCCTGCCGCAGAAGTCCCAGTGCTGGCTCCCTCCGCCGGTTTGTTCGTCGTAGTCGTCGATGCATCTGGTTGCGTGCTTCCCGGATTCCGTATTTCGTTTTCCATGGTTTCAATCCTCTCCAATGCTTCTTTTTTGTCAATTCGCGGAAAAACCCCTTCAGGCTTCCCGATTTTCGTTCCTGGTTTAAGTCCGCCCCACTGCAATTGATCGATGCGCACATCCGCAAGCTTGCCAGGTTGTCCGAGCTGCTCCCAGATTTTCTGTGTCGCATCCGGGATCAATGGATGAGCCAAAACCGCAGTAAATCTCAGTGCCTCGGCAGCAGTATAAAGAATTCTACCCAGGCGTACCCGATCTGCCCCGTCACCGGCCAGCGCCCATGGCTTCGTGGACGTGAGATACGCATCTCCCGCCGAAACGAGAGTACCAATCACTTCAATGCCACGAGAAAAATCGAAGTTATCGAACCTCCACAGGACGCCCGAGGGCCTGTCGTTCCGAGCTGCCATCTCCGCGAATTGTTCGACTTCGAGATCATTATCGCTCCTGCCTTCCGAAGTACCCCGGCCATTCGCTGGACCCGGAATCTCACCCGCGAAGTATTTGGCAATCATCGTGAGCGTCCTGCTCGCCAAATTCCCCAGCCCATTCGCCAAATCCGCGTTGTAACGCGTAATCAGCGCTTCCCGCGAAAAATTCCCGTCCTGCCCAAAAACTGTTTCCCGCAGCAGGTAATACCGCAGCGCATCATTGCCAAGCACCTTCACAATCGGCTCGGGATACGCGACGTTCCCCTTCGACTTGCTCATCTTCTCCTGCTCGAACAGCAGCCATCCATGCGCAACGATCTGCTTCGGCAGTTCAATCTCCGCCGCCATCAGAAACGCCGGCCAGTAAACCGCGTGGAAGCGGATAATCTCCTTCCCCATCGCATGAATGTCGGCCGGCCAATATTTTTTGAAGTCCGGGCCGTCATGCTCGCCATCCACAAATCCGATCCCGCTCATATAACTCGTCAGCGCGTCATACCACACATAAAAGACGTGCTCGGGATCATCCGGCCACGGAATTCCCCACTTGACGGATTTGCGGCTGATGGAAATATCTTTCAGCCCACTCTCAACGAAACTTTTCACCTCGTTGAATCGAAAATCCGGATACAAAAACTGCGGATTATTCTTATAGAGGTCGAGCAATTTCTGCTGATAAGCCGAAAGCCGAAAG
Organism: Acidobacteriota bacterium; assembly: GCA_003131985.1. Classification (GTDB taxonomy): domain Bacteria; phylum Acidobacteriota; class Terriglobia; order Acidiferrales; family UBA7541; genus Palsa-295. Next base: position 1,054 of record PKWH01000304.1, on the reverse strand, counting down.
AAATAATTTTCTTCGGAGACAAGTTCTCCCGGACGCCCGCAAATCTGGCAATCCGCCGGCTCCGGCGTATCGCTTACATAAAGATTGTCGTAGATGCAGTAGCGGCCTTCATACTTTCTTTTGTAAATCGCGTCGGGCGAAAGCCGCATCGTTCGCCGCACCAAATTCTGCACCGCAAGCGCGTGCCGAGGCTCCGTCGTGCGAATAAAACCGGTCGTCGTGATTCCCAACAGCTTCCACAACTCTCGAAAAATCTTCTCGTTCTTATCCACAAGCTGCTGCGGCGTCACCCCCGCCTT
>PKWH01000304.1:0-663 GCA_003131985.1 Acidobacteriota bacterium | reverse complement strand
CGCTGGCAATCTTCGTACTCCGGCGTGGCGTTTAGCACTGAGCCATTCATCCGCGAAATCTTCATGCGCACTTCGCCAAACGGAGTCTCGACCGGCACCATCTCGCGGTCCAGCACTTTTCGGCGCACATCGTAAGTCCGCACGCCAATCGTAGTGGTCTCGCGAAAAACCAGATCGATCAGCCTCGCCGTATGCGACCCATCGCACAAAATCGTCAACAGCACTCCCGGCCGGTTTTTCTTCATCTGCACCGCCGTCGAAAACACGTCCAACGCTCCCGCCGCCAGCGCCCGCTCAACAAAGTACCCGTAAATCTGCGGGCTCATGTCATCAAGATTCGTTTCGATCACGCTCACCGGCGCGTCCCAATGTTCTCCCGCTTCGCTCGTCGCATTTTCCCCGATCAGTATGCGCAGGACGTTGGCCTTCTCCGTCAGATTGGCGCTTCCCGCTCCATAACCAACCGCCCGCAAAGTCATCTCCGNNGCGCATAACGCGTCGAAAGCGTGGTCGCAATCGCGGCGCCCGTCGGAGTCACCAGCTCGCGCGCGATTCCACTCGTGTACATCGGCGCGCCTCGCAACAATTCCGCGGTGGCTGGTGCGGGTACGGGAAGCAAACCGTGCGCCGTCTTCACTTGCCCCGCCCCAACATCCAGCGCCG